>JAEZZM010000013.1 GCA_023418575.1 Actinomycetes bacterium | reverse complement strand
GGTAAACAGAGATGGCGCTGTAAAGACTGTGGGGCATCAAAAGTTATTTCGTATGATCAAGATGCAAAGTATTTCGAAGAGTTTTTAGCTTGGCTGCTATCAAAGAAAACTTAAGTCAGAGATGTCTAAGAGCGCGCGGACGTTTAGGCGCCATACGGCTAAATATTGGTCTATATGGCCCATGCCAGAGCATACAGGAGAGATACATCGCATAATTTATGTTGATGGTATTTGGCTTGATAATAAATTTGTTGTACTTATAGCACATTCAGGTAGCTATATTATCTCTTGGTATTTAGCAAAAAGAGAAACCACTAGAGCAAAGGATAGCTCTTTTAGAGCCTATAGCTGCTCCAGATCTTGTAGTAAGTGATGGTGGCTCTGGATTTATGAGTGCACTAAAGCAGGTATGGCCACATACAAAGGTGCAGCGTTGTTTGTTTCACGTATATTCTCAAGTGAGGCGCTACACTACCTCACGTCCTAAACTTTTAGCTGGACAAGAGCTTTATAAATTAGCTTTAGATCTTATGAGTCTAAAAAACATACAGCAAGCACAGTGGTGGGTAGAAAATTATCTTAATTGGTGTGAGTTTTGGGCAGATTTTCTAGAAGAACAAAGCATTATTAATGGTAAGAAATGCTATACCCACGAGCGGCTTAGAAAGGCAAGAAGCTCGCTATCTAGACTCATAAATAAAGGAGTGCTTTTTAACTATCTAGATAGTCATCTCACAAAAGAAGGTCCCCTACCTAGTACCAATAACCTGATAGAAGGCAAAGTCAACGCTCAACTAAGAGCGCTTTTAAATAACCATAGGGGACTATCTTTAATGCGTAGAGTAAAAGCCATCTTTTGGTGGTGTTATATGCATACACAATCGCCAAAGCCACCTAAAGAACTTCTACAAGTTATGCCTACAGATGATGATATAGATCTCTTATATCAAAGCTATAGTCCGTATGCACAACAGCTAGAAGATGGTCCTAAAGAATGGGGAGATAAAGTTGTTTGGGAAGAGCTTCATCATAAGAATTCATATCCTTATTGGATAGAGTGATTTACACACATTTTGGCCTATAAGCCTCAACAACAGACACCAAGCATCCAGTGTTATGATTTAAGCTCCCTTTACTGGGAGCTTTTTTGTTGTTAAAGCTTAATGTGGGCATTAGAACACATCCTAGTTATTATAAAAAGCTAGCTAATAGCATTACATAGTATTGACTTTGTAATTATAATTAGCTATTCTCTGATCAAGAGGAGGTGGTGTATGTGTCTACCACTAATTTGAATATAAGGACAGATAAAGAGGTCAAAGCTGAGGCAGAGCGCGTTTTTAGTGAGCTAGGCTTAAACATGACTACTGCTATTAATATGTTTCTTAAAGCGGCCATTCGCACGAATAGCATACCTTTTGAGCTGAAGTTAGATGTTCCAAATAAAACAACTATAGAGGCCATTGAGGAAGGTAGAAGGCTTTTAGATAATCCTGATACACCGCGATATTCTTCTATTGCTGATTTAAAGCGAGCATTAGAGGTATGAAACTTGAGATCATTTATACCAATCAATTTAAAAAGGAATTATCCTCTCGCGCGTTGGATCACACGCAGTGTTTTTAACAAATAGTGTTATTGATGAAACCATATGGGTAGAAGCTTGAAACCCATATAAACCTTGCAGATAAAATTTTATCAAATATCTAATAGAAAGGAACTGATATGCAGATTATAGTCTTACAAGGAAGTGCTAATACAGGCAAGACCAGCACTTTAAAAAAATTGGATAAGATTTTACAAGGAAAATGCACTCCGCCTAAAGATATTAAAAAAGGAAGAAAAGAAGTCTGCAAAACATATAATATCAATATTGGAGGTAAGGATTATAAAATTGGGATTTGGAGTAAAGGAGATTATGAAGATGCCTTAAAGGATGGATTAACTAAATTAAAGCAGGAGAAATGTGCCTATGCAATTGTCGCATGTAGAACAAAAGGAAATGGTCTTAAATACCTTGAAAGAAATTATGATGTCTTATTTATTGTAAGAAAAAGAATAGCGGCTAACCCAAGTGATAATAAGGCTTGTGATAAGTTAAATCTAAGTGATGCACAGAAACTAGAATATTTACTATTTAAGATGATTATATAATTATGCTAATTGAAAAATAGTGTTTGTGTCTAGATCTTCTCTTTATAGAGTAGCTTCGATAACCTGAATCGCATTAGTTTAGTGTCCACTAATACACTCAATTGATACACTGTATCGGGCTTATAGGACAAAAGGTGTGTCTAGTATTTAACGTTTTCCCAGATAGATACCCTTAAATCAGACAAAAAAGTACTCTGATTTAAGGAGATTGCTGTGAATAATAAGATTTGCCCTAGGTGCGGTGGTCAAATGAAGAGAAATGGGAAGACAAAATCAGGCAAACAAGGTTTTCGTTGTAGGAGCTGTAACTTCAGTACAACGCATACCAACACCACCGTATCACGCGAGTTTAAGTTGTTTCTTTCTTGGCTTATGTCTAGAAAAACTTATAGGCTCTCCCAAGAACTGATACATATAGAAAACCTACAACAAGCCCAGTGGTGGCTTGAGAGCTTTATGCAATGGTGTGAGTCTTGAAGTGAGTTTCTAAATGAAAAGTCAGTTATCAACAAAAAGAAAAAAATATACCCACGAACCCCTTAGAAAGGCCAGAAGAGGGCTTATAGCCCTTATAAATAGCTGAAGCGCTCTTTACCTATTTAGATCCTAATATCACTAAAGAAAGATAACTTCCTACAACAAATAATTACATAGAAGGTGGCACAAATACCCAGATCAAAGCTCTTCTTAGAAACTATAGGGAGCTAAAGTCTCATTCGCAGAATTAAGGCAGTGTATTGGTATTGCTATATGCATAGCGAAAAGCCTAATCTTAGCCCACAATCAATACGGTCAATGCCAACTGATGCAGACATTGAACGCTTGTATGAAATCTATGCAAGCAATCAAAAAGAGACAGATGTACCACCAAGATGGGGTGATGGTTTAGTGTGGGGTAAACTGCATCATACAAGCCCTTATCCATACCTAACTGAATAATTGCCCCAGACACACTTTTTGTCCTATAACTCGAAATTTCCGCTAACCGAATATTTAACTCCATTTGCCGAAAAGTACTTTCTCACGCAGAACTGCCAAAGGTATATTTTTGGTCTAAGGCTTTGCGGAAAGGAGTTTAAATGACTGGCTTGAACGATCTCTCACTTGGGCTATTAGGCAAGAAACATGGCGTAATCGATGTAACTAGTACATGCTGCGCATCTGGTACCCAAGGAGTTATTGCATCAACTGCTGATCAATTTGATCTCATTGCTAAGAATTTTGACACTCAAGATTTCTCAGAGTTTATTAGCAGTCTGAGCTAACTATTAAAGGAGCTGAGTCAATTGCCGAGATATATAGATAACTGCAGAGCCTTATTATTCAATGAAATAATTGAGCACTCCTTGGAACAAATTGACTCAGCTCTCAACTCTCTATCTAATGCTATTCCTATCTCAGACAATAGGTCTACACTCAACAAGTTTTCCGATTATCTTGCAATCTATTGTGACCAAAGCGTCCTCCCTGCAGTGGCTTACCTAATCAGTGAGCTAAAAAATGGTGTTGAGGTTCAAAATATCTCTGAATACACGGCATACCAATCACTCTTCATCAAGGATTCAAAACTTGGAATTCTACCAAAAACTTTTAAAAATCAGTTCAATTTCTACAACCAACAGCTCGAAACACACATCAACAATCTTACCCTCGGGTTTATAAAATGCCTAAAGCGCTTCGCCTATGATATACCCGTAATAAAGGAATACTTTAAACAACCGTTGAATAAGATATCCTTTATAGAGCCTGTTGGATCTGACTCCCATAACTGTGGGGAACAAGTTTATAGGTTTAGGTTCGATAACGGATTTTCTATTTTCTATAAACCACGATCTTTAAAGAATGAAAATCTTATCACTGAACTAATGAATGAAATAGGTTTTGATGGATCTGTAATACCGCGAGCATACACAAAAGAATCTTACGGATGGGCAGAAGGACTCCATTTCAAAGCTCTTTCCAACACGCAAGACATTAAAAACTTTTGGAAACGTACTGGAACGACTGTTGCTTTTTGTGATGCGCTTAATTTTACAGATGGTCATTTTGAAAATATACTAGCCACTAAAACCTCAATAAAGATAGTAGATGCTGAAACTTTTTTTCATAACACGAAGCAAATTTTTTCTGAAACTGAAGAGAGGTCGTTACTTTTAACTGGATTTTTACAGAATCTAGAAGATGGTGATGATGAAATTCCAATGATGGGGGGGCTCCAGGTTTACGGTTCAAACAGATATCATTATGTATACCCTCATCCGATTCATGAAAGGAGTTTAAATCTAGAGGTTAAAATGAGAGGGAAAGTTCATTCTGCCCCCATGAATCAACCTATTCAAAACTTAAAATTTCAACCTCCTGCAAATCATTTAAGTTCCTTTTTAGACGGTTTGGAAAAAGGTTACCTTCAATTACAATCTAACAAGAACAAAATAAAGAGCTTTTTAATTTGCAACAAAGACAACTTTAGTTTCGCAAGGCAAATAGTTCGAGCCACTCTCTACTATGCCTATATCATTCGTTTACTTGAACAGCCGGAGTTGGTGAGAACTGTTAACGATGCTCAGAAGGTAGCAAGAAAAAAGTTACAGTTAGTTCATAGTGATTTTAAGAGCCTTAGTACTGACCCAAATTTATTAATTGACTATGAGCTCAACTGCCTTATTAATAAAGATATACCTGTCTTTTACTGCCACCCTTTTTCGAGAGATCTGATAGACGGAACAGGTAAGATCTACCCCCAATACTTCCAGTCTACAGCATTTGAGCAAATAACAAATTTTTTTGAATGTTTGGATGACGCATATATTACAAGACAAAAGCAACTGGCTTCACATCATTTGAGACCTTTAGACGAGAACTGTGATGTAAGCGAAGAAGAAATCTCATTAATCCTTAAAAATGAAGGAGATCCTTATGGCCTTTAAGAGCTTTAACCTAGAAAAGATAGCTGCCCCTTTTTATGCAATCCCTTTTGTGATGCGCTCTTCTCGGCTACCTTTTATTGGCATGAGCATCATGTTGGTGTTGCAAGGTCTTATCGCTCCAGTGCTTACTGTCTTGTTAGGTCTTACCGTGCAACATTTTGCTCAAGAGGGCCCCAATAATTTTGCCGCTAGCATTCCTTTGGGCTATATTGTGCTAGCCTGGGCATTGCTATTTTTAAGCTCCGCCATCTTTCAAACTCTTGCCTTTTCTTTATCTGGTCGTATGAATGAAGACATTAGCACCTACATGCAAGAGATTATGTTAAAGAAGGGTTTAAGCCTTAAAACCTTAAGGTTTTTTGATAAACCTGAGACCTTTGACATGCTCAGCATTGTGGTAAATGAGTCTAAAAGTCGCCCTTCAAACTATATTGTTTTGTATTCGTGCATTCTAAAAGATGTGGTCACCCTTCTCTCATATGTATTCTTGATTGCAACCATCTCTGTACTGGCACCCGTAACACTCTTTTTAGCAAGTCTGCCTTTGACTTTTGCCTATGTGAGCATGCGCGAGCAAAATTGGCTTGGTATTAAAGTGCGTGCGGCTCAGGCTCGCTTTCTTGAATACATTTCTCATCTCTATTTGCAAAGAGATGCATTTATTGATCTTCGTCTGAATAAGACGCAAGACTTTTTCCTGCAAGCATTTCAAGAAAATCGCCGCTCACTCTTAAGTCACCTGCGAACTCAGCGCCACAAGGGCATTCTGAGAAATTTGCCTTTGTTGGTAGTAGGTGTTGCAGGTTATGCGCTTGCTATCTTTTTGCTCTTAAACAAAGCAAGCACCATGGGGATTTTGATTTCTACCTTAGCTGCTTCTTTGCAAGCCTTCTTAGCCTTACAGGCAACTATTAATAGCCTGGTAGACAACATCTCTTTTATCAGTGAGAAAGCATTTTTCTTTAAAGACTTAAAGGCTTTTTTAGCCACCCGCGAAGATAACGAACATAATGCGGCTGACTTAAGCGCAAAGGTATTAGAACTTGCACAAGAAACGGATGCCCTCATTAGCTTTCAAGGAGTATCATATGCCTATCCCAGTGCTCCTGAAGTGCCAGTACTACAAAATGTGAGCTTTAGTATTAAAGAAGGTGAGCGCATTGCTATTGTGGGAGAAAACGGTGCTGGCAAGTCCACCATATTAAAGCTTTTAACTGGTATGTGCCTTCCCACAGCAGGAAGCATTGCAGTTGCTGGCATGCCTCTTAGCTATGAAAACCTTGATAGCTGGAGAGAGCATATCTCTATGGTGCCGCAAAAGCCTCATACCTTTGCTCTAGACGTGAAAGATAATATTGCTTTTGGTGAGCATAGCGATCTAGAAGTGCAAGAGGTGCTTGACACTATGCACTCAAGTTCTGGACTTGCACTCGATAAGAAGCTTGGTATTGAGTTTGGTGGACAAGAACTCTCAGGTGGTCAACAGCAGCGCTTATCTATCGCTCGCGCACTCATGAGAAACACCCCAGTATTGTTGTTAGATGAGCCAACCAGTGCCATTGATCCAATTTATGAGGCAGAACTCTTTGATACCCTTATAGATCTAACTAAAGGTAAGACTTCTGTTATTGTTACCCATCGCATCCCGCAAGCTTTAGCAGCAGATAGGGTCTTGGTAATTCAAAAGGGACAACTGGTAGAAGAGGGAAGTCCCCAGCGCCTTATTGAGCAGCAAGGTCTTTTTGCCACCATGGTAAGCGAGCAGCTAAGGATTTTGCAGCATGAAGGAGCGTAATGAATTTTATGCTGATAGTGTTAAAAGAATTCCTAGAATTCAACACGTAAATAGTTTATAAGCAATTACTAACAAATAATATATTGCTTTCATCCTTTAAACAAAAGAATGGGTCCTGATAATTATGTAATAACTACCAGGACCCTCATCTATTTACATCTAAATCTGCATTCAACTTTTGATCTAACCTTTATCCCACATCAGCGAACCTACATATTGTAAACGACTCCATTTCCTACAAGATTCTGTCTAGACTCATGAAAACTTCCATCATTATCAACTTCTACATAAACCTTCTTATTTGTATTCCATGAGGAACCAAATGTCGAGGTCTGAGAACTATTTATGGGAAACGATACCCCTTTTGCTCTTCCAAATAGACCTTCATGGGCCAAGCGAATAGTATAGGTACTTCCATAAGCTGGTTTAGAGTAGCTTTCCTCTCCATCATACAATACGCTTTGCGCCCAAACACTAAGGGTAGATGAAGAAATAGAAAAACTTGGCCCTCTCACATAACGATAAATATCAAAATTGAACTCTCTTGCAACTGAACTCTTTTCAGAAGGTTTACTAAAAATGAAGTACTCTTTAGTAACGGGATTAATATAATTACTCATTCCATCTGGAATAACGATTGGTTCAGGAGTTTTATTATATGCAATTACCGTTTTACTCAAATCAATCTTATACTTAGCACTTAAATCTTTAATAAATGCTACGCTCTCAGCAGTAGTGTTTTCATTAGAACTCAAATTACTATTATCTGATGCGAGAGCCATACCTGGAAATAGAGCTAGAGATAATAGAAACGGAAAAACAGCCTTATAAATCTTCATGTCTAACTGCCTTTCTAAGAAATATCTTTGTAAATAAGATATAACAAACGATCGCTGCCACAACACGCAGCACAACAGAATCTATGTCAAATACAGCCAATAAAAGCACTCGAGCTATAATCGTATATAAAAGCACTGCGGCTACAATTAAACATACGCTTAGCACTTTGTTACAATTTTTAGAAAATACGTCAAAGCAGCCGATAATTATAGCCAGAGGCACAAACATAAAAAAAGAAAACAGCCCACCTAAAATTATGGAATCATTATAATGACCAATATTGGCCAAATAATGACTGATGGTCGCAAACGGAATAAGATTAATACCGTTGTCGCCCATATTAGACAGAAGACTAATGCCACGTGGATTCGTAATATATTTAATAGACAACAATACGAACGTATAGATTAGTACTATAACTACCTTGGAAACCAGAAATCCTTTTTTCATGACTTTCACCTCCAATCATTATTTCGGGGTGAGCCTATGCTTATGATATAAATTCACCTACCTTTTTTAAACAAAAATCAAGCCGCATACTAAAACTACATTTTTATTACATACATGAGACTTTAACTTTCCAAGCTAAATCCTAGCGGATCAAGCTTACTAGCTTAAGCCCTTGCTAGCATAAGAGCACCAAAACATTCTTAAGCATAGATATGATAAATAAGCCAGTGTTCACCTGTGATCTGTGGCATATTTTATGCAATAGCTCATGATGATAAGGCTAAATAATAATACATAAAGCTAGATAAAATATAATAAGTTAGCTTTCTCAATCTATAGTTTTTTGCTATTATTGCACTTGTTTACGAAGGAGGAGGTTTCATATGAATAAGCGTAAACTAGCAAAGATAGCTCTTTGCATGAGCCTTGTATGCCTGGTATCTTGCCTAAATTTTGGACTGAGCGCATGCTCCAAACAAGGATCTACAGATACTCAAAGCAGCTCTTCAAGCGAGCAGGCAAACACACAAGAAGGCTTTCCTTTGACTATCAAGAATGCTCAAGGTGAGGTAACTATCCCCAAAAAACCTGAGCGTGTAGTCACCATTGCTTGGGCAAACCATGATACACCCTTAGCTTTAGGAATTGCTCCTGTTGGGGTTTCTGCTGCTAACTTTGGTCTTACCACTCAAAATAAGCTACACCCTTGGACAGATGAAGCCTTTAAAAATCTGGGAGTAGAGCAGCCAAGGGTCTTCAATGATCTTGATGGAAGCATTGATTTTGAGGCTGTTGCTGATGCCAAACCAGATGTGATCTTATCGGCCTACTCAGGCATGAGTGATGAAGACTATGCCAAACTCAACAAGATTGCTCCTGTGGTTTCATATGCCGATAAACCCTGGCAAACCCTGTGGAGAGACCAGGTAAAGCAAAATGCTGCTGCACTAGGTCTTAGCAAAGAGGCAAAAGAGCTCATTGATTCAACCGATAAGCTCATTGCAGAAAAGATTGCTCAGTACCCCAATTTAGCTGGTAAAAAGGCTGCATTTTTCTGGGTAAGCGCTGATGATATGAGTAAGTTTTTTGTCTACCTTCCCTCTGATCCACGTGCTGCCTTCTTAACAGACTTGGGCTTCAAGTTTCCTGACTCAGTTAAAGCCTTAGCTCAAAACGCCGAGGATTTCTCAGTTACCATCAGTAGAGAAAATGCCGATAAGCTCTCTGACATTGAACTTCTTATCACCTATGGCGATGAAAAGCTCTTAAAAGCCATGCAGGCAGACCCTCTTATGTGCAGCATTCCTGCTATTAAAAATGGCGCCGTTGCTCTTATTGATGGAGCCGGTATTTTGGGAGGCGCTTCTACCCCTTCTGTACTCTCTATTCCTGCAACTATAGATGAGTATTTGCATCTGTTGAATGAAGCAGCTGGCAATATTAAATAAGATAGCCGCTGATACTATGAATAGTTCAATAAGACCAAAAGCACTATCAAAATCAAAACCAAGATCATTGGCTACTGCAAGCAAGACTCGCGTCATAGCGGGTCTTGGTCTTTGTGTGCTGCTTTGCATTATTTCGCTCTGTGCATCTGTGGCCTGGGGTGCAAGGTCTGTGTCCTTTGATTTTGTTCTAGCTCATTTTGGGCTTTTGGGTAGCACTCAAGACTTTGCAGACGCCCAAACTTTTTCTAATATTATTGATGCGCGCATCCCTAGAACCTTTTTTGGCTTTTTGGCTGGGGCTTCTTTGGGTGTAGCGGGAGCTCTCATGCAGGCAATAACCAGAAACCCCATTGCCGATCCAAGCATTTTGGGAGTAAATACCGGCGCCTCTCTTTTTGTGGTTATAGGTATTGCCTACTTTCACATTCAAAGCGGTATGTCATATCTACTTTTAGCCTTTGTGGGCGCAAGCATCACAGCCCTTGCCGTATATGGGCTCGCCTCTATTGGTCAGGGCGGAGCAAGTCCTATGAAACTTGCCCTTGCAGGTGCTGCAGCAAGCACAGCCTTGCAAGCCTTGGTTAATGCCATCATGCTGCCCAACAGTCAAGTAATGGATCAATTTAGGTTTTGGCAAGTGGGAAGCACGGGTGGAGCAAGCTGGGAAGATATTCATACCCTTTTACCCTGCCTACTTATAGGGCTTGCCTTAGCCTTCTGGCTTGCCCAAGGTCTAAACACCTTGGCTCTGGGAGATGAGATGGCTGCAAGTCTGGGCCTTAAGGTTCAGCGCTGTAGAGCTCTTGCAGCACTAGCTGCCATACTCTTATGCGCATCATGCACCGCCTTAGCTGGCCCCATAGCCTTTGTGGGACTTATGGTTCCTCATGCTATGCGGATAATCTTTGGCCCCAACATGAAACTGCTGCTACCTTTTTCTGCCTTAAGTGGAGCATCTCTTTTGCTCATTGCCGATGTTATTGGGCGTTTAAGCGGAGGTCCCAGTGAGCTAGAAGTTGGCATTGTAACAGCACTTATGGGTGCTCCTGTCTTTATTGCCATTGTTAGGAAGCTGAGGCTTAGATCACTATGAGTAAATTCAATTTGACTAAGAACAACGCAGATATTACTAACAATCTTGCCGATAAAACAGGGTCATGCGCCAGCGCCAATGCCAGCGGCAGCGTGAAGGCTGAGCTTATGGCTGGCACTAGCACCAGCGTCATTGGCAACGCCAGCGCCAATGCCAGCCCCAGCGCCAAAACTCAAAAACTTATTGAATCCCTGAGACATAGAAAAAGGCAAGATATTGCACTTTTATTAGTTTTAACTGCTTTTCTTTTTGTCCTTATTTCTATACTTATGATGTTTGGAAACAGCTTTTATGATCCACATACCATTTTTAGAGTTCTTGCAGGAGAGCAAGTATCTGGAGCAAGCTTTACCATTTTAGAATTGCGCCTACCTCGCGTTCTTTTGGGAGCTTTGGTGGGTTTTGCCTTTGGTCTGGCTGGAAACAGCTTTCAAAAGCTTTTAGGAAACCCCCTGGCAAGCCCCGATATTATCGGCATTAGCTCTGGCGCAAGTATTGCTGCAGTCTTTGGCATTTTGGTCTTTAAGCTTCCTGGCAGCACCGTCTCTCTTATGGCTCTTATAAGTGGTCTTTTAGTTGCTCTTGCTATCTACCTTATTTCACAGGGTAAGGATTTCTCGCAAGCACGCCTTATTTTGGTGGGTATAGGTTTTCAGGCCTTCTTATCTGCAGGTATCTCCTTTCTTCTTCTAAGAGCCTCACAATATGATGTGGGCTCTGCCCTGCGCTGGTTATCTGGCTCTCTTAACAGTGCGGATTTATCGCAAATACCTCTTTTGGCCTTGGTGGTAATTATCTTTGGCCTTGTCATAGTCCTATGCGACAGACGACTGCAAATTTTAGAGTTAGGCCATGAATATGCCAGCGCCCTGGGAGCCAGACCACAATCCTTGCGTCTGTGCCTTATGGTATCCGCGCTCTTTCTCATTGCCTTTGCAACCGCACAATCAGGTCCGGTAGCAAGTGTTGCTTTCTTATCAGGGCCCATAGCTCTTCGCTTAAGCAAAAGCGGCAGAAACCACCCTCTTTCTGCAGCCTTAGTGGGTGCTCTTTTGGTTTTGGGGGCAGAAGCCTTAAGTCAATTATTGCTTCCTACTCACTACCCGGTTGGTGTGGTTACAGGCATTTTGGGAGCCCCGTACCTTCTTTGGCTCTTGCTAAGAATTAACAAGAAAGGCAGCGCAGTATAATGAACAAGCCTATGATGAAGTGCAATACTATGGACACAGAAACTAATAACTTAACTGAGTTTTCAGCCGCACTACAGGTAAAAGACTTGACTCTTGCCTATGACGATAAAATCATTAGTTCTAATTTAAGTCTGGATATTCCACAAGGCAAAATTAGCGTTATCTTGGGCGCCAACGGCTGTGGTAAGTCTACACTCTTAAAGGCCTTAGCTCGACTTTTAAAGGCAAAAGAGGGTTCTATAATAATTGATGGTAAAGACTTAGCCAGCTGGCCAAGCAAACTCTTGGCCCAAAAACTTGGCCTTTTACCACAAAGTCCTGTTGTTCCTGAGGGCATTAGAGTTGCAGATCTTGTTGCTAGAGGACGCTATCCCTATAGAAAAGCTTTTCAAGGTATGAGCAAAGAGGACTATAACAAGGTCCAAGAAGCCTTAGAGCTTATGGGGGTCTCCTCATTAGCAGAGCGCTGTGTAGATGAGCTCAGCGGAGGCCAGCGACAGCGCGTCTGGATTGCCTTAGCCCTTGCCCAAAACCCCAATATTTTGCTCTTAGATGAACCTACCACCTATTTAGACATCTCTTATCAGGTAGATATTTTGGATACCCTTAAAGAGATAAATCTGCAAAAAGGTACCACCATTGTCATGGTTTTACATGATATTAATCTGTCTACCCGCTATGCCGATCATATCTTTGCGCTAAAAGAAGGAAGGCTTATTGCGCAGGGCAAGCCTAAAGATATTATTAAGGCAGAACTTATGCACGAGCTTTATGAGCTTAATTGCATGATTATAGATGACCCTATAACCTTGGATCCTTTGGTTGTTCCTCTTTCTAGAAATATGAGCTGCTAAGTTTTTTGTTTCTCAAGTAACACAAAGCACCCGCCCGAAGAAGATTTCGAGCGGGTGCTTTTAGTTTATAAAGCTCTTTTAAACCTGAGCTATAGGCAGCTTATTGCGTATTGCCGCTTGTAGCCGCCTATAGGTGCTTGTAGCAACTTGAGCTTATAGATTAGAGCGTAACTTACTTCTCCTTATCCTGCTCATCTTCTTTGCGAGCAAAGCCAAGTCTATACGCTAAAGCAAAACTCATAGCTGCAAGTGAAGCGTAGAGTCCTGCCAGGGCACCACGCTCAGCACGAGCATCAGAGGTCTTAGGGATTCTCTTTTGAACGCGCTCTTGCAACTTTTGAGCAGCTGCATCATCAGCAGTAGTAGCACCGCTCAAGCTGCCAGCAATGTTGCCGGTGTTGCCGCTATTATCGACAGCCCCTGCGTCTGTTCCCGAACCTGAACCAGGTGTATCAGATGCGCCGGGTTTATCGCCATCTGTATTACCACCATCAGGCTTGGGTTTGGCCACGGTAATTACCACAGATGGACCAGCACCACCATTAACGATAATGCCAACAGTAGTATCGCCTTCTCCCTCAGGAGTGAAGCTGCCGGTATAGGTTCCGTCAGGCTGGCGAGTAAGATTTACATCAACAGGCTTGCCGTTGATGATCAATCCAACGGTAGTATCTTCTGGAAGCTCAGTTGGCTCACCCTTATCATTCTTTGGAGTAAAGACAATGATGATGGGCTTGCCGGGCTCGGTAGTTCCAGGTCCGCTTCCACCTGAGTTGCCTGTGCCATCAGAAATCACCTGACCCTCAGGAGTGGTAATGGTGATACCAGAATTATCAGGGCTGTATCCCTTGTTAGCAGGATCTGCTGCCTCAAAGCTTGCGCTCAACTTGCTTCCCAGGTTTTGTGCTGCAAGCTTAGTTTGAAGCTGGAAGTCTCCTGCTTCTGTGGATACAATGCTTGCCTCATAAACGCCGGGCTTAATCTCTCTAAAGGCTGAGATAGTAAGTTTCTTATCAGAGGCCAGCTCTTCAAGGCTTAAGTCAGCAGCCTTTTGACTGATAGCTGCGCCATAAGCATCATTCAAGCTTACAGTTACCTTATGTGCCTCTTGGCCGTCAGCCTTCTTCTTGCCCTCAGTAATGCTTACTTGAGACTTCTCTAAGGAAGGCTTTCCGATAAGAGCGGGATCCTGTGCAACCACATAGCTCTTTGTAGCAATAGGCACAGGGTTAAGTACGCAAATCTCGTTTGCAGGAGCTGCGGGCGCTGCAGGTGCAGTGGACTCAGCGGGCTTCTCTCCGGCTGTACCATTCTCAGCAGGAGCTGCATCAGCTGTGCCGTTCTCTGCAGAAGCTGCGGGTTTATCGGCAGCTGCATTGTTCTCAACAGCTGCGCTATTCTCGCCCTCTGCAGGAGCTGCAGGCTTATCGCCAGCGGCAGTTGCAGGAACGCTCTGGCACTCAAAGAGCTTAATTTGCTCCTGGCTGCCTGCTTTGCCTGCAGTGTAGCTAATTGGCTGAGCACTGTCCTTTGCAACTACGCTACCGTCTGCTGTGCTGGTGGCTGCAATCTGAGTGCCATTTGGCAGCTCAACTACCAGATCTCTTCCTGCTAAAGGAGCGCCGTTCTTGTCCTTAATCTTAGCTACAACAGTCACGCTTTGACTGTCCACCGGAGTCTCTGGATTGGTGTTGAGACTTGATTGAGTGTTAGAAACATTAGCAGGATCCACCTGAATCTCTTTTGAACCCAAGACAGGCTGACCACTTGGATTGGTAGAGACGCTAATATTTGCAGTTCCTGGGCTATCAGGTGTAAAGGCAGGAACTTGAGCCTTACCCTGATCATCTGTAGTTACAGGAACTGGACTGGTGCTTCCAGGAACCGTTATATAGACGGGTGTATTAGCAACAGGATTACCAAACTCATCTTTAATAATGATGCTTCCTGGATTGGTTATCTCCTCACCAGCTTGGCCTCTGCTTACCACCTCACCAAAATCTACTGCTGATGGACTTGCGGGGTCTACCACCAAGTTAAAGCTTGGGCCATCTTGAGCACCAGGAGCATCCGTAGTGCCAATGCCCGAGGTAATAGTTCCCTCGCCAGCAAGCTCTGGAGTAATGGTAGTGCTATAGGTTCCGTCACCCTTAGCTGTAAGTTCTATTGGATCCTTGATTCCAGGAACCACAATTACAAGCTTCTTACCAGGTTCAAGCGTGGTTGGATTGCCCTTTGAGTCCTTAGGAGTAAAGACCACTTCAAGCTCGGTACCTGCGGTGATATTATCACCTTTATTGACCTTCTTACCACCAGCGGTGATTTCAATCTCAGACTTGCTTAGATCAAAGCTATCTGCCACAAAGTTTGCAGAGAGTTTGTCAGCAATCTTAGTTGACTCATAAGAAACGCTGGTCTCATAGCTTTTAGCCACTAAGCTGGTGAGTTTAGCACGATATACGCCAGTCTCACCATTGTCATCAGTAAGAGGCTCAAAGGCTGAAATACTTAAGTCAGCTGCGGGACTTGCGCTTAGCTTAGCAGCTGCCCCCTTAATGGGTTCACCATATTTATCATAGAGCTTAACGGTAATCTCATGGAACTCTTCACCATTGGCCTTCTTGTTGCCAGTAGTGATCTGAGCCACGGAAGGCTTTTCGCCGGTCAAGACTGGTTTGCCGATAAGATCTGGGTCTTTTGCAGGAGTAAAGCTTGTAGTTAAGAAGGGGTCTTCTGTAACAGAATCTCCCAGGTGAACCTTAATGCTTTGTTCACCAGCACTTGGATCTGGGCTTGTAAAGCTTATCTTGGTGCTGCCGTCAGGATCTGGGGTCTTCTTGATGAGCTTACCATTTTCATCTGCGGTAGCCTCAATATTGCTTCCATCCGGAAGCTCTACAAGATAAGTTCCACCACCTACTGGTTGACCCAACTTGTTCTTGATAACTGCCTCTAGCTCAACGGGCTTACCATCTACAGGAGCCGTTGGATTGAGTACAATGCTTGACTTACCCTTGTCCAGAGGCGAGTTGCTTACGTTCACTGTAGCGCGCGTAAGTTCTGTTTGAGCGCCCTTATCAGCATAGACCACAATTGCCTGCTCCCCTGTTTGATCTGGCGTGAAGGCGGGGATTTGAGCCTTACCTTGAGCATCAAGAGTCAAAGGAGTAGCTGGATCTGCAGCCTGCATGCCAGGAAGCTTGATGTAGACCTCTTTGTTTGCTACAGGATTGCCAAACTGATCTAGCACCGTGACCTCACCGGTAGAAGCTGTCTCTTCTCCCTGGGTAGCCGTGCTAGCAGCACCACTAATGCTTGCGGATGCTGGAGCTCCAGGAAGAACCATAACAGTAGTGCTTGGGCCTGCAGCCTCTCCAATCTTAGAGCTCACAGCATTGCTGCCTGCAGTCTTGAGTGGAGTGGTATTACTGTAGCTACCGTCTTGCTGCTTGTTCAAGGTGAGCTCTATGGCTGGCTGCCCAGGTGCACCAGGTACAGTAACCACTATAGGTTCATCAAGAACAATGGGGTTACCCTGAGCATCCTTGGGCTCATAACTAATCTTAACCATGCCACCAGCAGGAACACCATCAGCGGGAAGCTCTGTTCCGTCTGCTTGGGTCACCTTAAAGACAGACTGAGTCTGATCTATGCTACCAGCCACAAAGTTGGCGATAAGATCTGAGTTAATTGAAATCACTTGAGGCTGAGACAAGGCTACTGGACCGTCTGCAGAAGAGCTGTTATCGGTATACAAAGCCTCAAGCAGATAGCGCTTTGCTACAGTAGAACGTACATTTGCAGTATAGGTACCTGGGGTATCTTTGCTTTCTACAAAGCTTGCAATAGTGAGTCCTGCTATGTCCTGACCGGAAAGTGCAGTGATTTGGCCGCTTTCACTCTTGCTAATTGCGCGAGCACTGAGGCTATTCGCCAAGCCACTTACTGGATCACCATACTTGTTTACCAGCTCAACAATAATCTGATGTGTCGCTTGACCATCTGCTGTCTTATCGTCAGAGTCCGCCATCCTTGCACGAGAGCTAATAGCATCTTCTTCTGCGCTAAATACAGGCTTGCCTGTTTGCGCGCTATCTTTTGCAGGAGTAAAGCTTACCTGCTTGAGCAGTGCTTCTGCAGCCGTACTATCTCCCTCATAGAGGTAGATGCTCTGCTCTACGCCCTGCTCACCTGCAGTAAAGCTAATGGGCTGCTCGGTTTGGCGATCAACCACGCTTCCGTCTTGTAAGGACTTAGCAGCAATACCTGTTTGTGAACCAGGGACCACTACCGTAAGCTCCTTACCTGCAAGAGGATTGTTTTCACTGTTCTTAATGCTTGCTACCACGGTCACAGTTTGAGACTCAATAGGCTGGTCTGGGCTGTAGCCAAGCGTTACCTTAGTTTTGTCAATTGCAGTATTGCTTACCGCAATACTTGCCTCTGCCAGCTTATTGCTATCTGTAGCAGGCTTAGCACTGTGTACAGCAATCTTGTTATCTATGCTGCTTGCAGGTGTAAAGTTGGGCAGATTTGCCTGAGACTTGCCATTTTGCTCTTGCAATTGAAGCTCTATAGGCTCATCTGAGTCCTGCATGCCAGGTACCTTAACAAAGACGCTTGTACCAGGCGCTACAGGGTTACCGTACTCATCTGTTGCAGTGATAGTTCCAGTATTGCTCTCAGTCTCATTAACTTCAGCAGTCTTTGCATCCTCTGCGAGCTCAATTGAAACATTCTTGAGCGCTGCTGGGGTCACCTTGACAGAGGCAGTCTTGCCTGGAGCATTATTTACTTGAGGTGTAAGGGTAATGCTATCCCCTGCCTTAGTAAGCTCAGTGGTGCCGGTGTAGCTACCATCACTTTGCTTAGTGAGGATAACGTCCTTAGTACCCGTAGCATCGTGAGTAGGAACGCTTACCGTGATAGTCTCACCCACAGAGGCAGAAGCGTTATTGCCTTGAGCATCCTTTGGAATGTATTTCAAGCTAACTGTTGAGCCTGCAGTTACACCTTGTGCTGGAATATCAGTACCGTCAGCCTGCTTTACCTCAAAGACAGACTCTGTTGCACTGGGTGCATCTGCGATAAAGGCAGCACTGAGTGCATCCCCAATAGTTACGCTAGCTGCACTAACTTGAACAGAAACTGTGCCTGCCTTGATTGAGCTAAGCTCTGCAGTATAGGTGCCGGGTTTATCGCCCTGCTCTGTAAAGCCGGTGATGCTTACAGCGCTGTTGATGTTATCAGTGCTAAGCTCGCCTACAGAGCCTTGTGCCACACTAAGAACTGCCTGGATGGAGCTCTCTTGGCCCGTAATGGCTTTACCATACTTGTTATAGAGAACCACGGTAATGATGTGCTTCTCTTCTCCATCGGCCTTCTTGGTACCAGTGCTAATGCTTGCCGTAGATACCTTATCACCAGTAGTAACAGGCTTGTTTTGCTCGGAAGCATTCTCTGCAGAGGTGTAGGAAATATGCTTGAAGGCAGATGGGGTCTTCTCTGTTCCTACGTATACCTTAAAGGTTTGCTCACCAGCAGATGGAGCAGGCGCTGTTTGAGTAAAGGTCGTAGATCCCTCATGCGGGGTCTTTCTTATCAGCTGACCATTCTCATCCGCCGTGGCTGGAATGAGGTTTCCATCAGGCATTTCTACCAGATAGTCACCGCCAGAAACCGTCTCATTAAGGTCATTTTTCATAATGACGATAAGTTCAACGCTGTCGCCATCTACCGGTGCAGATGGATTAATGCTCATCTGTGTATTAGTGGTGTTAAGCGGAGAAGCTGCAACATTTATGCTATGGCTTGCCAAAACGGGAGCCTCTTGGCTGTTTTGACCCTTAACGGTGATCTGCTGCTGACCTGCGGTATTAGTAGTGAATGCAGGAAGCATAACTTCACCCTGAGCGTTAGTTTGTAGCGTGCGAAGGCTCTGGTCACCAGGCATGCTTACATACAGAGAGGTGTTAGCTGCTACAGGATTTCCGTACTGGTCTTTTGCGATGATCTTACCTGCTGCAGGCTCTTCAACACCAGCGGTTGCTGTGCTTGCAGCATCCTTGATCTCTGCGCTATGAAGAGCAGCAGGAACTACCTTGCTGCTTGCAGATGGGCCGGGTTTCTCACCCATCTGAGAGGTGATCTCTACGCTTTCTCCTGCCTTGGTAAGCGGCGTGGTAACACTGTAGCTTCCATCAGGCTGCTTGCTGATTTCTACCGTAGTGCTTGCGGGATCACCATTTTGTGGAATGGTGAGCGTGAGCTTTTGGCCTTCCTCTAGCTCTACGGGATTGCCCTTGGCATCCTTAGGCGTAAAGATGATCTTTACTGGGGTGCCTGCACTAATACCCTCTTCTGGGAGGTCTTGGCCTTGTGCATCTTTAAGCTCTAAGCCAGACTTGCTTAAGTCAAGAGCACCTGCCTTAAATACAGCGGTGAGCTCTGAGCCAATGGTGGCAACTATTGGGCTGCCTCCTGCACCTGCAGTGGCGCTTTCATCATAGCGAGCCTCAAGCTTGTAGGTGCTCGCAGTCTCAGTGCTTACGCTTATGGTGTAAGTGCCGGCATCTTTGCCAGAGCCTTCTTGAACGCTGCCAAATTGAAGCTTGCTTGGAGCGCTGTTTGAGGCAGCCTTATCAAGAAGGCTGAGCTCTGCTGTCTTGCCTGCAACTGCATCGCCATAGATATCTACCAGCTTAATGGTTACAGTGTAGTGCTCTTGTCCGTCTGCAGTCTTGGGGCCCTCATCAATGGATACTGTTGAGGCATGAGCGCCATTTGCATCAGTAAATGATGGTTTACCCTGTTCAGATGGGTTCTTGATGGGGGTAACCTCAAGGGTCTTGAGCTTCTTATCTGGGGTCTTAGCATTGCCCTCATACATCTCAATAGTCTGAGCTACGCCCTGCTTGCCCGCTGTGTAGGTGATGGGCTGTGAGCCGTCCTTAGTAAGAACGCTTCCATCTGCCTGACTCAAGCCTAAGATACCTTGAGGGGCATCTGGGGTGACGATAAGGACTTCTTTATTTGGAATACCAGCATTTTCTGTATTCTTGAGGCTTGCATTAACCGTAACCTGAGCTCCCTCAACAGGGCTTGCGGAGCTTGCACTCAAGCTAGAGTTTTCCTCGCTGTAGATCTCATTTGTTACTGTTAACTGCTTAGAACCAATCAGGTTTTCTGGCGCCTCAGTGTTTGTCTTGTAAACCGAGATGGTATTATCTGCGCTGGTAGCTGCAGTAAAGTCTGGAATTTGACCTATGGTCTGGCTGCCATCAGGAGATGTAGTCAAAACTACTGGCTGCAGAGCGCTTTGTCCTGGAACCTTTACATAAACCGTAGTTGCTGCCACAGGATTATTGTATTCATCAACTACTGCAAAGCTTCCTGGATTGCTAATGGGCTGACCAGCTAAAATGCTCTCCTTGCCCTGGCCCATGCTGATGGTAGCACTGTGTGCAGGACCAGCGATAAAGGCTGTGCTCAAACTTTGGTCAATCACTGTTACTTGTGGGCTTGCTGCACCAGAGCCCTCAGCAGCGGAGCTATAGCGAGCAGCCAAGGTAAAGCTTGCAGCCTTAGTGCTGGTAACACTTGCTGTGTACACACCGGGCCTTTGTTGATCTTCGACAAAGTGAGTAACACTAACACCCTGTGGAAGACTCTCAGCAGACGCCCCTACCACTGATAGGCTTGCAGCCTTAGCAGCCACAGGCTCACCATAAGCATCAACAAGGGTAACGGTGATGGTTTGTGTATCAGTGTTATTGGCTACCTTACCAGGGGTATTGGTGATCTCTGCACTAGACTTATGTGCGCCGTCTTGATCGCTAAAGGAAGGCTGACCGGTAAGGCTTGGGTTTTTAATAGGTGTGAGGCTTGCCTCTTTAAGAAGCTTAGAAGCATCAACGCTATCCCCTTCATAGAGATAGATCTTTTGCTCTGCACCTTGTGAACCCGCAGTAAAGCTAATACTGCTCCTATCATCACGCTTGACAATAGCGCCTTGATCATCTGTTGTTGCCAAGATGCCACCTGACTGATCTGGGGTTACCACCAACAGATTTTTACCAACAAGGGCCGTACCCTCTGAGTTCTTAACGGCACCTGTTACCACAACCCTAGTCTTTTCAACCGGATTGTTGGGCTGAGCAGCAAGGCTTGATTGCTCTTTGCTGATAAGATCATTTACAACCGTAACATCAGCAGATCCCAGCTTGTTAGCTTCCTGTGCATCATTTTCTTTGTAGATAACAATGCTTTTATCCGTGCTTAGACTTGGATTGTAGTTAGGGATCTTGCCGATAAGACCGCTGTCTGTCTGCTCAAGGGTTACAGGAACAAGACTGTTATTACCAGGTACCTTTACATAAACGGTAGTACTTGGGTCAACTTCATTACCGTACTCATCTACTACCACAAAGCTGCCTGCCTCTGTTTGCTCTGTGCCAACATGAGCAGTCTTTTTGGGCTCTGGGATAGTAATGGTGGCGCTATGAGGGGTAGAAGGATTTACCTTTACAGTTGCGGTCTTTGCTGTACCGTTATCCAAGCTAGGCGTAAGGGTAATGGGATCTCCAGCCTTGCTAAGCTGGGTGCTACCGGTGTAGCTTCCGTCACTTTGCTTAGTGAGGGTAACAGTTGTGCTGCCACCTTGCTCATGTGAAGGCACGCTTACGGTGATAGTATCTCCCAGTCCTGAAGACGTGATATTACCCTGAGCATCCTTTGGAGTATATTTGAGGTTTACAGTGGTACCAGCAGTTACACCCGCACCAGGTACGGCCTGATCATCTTGGGTCTTGATTTCAAAGTCAGACTGATCTGCCACAGGAGCACCTGCAATAAAGGCTGCGCTAAGGCTATTTCCTATCTTTGTTTGATCATATTTAACTTCGATAAGGCCGGTACCTATCTTGGTAGCAGTAACTGTTGCTTGATAGCTGCCTGCAGTGCCTTGTACTGGCGTGAAGTTTGAAACCGTTAAGGTATCAGTACTTAAGGTCTCGCCCGTCTTGAGACTTACAGACTTAGTGCTGTTAAGCTTGCTTTCTGCACTTGTTACCGCCTGACCATACTTGTCTTTGAGCACTACGGTAATGGTGTAGCTTTCTGTTCCATCAGCAATCTTTGGACCATCAGTAATTGCGGCAGTGGCTGCATGAGTTCCGCTAAATACCGGCTGGTTTTCAAGATCTGGGTTTTTATGTGAGGTAAAGCTGGTAGTAAGGAAGGGCTCTGAGCTGTCTTGGGGCTTAGTAGTTCCTTGGTATACATTAACCGTCTTTTGACCCGCTTCTGGAGCAGGAGCTGTAAAGCTAATGGTCTTGCTGCCATCATCTGTAGCGGTCTTGCGTTCAAGCACACCATTTGTACCAGGAGTTGCCTCAACAAGCGTTCCATCGGGCAGCTCTACCAGATAGTCTCCACCACTTACTGGATTGTCAAGATCATTTTTGATGGTAACTACTACTTGTACAGGCTCAGCGTCCACTGGAGCGGTGGGGTTGAGTGCAATAGTAGAGTTGGTCTTGCTTACTGGAGATGGAGCCACGTTAACTGTGGTCTCTGCCAAGGTCTTGGGGCTTTGAGCATCACTAGTAGTAAGCGTAATCTTTTGAGTACCTGGGGTATCTGGAGTAAAGGCAGGAATAGTTGCCTGACCTTGTCCGTCAAGGGTGAGCTCTTCAGCTGTTTGAGCACCAGGAAGCTGGATCTTTACCTTGGTCTTATCGGCAACGGTATTACCATAGGCATCCTTTACGGTAACAGTTCCTTGTGCTGGAACTTGTACACCTTCTGTTGCCTGGGCAGCATTACCCTGAATGGTAGCTGTATCTGGAAGACCAGGATTTACCTTAACTGTCCCTGTTGCACCATCAGCCTCTCCTACCTTTGACTGAATGCTATTTTGTCCAGCTTTAGTAAGCTGAGTGGTGCCTATATAGGTGCCGTTTTCCTGCTTAGTAAGCGTTACTTCTTGAGTGCCTCCATTAGGCTGAGGGATGAGCGCCTTTACGGTCTCAGCCAAAGGTGCAATGTTTCCATTGGCATCTTTTGGCGTGTATACAATCTTTACGTTCTCACCAGCAGTTACGCCTTCTGTTGGGATGGCTGTGTCGTTAGTCTGCTTAATTTCAAGGCTAGAGCTTGTTGCTTGTGCCACATCTGGATTAAACGCAGCGCTCAGATCTCCATCTATAGAGGTATTGCTTGAGCTATCAGCTACGTAATAGGCCTTAAGGCTAAGATTAAGTGGAGCCTTAGTTGAGCTAAGGCTTGCTTGGTAAGATTTGCTTGCCTCATCATAGCTAAAGCTTGCGGCCTGTACACCCTGAGGGAGTTCAGAGCCATTTGCCTGCTTGACAACAAGCTTGCTTCCTGCATTAAGAACAGGATCACCATAGGCATCTACCAGCTTAACCTTTACAGTATATGCATCACTACCATTTGCAATCTTTGGACCGCCATCTATGCTTGCTGTAGACTTTTGAGCATCACTGCTCTCTGTAAATGAAGGAACTCCCACAAGACTTGAGTTCTTTTGAGGAACAACTTGTATCTTCTTGATGAGGTTATTTTCTTCTACGCTGGTGTGATAAAGAGCAACAGTATCTGTAGCACCAAATTTACTTGCGGTATAGGTGATCTTTTGGCTATCACTCTTACGTACTACCTCACCATTTGAGTTAGTAGTTGCCTCTATACCACTGGGGCTTCCTGGTACAACAACTAAGACATCTTTGCC
>JAEZZM010000005.1 GCA_023418575.1 Actinomycetes bacterium | reverse complement strand
TGTACACCAATCAATACGAGTTTTCCAACCCGCTCCGGATGATTGATGGCATATTTTAAAGCCAGCATTCCACCTAAAGAAAGACCACACAAGTTAAAAGTATTCGGACATTGACTATCGCAATATTGGACAAAACGAGTATAAAGAGTTTCGAACGTATAAGGCTCAATTGGAAACAAATCAGGAACGATAACAGAAACATCAGTTCCCATTTCTTGAATTGTTTGCTCCCAAGCAGAAGCATCCTGTCCTAAGCCATGTAACAATACTATTTTCACTTATCTTTCTTCTCCCATCAATCTCACCCACTCAGCGGGCAAAATATCAATCCCGCCTACTCAAATGAGCCAAAAGCAAAATCGATGACTCAACCCTTTGAGCAATTTGCCCCGAAACCCCGTTGAGCAGTTCTCCTAAACGCCCAACGAGCCTTCAACAGCATATCTCGCTAAAACAAAAGGAGTTAAACCCTTGATAAACAAGGCTTTCCGCTACTTCACCCGCGTCATCAAACACACCGCCTCGACGTGAGGGGTTTGCGAAAAGAGGTCAACAGGGATAAGGCGCTCGGGGAAGAAAACGCCCTTTTTAATAAAGAGCGCTATATCTCGTGCTAGGCTTGCTGGATCACATGAGACATAGACTATTTTCTTTGGTGCAGCCTCGCTAATAAGCTCAATAATTTCTTTGCTTAAGCCTGAGCGAGGAGGATCAACTACAAGTTTATCAAGCCCATAGCTAAGATCTTTAAATTCTCTAGTGGCATCTCCGCCAATAACTTCAGCATATAAGGCATTGCGCTCTAAATTGCGTCGTAAGTCTCGCACTGAAGATCCATAGGACTCAACGGCGGCAACATTTGAGCAACGTTGAGCTAAGGGTAGCGTAAAGGTTCCTGCCCCAGAATATAAATCGCAAATATACTCATCTTCTTGAGGGTTTAAAAACTCAAGGCAAGCCTCAACCAAAAGCTCTGCCCCTTTAGTGTTTACCTGAAAAAAGCTGGGAGCTGATAAAAGCATATCCACAGGTTCTAGCTCATATTTGGGACTCACAAAAAGACGCTCTGTCCAATAGCCTTTACCGTAAAGCTGCTCAGTTTTGCTTACCTGTCTTGACTTGGCGCTACCCTTGAGCATTACCCGAACAATAGAACTAGGCTTTAAACTATCTTTTAAAACTTGTGATACTAAACTTCTGGGAAAGGGACCAGTCTTTGTCCACAACGCAATTTCAAGATCTTTGCTGCGCTTGGAAGCTCTAATACCAACTCTTTCCAAACCTAGCTCTTCTGCCTTATCCTTAAGAGCAAAGTTTAAAGCCCCTTGCAAAGCCTGAGGAATTGCAGCAAAGCGCTCATCAAATAGAGAGCTCTTTTTGAGTTCGTGTACCTGCCCGTTTTCATCGGCAATGCCTAAGATAAGCTTATTTCTTTGGAAAGCTACAGAAAGTTCAAGTTTATTGCGATAAGACCAAGCCTCTTTACTAAAACGCAGCTCTTCAACAAGCTGCTCTGCTTTTTCGTGTTCAATCTTTCCTATTCTGTTAAGAAGATCAATCACATTTTTGCGTTTAGCCTCATGCTGTTTTTCTAGACTAATATGAGCCCAGGAACAAACGTAGCGTGCCTCAATATCTGAACAGGCTGCTTGAATACGCGCAGAACCAGGCTCCAGTATTTTTACAATACGAGCTTTACTGTAGCGTGATTCTTCTTTATAGATCTCAGCTTCTACCAGATCTCCCGGGCAGGCCTGATCCACAAAGACGGTTTTGCCCTCTGGGCTATGTGCTATAGCAGCAGGACCATTGGATAATCGCTCAATTCTTAATTGCACAAAGATCAACCCTTATCTATTAAAGCCTTATTCGATAAGAGCTTATTTGCCAAAAAGACTTCTCAGAGCTAACTTAAAGTAGCGAGCGCTCTGGGCAATCCTGGAAAGCTCTTTGCCCTTATCCTCATGAGAGTTCTGATCTTGCACAGACTGTTCATGAGAGTTTTGTTTATCATCCTGAGTTGCTGCAATCGGCTTCTCATCTGCACTTTGAGACTTATCCTGTCCGGCTTCTATATGCTGACTTTGTGCTAAACGGGAATTAATGCGCTCATCAAGGCTCTTAGAAGCATCTTGGTGATGCATGAGCTGCGCCTGAAGTATTGCCTGCTCCATAAACCATGCCTGACTGTCAAAGTAGTCAGATTTTCGCTCTATCTCATAAGGACGAAGAAGTCCAGCACTATCAACCCAACGTGCCTTAGCTGTATCTTTAAGTTGGGCTTCAAGAATGCTAATAATTTGTCCTCGTACGCAAGGATCTAAGATAGGAAAGGCAATCTCAGTTCTGTGCTCAGTGTTGCGTGTCATCATATCTGCGCTGGAGCAATAAATGGTATCTGCCTCAGTACCAAAGGCATAAATACGTGTGTGCTCAAGGAAGCGTCCAACAATACATTTAATTTCAATCGTATCCGTTCTTTCTTGAATGCCTGGTAGAAGACAGGTAATACCTCTAATAATAAGCTTGATTTCAACACCCAGCTGTGAAGCCTCAACAAGTTTATCGATAACATCTCTATCAGTAAGCGAATTCATCTTAAAGATGATGCGAGCAGCCTTGCCTTCTCGTGCTCTATCAATTTCGCGCTCAATACCTGCAAGAATCAAAGGCTTTAAACCATAGGGGGCAACACCTAAGATTGAATAATTTCCTTTAAGTTGCGATAAGGACATATTTTTAAAGAACTCATTGGCGTCTTCACCAATAGCCTCATCTGCAGTCATAAGAGAGATGTCAGAATAAAGCTTTGCGGTTTTCTCGTTATAGTTACCTGTCCCAAGCTGGGTTATGCGCTGCAATTTGCCCTCATGCATTCTGGTGATTTGGCAAATCTTAGAATGAACCTTAAAGCGCTCTTTACCGTAAGAAACCTTGCAGCCTGCTTCTTCTAGACGCTCAGCCCATAATATGTTGTTTTCTTCGTCAAAGCGCGCTCTAAGCTCCATGAGTACGGTAACTTCTTTGCCATTTTCGGATGCGGCTATGAGGTATTCAGCCAGCTTAGAGTGGCGGGCGATACGATAGAGCGTAATCTTTATTGATAAGACCTCTGGATCATAGGCAGCTTCTTTCATAAGATCAAGGAAGGGCTGCATAGACTGGTAGGGGAAAAAGAGCAATCTATCGTGTTCTGCAACCTGGTCAAGAAGAGATCTGGACTCATCAAACTCAGCACTCTCTTGTGGTGAGAAAGCAGGGTAGAGGAGCTCATCTTTATGAGGCTCAGGGAGTTTTGATTCAAGAGCAAAGCTGTAAGAAAGGTCCAATGGGCAGCTTGTTTTGAATACCTGAGCAGAGCTCAGCCTTAAATGCTTTCTAATAAATTTGATATGCTTATCAGAAAACTCACCTTGAAGTTCTAGTCTTACGGGCTGCAGGCGCATGCGCTTTTTTAAAACGCGCTTCATATGTTGGCGATAATCCCCATCTTCATCAAAGCTCTCATCATCAGGATTGATGTCTGCATTACGCGTAACTCTAATGATGGCCCTATCTTTTCTGGTAAAATCACCAAAGTCTAGACAGGCATTTGAAAGAATAAGGTCTTCAATAAGCATGTAGCGATATGAGCCCTCAAGAGAGGGGAGCTCCACTATGCGCGGCAGGCTTGAAGGTATCTCAACCATACCCAGGATATCTTTTTCCTTTGGCCCATCAAAGCTATAGATTGCATAGAGAGCCAGGTTTTTCATATTAGGAAAGGGATGACGAGGATCTATAATCATAGGGCTTAAAATGGGCTGAACATAATCCTCATAATAGCGGCGTGCAAAGCTTTTATCGTCAGCATTAAGCATGGCAGGGCTTACGCGTTCAAGGCCATAGTTACTAAGCATGGACTCAAGCTCATCAAAACTATCGCTGCGCATTTGCATAAGGCGAGGCAGCGCCGCAAAAACAGCTTCAAGTTGCTGGCTTGCTGTCATGTTTGACTTATTGTCAACTGGCTCTTTTTTAAGAAGGGAGAGGTCATGTAGGCCACCAACCCTAATCATGAAAAATTCATCGAGGTTAGAGCTAAAAATTGAAACAAATTTTAGGCGCTCAAAAAGGGGTACCGAGCTATCTGTTGACTCTTCTAATACCCGCTCATTAAAACGAAGCCAAGAGAGTTCTCGGTTTTGAGTATAAGAAAAATCATATGCCATGGTAGTCTCCTTAATTTTTCACTGCCTTAGATAGTAAATACCCTTCTCTTACACCATATTTACTGATGAATAATTGTTTTGCTGAAAAAAATTCAGCAATAGTTTGGGCACAAATTATACCGGGTATAGCAGTGTGAATACGCTCTGGTACTACTTGTAGTAATGCTTTGGTGCTGGCGTGAGGATCATAGCTTACCGCCGATAAGATCTTATCGATATCACTAAGCTCAACAAAGCTATCTTGCTTGAACTTTGAGTTGGGATACCAGGCTTGAGCAATTTTAGAGGCAGCGCGTATTGAACCTCCCACACCTGATAAGTTTACTATGTTTTGAGCTTTTAGTTTTGCTGTTGTTTTGAGCTCAGCTTTTACATGCTCGCGTATGTCATCCATTTCTCTTGGTGTTGGTACTATGGCGCTTACATGATCAAGATATAAAGAAAGCGAGCCTATGTTAAGTGAGTACAGTTCTTTAACTTTTTTGTTTTTATAAATTACCAGCTCTGTTGAGGCTCCGCCAATATCAAGTTGTGCGCCCTCCTCTAAATCAAGAAGCACCAAAGCCCCTCTAAAGCCATAGCGAGCCTCATCTTCTCCGCTTAGTAGATCAATCTCTAGACCGCATGCTTTTTTAATCTCACGCATCACCTCTTGAGCATTTGCGGCACGTCTTAATACTGCAGTTGCAAATACATAAGTTTTTGCGCCAGGGAAGTTGGCAATCTTTCGTTGGTAGTTTTTAAGTATCTCTATGGCTTTAGTAATTCCTTCTTGGCTAAGATTGGAATCTTCATCTAAATAGCTTGCAAGACTGGCCATAGTTTTTTTATTAACAAGCTGCACAAAACGATCAGAGCGCTTGGGATCTATTTCATAAATAGAAAGGCGCAGAGTATTTGAACCAAGGTCAATAATGCCGTAAATCATATTATCCTCAATCTTTTGCTGCATCAGTATACATATTATAGCTTGCATGATTACTCAGGATAACTAAGCTTTTATTATTTCTTTGGGTATATATCTGAGATTATATTTAGCGATTATATATTTAGCGATTATATCGGGCACTTGAGTTGAACAGCAGTTAGCTAAGGGCTGTCAGAAAAAGCTTACGGTAGTAAACCATGAAAAACCATGCAAAGCGTGTGTAAAAAGGAGTTTATCCTATGACAACAGATGCAAGTCCATCTAAAAAGCCGCTAAGAGATCTTACAGAACTTCGCACTGAGCTTGATAAGCTTGATGCAGAATTGTTTGCCTTGTTTTCTCGCCGACAAAACTTATCACATGAGGTGTATGCCTATAAAAAGTCTAAAGGGCTTCCCATTAAAGATCACATTAGAGAGCAGGCAAAATTAGATAGTTTTTCTCAGTCTGATGATGAGCAGCTTGCGCGTTATGGAGCGCGATTAATGCGCTGTCTGATGGACCTATCTTGTGAAGAACAAGAGCGCATTGCAGGATTTGAGCTTTAAGTTAGAATTCTTTTAGATTAGTTCTGCTACACTAGAGAACATATGCCCTCATAGCTCAGGGGATAGAGCGTCCGCCTCCGGAGCGGAAGGTCGCAGGTTCGAGACCTGCTGGGGGCACCAGCCAGACTTGGAGGGAAGTTTGCCTATGTCCTTATCGTATCTTTCTGTAGCACAAAACACATATGCTTATGTAAGTTTGCAAGACTATGCGCAATTGAAAAGCTTGCCCTATAGTCAAATAATTCTTGCAGAAAATCTTGCGCGTAGACTTCCTGCCGATAAAAAAGAGTCTGTTTTAAAAGATTTCTTTGAAGTGGTACTAGAGCATAAAAGCAGCAAAGAGATAGAATTTTTGCCGGCTCGTGTGCTGCTTACAGATTTTACCGGCGTTCCCTGTATGGTTGATTTTGCTGCGATGAGAGATGCCTTATCCGATAAGGGCAAAGATCCTGCTAGGGTAAATCCACTTATCCCTACAGATTTGGTTATTGATCACTCGGTGATTGCTGATACTTCAGGTTGTCCCAGTGCTGCAGAAGAAAATGCTCGCAAGGAATTTGAGCGTAATAAGGAGCGCTATAGCTTCTTAAAATGGGCACAACAAAGCTTTAAAAATTTGCGTATTATCCCACCTGACATGGGGATTTGTCATCAGTTAAATTTAGAGCTTCTTTCAAGCGGTGTCTTTTCTTGTGCGCTTGATGATAGAGCTCAGATCTCAGCCCAGCTTTCTAAGGATTTGCAAAAACAACTAGAGCAAGAGCTTGCACAGGGTAAAGAGATAGAAGCCCTCATCTATCCTGACAGCCTTATGGGTGCAGACTCTCACACTACTACAGTTAATGGTATTTCTGTTTTATCTTGGGGTGTTGGTGGCATTGAAGCAGAGGCTGCTATGCTTGGTCAGGCTTCAAGCATTCTTATCCCAAGAACTATTGGAATTAAGCTTATAGGAAAACCATCAGATCGTGTTTCTGCCATGGATATTGCTCTTAGTTTTGCTGAACGACTCAGGGCACTACAGGTGGTATCTTGCTTTGTTGAATGCTTTGGCCCAGGTCTTGAGCACTTGAGCGCAAATGATAGAGCAACCATTGCAAATATGTCACCAGAGTATGGCTGCACAGCCTGTTATTTCCCCTTTGACGATGAGTGCCTAGCTTATTACAGGCGCACTGGACGAAGTGATGAGCAGATTAGTCTTATTGAGGCTTATGCAAAAACTCAGCAGCTTTGGCACGACCCAGATCTAGTTAAAGAGTATGATCAGCTTATCGAATTTGATCTTTCAAGTATTGAGCCCAGTCTATCGGGCCCGTCTCGCCCTCATGATAGGATTGCACTTTCTCATATGAAAGAGCGCTTTCATCAAATTTGTGAGCAGCGTGGTCTAGATCAAGATTCCAGCTATACGATCACGCTTAAGCCTAAAACTGAGTTTAAGCCCGAGCTCAAGCATGGCGCATGCGCAGGTCTTGGACAAGATACTTGTAGCCTGGACTGCAGTGATGGACATGCGCAAGAAGAAGAGAGTTTTGATTTAAGTCACGGGGCTCTTGCAATTGCGGCAATCACCTCATGTACTACCACCGCTAATCCAGACTTGATCTTATCGGCAGGTCTTTTAGCTAAAAAAGCAGTTGAGGCAGGCCTCGAAACAAAGCCGTGGATAAAGCGCATGTGGTCACCAGGTTCTGCTGCTTCAGAGCAATTACTTGTGCGATCAGGTCTAAAACCTTACTTTGAGAAGCTGGGCTTTTACACGGCCGGCTTTGGCTGTATGTCTTGCATTGGAAACTCTGGACCCTTAAGTGAAAATATGCAGGCTGCAGGCAAAGAAATTGAGCTCTGTGCAGTACTCAGCGGCAATAGAAATTTTGAGGGTCGCATAGGACCTGATATTTCTCAGAATTATTTAGCTTCTCCAGCATTGGTAATTGCATATGCCCTGGTGGGAACTGTAGATTTTGATTTTGAATCACAGGCTTTAGCTTATCATGAAGGAAAAGCGCTTTATTTGCGCGATATTATGCCAAGTAAAAAAGAGGTAGAAGATCTTATCGCACACAATCTTAACACCACTTTGTTTAGCCAGAGTCAAGACGGAGTATTTAAGGGTACGCAAGGCTGGCAAGAATTGGAGTGCTCATCTGGCCTTACCTATGACTGGGATGAATCTTCAACCTATATTAGGAAGCCTCCGTATTTTGAGCAGTCTAAGCTTAAGCTGGCTCAGCCTGAAATAGAGCAGTCTGAAATGGGCCAGTCTGAAATGGAGCAGTGCGGCTTAGATCAATCCAAGTCCAATGAGCATACAAGTGCTTTTTCTCTAAATGATGCTGCTGTATTGCTTATGCTGGGAGATTTTGTAACAACTGATCATATTTCTCCAGCTGGAAGCATTGCTCTTGATAGTCCGGCTGCACAGTATCTGCTTGAGCAACATGTAGGTGCTCTGCAGTTTAATACCTATGGCAGCCGCCGTGGTAACCATGAGCTCATGATGAGGGGTACTTTTGCTAACATCAAGCTCAAAAATGATTTAGCGCAGGGTAAGCTTGGTCCCTATACTAGGTGTTTTGTTTCTAACCCAAGTGAAGTTGTTGGGATTTGGTCAGCAGCTTGTGCTTATGCTCAATCTGCTAAAGATTTAGTAGTGCTTGCTGGAAAAATGTACGGCTCGGGTTCATCACGAGACTGGGCTGCAAAAGGTCCGGCTCTTTTGGGTGTTAAAGCTGTTTTGGCTGAAAGTTTTGAGAGAATTCATCGTTCTAACCTGGTGGGTATGGGTATAGTGCCGCTCGAATTTTTGCCCGGCCAAAGCAAAGAGAGCCTAGGTCTTCACGAAGAGGACAGTTTTAGCTTAGAGCCTCAAGATTGGACTCAAGGTGACTTCCCCAGAAAAGTTAAGCTGCAAATAAGAAAGGCTGATGCAAGCATTCAAACAATTGAGCTTATAGCTCGCGTGGATACTGCCCGAGAAGGCTTGTTTATTGATCAGGGCGGTATTATGCCTTATATGCTCAATCTATTAAGTGAGGATAACTAAGCTCTTTTAAGTGACGATAAGTAAGCTCTATCAAGCACATAGTAAGAAAGTTGATGAATTGAAAAAACCTGAGTTATTAGCCCCAGCCGGAGGTATTGAACAGCTGCGCTATGCCATTCATTATGGGGCAGATGCAGTGTATATGGCCGGAAATAAATATGGTCTTAGAGTTCGTGCAAACAATTTTGAGCAGGACAACCTTGCAGAGGCTGTTGAGCTTGCGCATAAAGCTGGTATAAAAGTGTTCATTACTTGTAACGCTATTATGCATAGTGAAGATTTAGAGGGTCTTCCAGAATATTTAGAACACCTTAATGAAATTGGTGCAGATGCGGTTATAGCCAATGATCTAGCTACAATAAGGCTTGCAAAAAAGCATGCGCCAAATTTGCATATTCATGCTTCAACCCAGTGTTCTATCACTAATGCGCAGGCAGCAGAAGTGTATCATGAGTTGGGAGCCTCACGAGTTGTGCTAGCTCGTGAGTTGTCTTTTGAAGAAATTGCTCATATTAGAAAAGAGCTGCCAGAAAGCTTGGAGCTTGAAGTATTTTGCCATGGCTCAATGTGCATGGCTTATTCTGGGCGCTGCGTTATTTCAAATGCTCTTGCTAACAGAGATGCAAACAGGGGTCACTGCACGCAGCCTTGCAGATGGAACTATGCTCTGGTTGAAGAAAAGCGCCCCGGAAAATATATACCTGTTGAAGAAGATGCCCGTGGCTCATACATTATGAGCTCAGAAGATCTAAATATGCTTGCTTATGTTGATGAGCTTTGTAAACTGGGCGTTGATTGCTTGAAAGTTGAAGGTAGAGTAAAGAGTGCCTACTATGTAGCTACGGTTATCAATGCGTATCGCTCAGTTCTTGATGGTGCTGATCCTCAAAAATTCCTTCGTGAACTTGACTGCGTAAGCCATAGGCCTTATTCAACAGGTTTTTATTTTGATAAGGGTAAACAAGCTTTACATCTTAATGGCTATATTGTGGAGTATCGCTGGGTGGCAACTCCGCTTTCTTCCAAAGAGTGGCATGACGATAAGGCAGATGAGGCTACAGAGGCAGCTTATCCAGGGCTTATCGGAAAACTCAAACAAAACCCAGCCTATAAGGGTAAGATCTATAGGGTAGAAGTAAGTCAAAAGAATCGCTTTTATAATGAGGAAGCCATTGAAGTTCTTAAAAAGGGTAAAGCAGGGGAGCAGCTTATAGTAGAGGGCTTAATGGAGCACAAAGGTTCTACTCCTCTTAAGGTGGATGCGGCTCTAGCTACCAATGTAAGCTATAGTTTTTACACCTTCCATGAACTTAATGAATATGATCTTTTAAGACGTGCCGAGCAAACAGAAGTAGACTAAAGCAAAAAATAATGCTGGAGGTAGAAATGCTGAATTTAGCTCTGAGAAAAAGACCTTATGGAAAGCAAAACGCTCTTGTGCTTATCCTTTGTGTAAGCCTTCTTCTTTGCGCGCTGCCTTTTTTGCAGGCCTGTTCTTCATCTGCTACCTCTAAGGCGAGTGAGAATTCTACGCAAGCACAGCAAACAGGACAAACTGAGCAAGAAGTTCTGAAGCTTGGCTTTGTCCCATTGCTTGATTCCGAAAAACTTGTTGATGAAATAAAGCCTCTAGAAGCAGCCTTGAGTAAAGAGCTTAATAGACCGGTTGAAGCCTTTGTTGCCTCATCATATGTGGGCGTGGTGCAAGCGTTAAATTCAGGGCAAATTCAAATGGCCTATATTCCTCCTCTTGCTTATGTGCTAGCTCATGAGGAGTCTGGAGCCCAATGTGCCTTAGTTGCGCTTAATGCAAAAGGTGAATCATCCTATAAATCAGAGATTTTAGTTAGAAAAGATTCTAGTATTCAAAGCCTGGCAGATCTTAAAGCTAAGCGTGTAGCCTTTGTTGACCCTTCATCTACTTCTGGTTATTTATTTCCTGCAAGTATGATTAAGGAGCAAGGCATAGATCTTGAAAAAGACCTCAATCTCGTTTTTTCGGGGGGTCACGATAAAAGCTTGCAGCTTTTGCTAAATTCAGAGGTTGATGCCATTGGTAGTTTTGCTGGCATTAGTAAGCGTTATGCTAAGGATTTCCCAGAAGCCCCAGAGCAGACACGCGTTCTTGCTACTAGTCAGGCAATACCCAGCATAACCTTGGCTTTTAATAAGGATTTACCTGAAGATTTGGGATCGCAAATTAAGGCTGCTTTTATCAAAATTAGTAAAGATGAGCAGGGTGCAGCTATGCTCGAAGAACTCTTCAATATTCATGGTTTTGCAGAGGCTCAAGATAGTGATTACGAAGCAGTAAGAAGCACAGCTAAGCTTATGGATATTGATCTCGCGGCTATAAAATAGATAGGGAACAGCAGAATTAATGAACGAGCTGATCTCTGTTGAGGATCTCAACGTATATTATTCTTCAAAAGATAAAAGCTCAAATAATCCCGTTTTATCTAAGCTGAGTTTTAATTTGAACTCGGGAGAGATACTGGGGGTTTTGGGCTCTAGTGGTGCTGGTAAATCTAGCCTCATAAAAGCCATTGCAGCTTATTGCAATCTTGAAGGAGCAAAAGCTCAGGTTTTATCGCATGATCTCTTACACATGGTAAGCGCTCAAAAAATAAAGCTTAGACAGGAAATAGGTTATATATTTCAGGAGTACTCCTTAATAGAATCTTGTACAGCCGTAGAAAACGTGCTATTTGCGCGGCTAGGAAAAATGAATGGGCTAAGAAGCTTTTTGGGACTTTATCCAAAGGCAGAATTCACAAAAGCCTGTGAAGCGCTGCGGGCTGTTGATATGGAGCCCTATATCTTGTCAAAAGTTTCCTGCCTTTCTGGTGGCCAAAAGCAACGTGTGGCAATCGCCCGTGTTTTATATCAACATCCTCAGCTTATCCTGGCCGATGAGCCCGTGTCATCTCTAGATCCTGCGCGAGCAGAAATTATCATGAGCCTCTTGTGTGAAAAAGCGCGAAGTAACAAGATTGGTGTATTGGTTAATTTACATGATGTTGATTTGGCACTTAAGTATTGCGATAAAATCTTAGCGTTAAAACAAGGAAAGATTTTCTTGTATGATGAGGCAACAAAGCTAAGCAAACAAGAGCTTGAGGCTTCATATGTTTAATGAGGGACAGCTCAGGTACACTAAGCTATATACCAGTTTTTCTCTGAGGCGTCTGTCTGTGATAGCCCTCATTGTCATCTTTATACTAGTGAGTACACTTGTGCTTGCGCACTATCTTAACTGTGATCTTAGTCTTTTTGTAAAGAATTATCAGCAAGGCCTACGCTTTTTATCTAAATTCATAAGTCCTGATATTTCATTTATACCAAAGCTTATAAAACCCTTAATAGAAACGCTTCTAGTTGCACTTCTTTCTTCATTTACTGGTCTGATTTTGGCTTTTCCTCTTGCAGGACTCATGTCTGTTAAATTAAGTCCGTACAAAGCTTGCTCAAGCTTGTTCTCAGCTAGCTCAGCTTGTCTTAGAACTATACCAGCCTTGGTATGGGCGGCTATATTAGTAAGCTTATTTGGTATTGGCTTGTTTAGTGCATACTTAGCACTTAGTCTTATCATGTGTCTACAAGGCTCTAAGCTCTTGCGTGAACACATAGATACCCTGCCAGAGCTTAGGGTGCTCTCTAGCTCTGCTCTGGGCTTAGGCTTTTTTAAGGGCTTATACAATGTTTTTCTGCCCTTACTAAAATATGAGCTTGCTAGTGTTTATATGATTTTATTTGAGAGTGGAATTAGAGGGGCATCTATTTTAGGTCTGGTGGGCGCAGGCGGCCTTGGACAAGTTTTGCAGGTTCAGCTTGCCTACCTGCGCTATGATAGGTTGTCCCTGGTTATACTGCTGCTTTTCGCTTTAATTGCTGTGTGCGATCTGCTGAGCCATTTGATTAGACAAAAAATTGCAGAGCTATCTCTTAGCTCTGCAAGTGGGGGAGCAGGCACTAATACTAAATCATTGGATCAGCTTTATAAGCGTTTTGTTTTTAGCAGGGCTAGACTTCCTATCTTTGGCCTCGCATCCCTACTTATTTTACTGGCTGCCATAATTTTCTTTTTGGTCTCAGATTGGGAGAGCATTGTAAGAGGTATGGCTCAGCTAAAGGCTTTGGTCCAGGGTTTTATGCAGCCTGATTTTGCGTATGCGCCAAAAGCCTTTGGCGCTTTGGCTGAGGGCCTGGCCTTGGCGGCACTTGCAAGCATAGTTGCTGCATGTTTAGCCTTGTGTTTTAGTGTAGTGGTAGTGCCTTATTGCTTGCAAGAGAAAGGCTCTGCAAAGCTTGCTTATCTTGTAGCTAAGCTCCTAGCAAATTTTTTGCGCTCTTTTCCAAGCATAGTTTTGGCAATTGTATTTTTGGTAGTTTTGGGTCCAGGAGCTTTTTCGGGGGTTTTGGCGCTTATCTGCTACACCACAGGTATTTTGATGCGCTACTTTTTTGAGAGCTTTATAAGTTACTGTCAAGATCACAAAATGAGTTTTCAGGCTTTGGGATTGTCTTCATTTAAATTGTATTCGTGTATCATACTCCGTGAGTTTAGATCCTATTTGATTAATCTGACTCTCTATAGATTTGAGTCCAACATAAGAAATGCAGCTGTACTTGGTATGGTAGGTGCAGGAGGCATAGGAGCCTTGTTAGAGACCAGCATTAGGTACCGCGTCTGGGATAGGGTGGCTCTTCTTTTGTATGGACTCATCTTAGCCAGTTTAATTCTTGATAACCTTGCTCTTCAGATTAGAAAGCGCCTAAATTAGGAGCAAAGTAAAGCCTGCAAAGCCTGGTGAGCTGCAAGTTAACCTGTATTTTGCAAGCCTGCAGCAACTCCGGACACGGTGCATAATATGAGATAGGTGTAATCATTAATCTCTCTGCTGCGCTGCTCACCCAACGAGCTCATCTTATCAGAAGTGCTATGAGGGTATTCACCTTTTGTGTTACGCAGGCCACTTAAGGCACGAACATGCATAAGAGAGAGGGCGTCAA
>JAEZZM010000001.1 GCA_023418575.1 Actinomycetes bacterium | reverse complement strand
TTACCTTAATTGGTAAAGAGCATGTTGGCGGCGGTTTGGTTACCGTTATGGTAAGAGGCGATGTTGGTGCAGTAAAGGCTGCAACTGATGCAGGCGCAACTGCTGCACAGCGTGTAGGTGAGCTTGTATCTGTTCACGTAATCCCACGTCCTCATACTGATGTAGAGACCATCTTACCTAAGTAAGGTCTAACAATGCCTGCTACCACGACGAGCCTCAATGATTTTTATAGTGAGCTTCAGAGCTTTTATAAAGAGCACAAAGGTGATGAGGTGTTGGTCTACTTAGATCAACACCTCAAGCAGGCTCATGTTCAAAACGATTCAAATTATTACTGTGCTGTTTTAAATGAATTAGCTGGTGCACTTAGAATACGTGGTAGGTTTTCAGAGGCTCAATCACATTTGGAGTATTTGCTTAGCTACTTAGTTAAACAAGGAGTATCAGATCTTGATATTGCAAATGCCAAGCTTAATCTAGGAAGCGTTTATGCTGCACAGAAACTATGGGATCGTGCTATTGATTCATATAATTCTGCCTTAGAGTCGCTAAATTGTTGTAATGTAGATAAGGGGATTAGTTATATAAAGTACTTGGTCTTGCCTTCAAAAAGATACAGCCCTCTTAAAAACTTAAATCAAGAGCTTTTGGAGACTTATGAGCCTAGTATTTTATATAGCTTATCGTCAATTTTAAATAATAGATCTGTTGCTCTTAGGGAAGCCTGTCGTTTGGATGAGGCATTAAGTGATGCCCTTGATGCTCTGCATATTTTAGAAGCTTTGGAATTTGGGGCTGATAAGCCACGTCCCGTTCAAATTATGCTGGCTTCTTTGAATTGCGCTGAAGTGTATCTAAAGCTAGATCATGTAATGCTGGCGAAAGAATTTATTGATAAAGAGCTAAATAAACTAGATTTAAGGGAGTATTTACATCTAGATTTTCATTATGCATATCTTTTTGCTGGAGCAGCAGAGCTCTTATTTAAGGCGAAGTCATTTTTGAGAGCTGCAGAACTTTATAAGAAAGCTTATGAGTTGTATGAAAACTCAATAGGTGATTGCACTTATGTAACTACCTTAAAAAAGAATTATAAAAAGAGTCTTGAGCTTCAAATGCTGGGGGTGGAAAGCAATGAAGGGTCTTGATCTTTGTCAAGATTTTTTTGAGTCACAAAAAGATATTCTTTTTTCTAAATTACCTGAGATCAGTGATTACGCAGCTTTTGGCTTATTTGGTCAAGGGTCCGAGTGCCTAGGTTTAGATGATGAAATTTCTCAAGATCACGATTTTGGTCCAAGGTTTTTTATAATTTTTGATACCAAATATGCTCAGTCTCATCCTGAATTAGTTGAGGCAGCTAGACAAATTTATTCAGGTATTCCTAAGAGTTATAAAGGCTTTAACTATTCAGACTCTCATATGTCTTTTATGCGCCATGGTGTTTATACCATCAAAGATTTATTGTTATTTTACACAGGTAGATCTCACGTACCATCATGTTCTCGTGAGTGGTTTGAGACAGATGACTATTCCTTACTCTGCCTAACTAATGGACGCGTATTTTATGATAAAAGTGGTGTTCTGGAAGAGTTCCGAAAGAAACTAGAAGGGTATTACCCCCAACAAGTTCAGCAAAAGAAGATTTCTGCTTTATTAGCTCAGATAGCAAAAAGTGGACAATATAATTTGGCTCGCCAATTAAAAAGAAAAGATTATGTTTCTGCACATCTAGAATTATCTAGTTTTTTGCAGGCATACTATTCTGTGCTCTACATCTTGATCAAAAAGTACAAACCCTACCCAAAGTTTCTTCATTCATATTTGGCTAAGCTAAATGCATACCCTGTTGATCTCCTTCAAGATCTTGAGAGCCTAGCCGTATATAATTTACAAACACAAGGGAGTGAAATTCAGGCAATCGTAGAGTCATTGTGCTCATATTTACGTTATTGTGTGGCTTTAGAATATCCCTTAAGCTCGCAGGATAGTTTTTTGCAGCTGGCTGCTCAAGAGCTGCACGAAAAACTCCATGATCCATATTTGCGCTCCTTACACCTTCTTAGAGGGGGTGCATAGGATGTTTCGCGATAAGCCAGCAATAAGGTCATATATAGATGAGCTATCTAAGAACCAAAACTTTCTTAAATTTATGAGGAAAGCCAGTCTATCGCATGATTTAGAGCGAAAGTTAGGGCTATGTTCAGAACTTGTAGCACTTGAGTGGAATCAATTTGATCAAGTTAAGAACTTGGGTAGTAGAGCTAATTGCCAAGATAATCTTCTTAGTTTTTTAATCATGAGATTGGCGCAGTATCTACCTTTGCCCATTGATCTTATCGAGAGCTTAATCCATGAGCATACTAAAGGAATAGACGAGGGCAGAAATCTTGTTGAAGAAAAGTACGCACGGATGATGAGAGAAACAGACCCTAAGCTATTCAATGCCTTATGGCGTGACCGTCTCGAAACAGCTTCACCGGTTAAAACTGCCTTACTAGAATCAGTTATTATCTTGCTTCAAGAGATGCAAGAGGAGCTCGAAAAACTTAAAAGTACTAATGAGCATGCAAGACCTAAATTAACGCAGGGAAATAATATCTCTGCTCTGGCTTATATGAAATCTGAGCTTGAATCATATTCTTATGCAAGTTTAAGACAGATACATAAATTCTTGAGTTCTGCCGAGTTTAACTATATTGAGGAGATCTATATGTGCTCGGTACTTCTTAAGAGGTGCTTGGATCATGCTGTTCGATGATTTTCTTTTTAGCTATGATGGGAGAGTTGATATCAATGATCTTATGGCTTCCATTCATGTTCCAGAGAAAAAAGAATATTACTCAATTGGTGAGGTATCTAAGTATTGCCAACTAACCCCAAGAGCTTTAAGGTATTATGGCGACGCAGGGCTTTTGATGCCTGACATGATTAAGGATAATGGCTATAGGTTTTATACCTATCATACTATGCTGCGCATCCCTATCATTAAATATCTTAAGACTATGGGTTTTAGTCTAGAACAGATTCAACATGTTATGGCTCAAGATGATTTTGAGGACATCTTAGAGACCTTCAATAAACGCTTGGACTCTTGTCTAATAGAAATGCGTGACTTAAGCGAACGTCATCACGTAATTGAGGACTGGAAAAAGGTTATCACTGAAGCTAAGCAGGTTATTAAGAGTGGTTCTGTAGGGGTTAATCTAAAGCATCTGCCAGAAACTCATTTATTTGCCATGTCGTATGAATTTCGTGGGGACTATATAGAAACGGCTATTAATATCGATTTCAATAATTTTGTAGAAGAAAGTGATAATCGTGCTACTGGAGCGGTGATGATCCATTGCAGAGATGCAAGGCATATGCGAGAAGTAGCAAGCGATGAAAAACCATATCCTGTGCTTATGGTACAAGAGGTGCTGAGGCCTATACCTGAAAATAGGCTATTTGTGATGCCGGCAGGACTATATGCTTCCTGCTATCATGTCGGACCTTATGAGAATCTAAATGATAGCTATCAAAAGATAGATGAATGGGCGATAGAACATGGTGTTGAACTGTGCCCTGATTCTATAGAGAGATTGGTGTCGGATTATTGGACTACTCAGCTAAAAGAACAATATGTTACAGAAATCATAGTTCCGTTTAAAGAAACTGGTTGTTTTGGTATTTATGGTAAGGATTGCTCTTATGAAAACATTTAGTGTTAAACCCCAAGTACGCTTTGATCTTCATGCCCTTGATAGCTTAAAAGATCTGCCCTGTAAGAAGTTTTTAATTGTGACTGATCCATTTATGGCCAAAAACCACGCCGTAGAAAAAGTTGTAGAACAACTTCCTCTACATGCTGAATCTTATGTTTATACTGATGTTCAACCTGATCCAGGACAAGAATTAGTGGATAGGGGAATAGAATTTATATCAAACTTTCAGCCTGAGGTTGTAATAGCTTTTGGTGGCGGTTCTGCAATAGATGCTGCAAAAGCAATAATCTATCTTGCTGATCAGGCTGGTAAGTGTGCCAGGCCATTATTTATCGCAATCCCCACTACGGCGGGCACTGGTTCAGAGACTACTAACTTTGCGGTAATTACTAGAGGCTCAGATAAAATAGTGCTTATTGATGATTCAATGTATCCAGATATCGCATTGCTTGATGAAAAGTTTACTAAGACAGTGCCTCCTCAGGTTACAGTAGATACAGGTATAGATGTCCTAACTCATGCGCTAGAAGCATATGTTGCTACAGGAGCTAATTTATTTACTGATGTATTAGCTGAGAAAGCTATAGCTTTAGTGTTTAGACATCTTCCAATTGTGTTTGAGGATGGTTTGCGCATGAAGAGTAGAAAGGCGATGATTGAAGCTTCATGTATGGCGGGGATGGCATTTACTAATGCAGGTTTAGGAATTAATCATTCTCTTGCTCATACAGTTGGGGGAAGCTTTCATGTCGCACATGGGCGTCTTAATGCTATCCTTTTGCCGCAGGTGCTCAGCTTTAATGCTGAACATTCAGAAGAAGCATCAAGAAAGTATGCTCAACTTGCTAAACTTTTATCGGTGGGAGAAAATGCTAAAGATTTCATTGATGCTTACAAGAGTTTAGCTAATAAATTGGGTATTCAAAAAAGACTTTCGGATCTTGAAAGGATTGACAAGCATGCCTTTGAGTCTAAGGTTGCTGAAATGGCAGAGGTTGCATTGCGAGATAGATGTACACCGGCAAATCCATGTATTTGCACCAAACAAGATTTAGTTAATCTTTTAAGAGAATCATTATAAGAATCTCAAGAGATAACCTGGTCATTGGGCAAAAACTGTATCTATACCTTATAAGGTGATAGACTACACTACCAGTCATCTTAAACAATAGGATGTGTTTGAATTTCCATAAAAGAAAACAGAGGCTTATCACGTTTCGGTGTTAAGCCTCCGTTTTAATTTATCCTCTGTTTGTTAAGCAAAATCCCTTAGATTTAATCCATCCTTATTGAGATTTACTAGGGGACTTGGCTTTATTCATGACCTTAAGGAGCAATTGGCAAACTAAATCTTATCTACCAGATTTTTTAAGCCATCGATAATATCTGAACTCACAGGCTTTGCAGAGTTTTGAGCTTGTACAGCAGTGATCGCAACAACGCCAACAATATCTTCTGCAGAACATCCTCTAGAGAGATCATTTACAGGAGCTGCAATTCCTTGTAAAACAGGACCGTATGCTTCTGCTTTTGCAAGGCGCTGGGCAATCTTATAGCCAATATTACCTGCATCTAAGTTGGGGAAAATCAAAACATTAGCCTGACCAGCCACCTGTGAGTCTTTAGCTTTAGATGCGGCAACACTTGGGACAATTGCTGCATCAAATTGCAGTTCACCGTCAAGCTGCAAGTGAGGTGCCTTTTGCTTAACAAGTTCACTGGCTTGGGCTACTTTGTCTACATGCTCGCTTTTTGCAGAACCTTTTGATGAATATGAGAGCATGGCAATCTTAGGCTCAGTTCCCATAATAGACTTCCATGAATCTGCTGATGAAATAGCAATCTCACTTAAGGCCTCAGCATCAGGGTATTCATTTAAGCCACAGTCACTAAAGATAAAGGTTCCCTCTTGCCCAAACTCACAGTTAGGCACGGCAATTACAAAAAAGCTTGATACAAGCTTTACCCCTGGGGCAGTCTTTAAGATTTGCAATGCTGGACGTAGGGTGTCTGCTGTAGAGTGGCAGGCGCCGGCAACCATTCCATCTGCGTCCCCAGCTTTAACCATCATGACACCAAAATAGAGCTCATCATCTAAAAGCTTGTAGGCCTCTTCCAGGCTCAAGCCTTTTTTCTTTCTAATTTCTACCAACATAGAAGCGTAAACATCACGCTTATCTGAGGTCTTGTTGTCAATAATCTCAACACCATCAAGCTTAATAGAGGAGTCACCAATAACAACAAGCTTAGCTAGACCCTCTTTAACAATCTGCTGAGCTGCATCTATGGTGCGCTGGTCAGAACCCTCTGGAAGCACAATGGTCTTAAGATCCTTTTTAGCAAGTTCTTTCATTTGAGACAAAAAGCTCATCTACAACTCCCAACTGCTTGGCCCTAGATAAGAGTACTTAGTATTAGCTTACTTACACAATAGAGCCCTTTGAACCTATACAACTCCTTATTATACTCCTGTCAAAGGCTCTTTTAATAGTTTTCTTCCAGTTCAATTATTTGTTCTAGTTCTAGCCATTGCTCCTCTAGAGTAGCTAGACGCTCTTCACAATCCTTAATGATGTTTTGTTGTTCCAAAAGCTCCATATAGGCGCTTGGATCTATCTTTTGAAGTAATTCTTTTTGCTGTAAAACATGCTTTTCTGCAGTTGAAATCTTGCGTTCTAAAGAGTCTCGCTTCTTTTTAATTTCTCTCAGCTCAGAGGCCTTCAAAGCTTTCTTGGACACGCTTTTATCGGATTCAGAAGTATTTAAAGACTGATCTTTTAGATACTTATGGTTTTGAAGCTTAAGCTGCTTGTGACTGAGGGCATCTTTTAACTTGTTTTGCTCATCTAAGAGCTCTAAATACTGGTCGACGCCAGCTGGAAGATGAACAAGCTTGCCATCTAAAAGAGCATACTGCATATCAGTCATACGCTCCATGAGATAGCGATCATGTGTAATAAGCAGTAGTGTACCTGGCCAGAGATCAAAGGTGTCTTCTAAAAGGGCAAGCATATCTGTATCGAGATCATTACCTGGCTCATCGAGAAGCAAAACATTTGGTTTATCTAAAAGAGTTAGCATAATTTGAAGACGTCTTTTTTGTCCCCCTGATAAATCTTTTATGTAAGTCATGAGCTGACCAGATTCAAAGCCCAGACGTTCAAGAAGCTGTGTGGGGGAGAGCTCTTCATTTCCAAGGGTGTAGCTTGTTTTATATTCTGCCAGTAGTTCTTTTACACGAGAGTTAAGATAGGGTGTAAGTTCATCCAAGCTTTGACTTAAGCTCTTAAGCTTTACGGTTTTTCCCAGCTTTATATGTCCCTCACTAGCTTGAAGCTTGCCTTGGATCAGTTCAAACAAGCTGCTTTTACCTGCACCATTTGCTCCTATAATTCCAATTCTGTCCCCAGGTCCAATTAAGAAGTCAAGTTGGTTTATAAGAGGCTGTGCCCCAGGATAAGCAAAACTTAAGCCTGAAAACTCGATAACTTGCTTTCCCAGTCTTGATATGGCACTAGCCTTTAGTTCCAGGCTGTTGCGAAGAGGGGGATCATGCTCTATGATCTCTAGAGCCTTTTTTACATGAAATTTTGGCTTAGTAGATCTGGCTCGCGCTCCTCTAGAAAGCCATGCCAGTTCTTTTCTCGCAATGTTTCTGCGCTTAAGATAAGCCTGTTCTTCAAGGCGCTCTCGTTCAACCCGCTGCAAGATATAGGCAGAATAGCCACCCTCGTAAGCACTTACAGTTGCGTCATGCACTTCCCACATGCTCTGGCATAATTCATCTAAAAACCATCTGTCATGGCTTACTAATAAAAGGGCTCCCTGTCTTGTTTTAAACCGAGCTTTAAGGTGCTGTGCCAACCAATTAATACCAGCTATATCAAGGTGATTAGTTGGCTCATCAAGCAAGAGTACTTCAGAAGGGGCGATAAGACAGCGCGCTAAATCTAGGCGTCTTCTCTGTCCTCCGGAAAGATGTTTAACAGATAAGTCCCAGTTTATATCGCCTAATAGCGCATCAACTATAGAGCGAATTTTTGGATCCGATGCCCAAATGTACTCTGGCTGATCGCCAAACAAGTTTTCTTGCAGGCTTTTATCTTCTATGAGCTTATCGCTTTGACCTAAATAGCTAAGCTCTACACCACTGCTTATGAGTTGTCGTCCGCTGTCAGCCTCTATTTCTTGTGCAAACAACTTAAGAAGGCTGGACTTTCCTTCACCGTTTTTTCCAACAATGCCAATACAGTCGCCACTGTGAATGGAGATAGTAAGATCCTTAAAGATCGTTTTATGAGCATATTCCAAACAAACCTTATCAAGACCTAGTAATACAGCCATATTTTCCCTTCTTGTCTATTTATAGTATTGTAGCTCTTAATAGCCTTAATAGTCTTTTAGGCTCATTGGACATAAGTCAAAACTAAGTGAGGTTGCCTTGTTAAAACTTCCTGCAAAAGCTGTAATCTTTGATCTTGATGGTACGCTTTTAAACTCAATGTATGCATGGAGAGATGCACAGATCTATTCCATAGAACAAGCTCTTTTGCAAGATAAGAGCTTGTTTGAAAGAGGTATCTTAACTGGGCAATCTTTTAATTATCAATATGATCAAAAAGCTGCTATAGAAAGCTTCCATTTTAGTCCAGAGGACGCTCAAAGCTTATGGGATGAAACAAAAGAACTAACGCTTGAGCAACTTTCCAAGTTTATATTTGAGCGATACAAGGTATCGGTGCAAAGCCAACAGCTCTTAGATTGGGCTTATGCCTATGTCAAGCCATTCTATGAAAACGCGAGCTTTGATTTTAAGCCAGCTGCGGATAAGCTCTTATCGCAATTACAAGAGAGTAAGATTCCACATGCCATAGCTTCGGCGACGAATGCTTATTACATTAGAAAATATTTCAAGAATATATCCCTTGGTCCTAAGTGCATAGTCTGCACTGACGATGTGGGCAAAAGCAAGTTTTATCCTGATGTATATGATTATGCTCTGCAAGAGCTATTTGAGCTAGAAGATTATCGATCTCTACCTCAGGAAGCACTAAGAGCCTTAAGATCTCAGGTATGGGTTGTTGAGGACACCAGGCACTGTGCTAAGACTGCTTTTGAGGCGGGATATAAGGTTCTTGCAGTTCATGATGAGTTTAGCAGAGATAGCTGGTCTCAAGAGACGCATCCGCCTTATCATCATTTTGTCAACAATTTTAGCGAGCTTGAGTTTGAGCTAATATAAGGGCAATCTTAATCAAAGCAGTTTAGCTAAAATAGCTTCAAGAAAAAAGCCCTACACAGGTTTTAAAAGGCACCAAAAAGGCATCAAAAAGGGAGTAGAGATGTTCTTTCAAAGTAAAGCTTTTACGGTTTTGATAGTTGCAGGATCTCCGCAAGTCTCAAGTCCAAAATTTCTTGCTGAGAAAGCAAAAGAAGCTCAATATATCATTGCCTGTGATAGTGGGGCAATATCTTGTATGAAAGCTCAAATTCCAATTGATGTGTTAATTGGTGACAATGACTCTCTAGATACCCAAGCTCTTGAGTATGCGCGCTCATGTAATGCCAAAGAAGAACTATATCCTTGCGATAAAGACGAAACAGATCTTAAATTGGCTATATCTTATGTATGGAAGAATATAGCACCTAAACATAAGCATATTGATTTGGTGGTAAGCTGCGCAAGTGGCGGACGACCTGATCACGCTTTGGGAGTAATAGGCAATTTAATAGAAGCCCAGGCCTTACATCCCCGTATTGAAGAAGAACATTTTACTTGTTATATACTCTCTCATGAATGGGATGACCATATAGTTTTTGGGGCTGATAAGTGCCAAAAAACACTCAGTATTATTGCCCTGGAAAATCCTACAAAACTAAGTATTAGATCTTGCAAATGGTCCAAAGAATCTTGGACCCTGCGCGCTTTTTCTGATCAAGGAATTTCAAACATAATAGAAAAACCAGGAGCTTCAGTCTTAGTTCATCAAGGTTCAGTGCTTTGTTATCTTATTGATTAAAGCTAAAAAGCCGCAACTAAGGCGGCTAGATCAATAAAAAAGCCGCAGGATCTGCGGCTTTATCTATGCGTCAAGCGTGTGCTCGCTTGGGAGAAGTGTGCTTGTTTATGAACGAGCTACCTTGCCAGCTTTAAGGCACTTGGTGCAAACGTTCATCTTACGAGCATGACCATTAACCACAACAGTTACACGCTGAATGTTTGGACGGAAGGTACGATTAGTTACACGATGTGAGTGTGAAACATTACGACCAGCAGAAGGATGCTTTCCGCAAATCTCGCAAACTTTAGACATAAGGCTTCTCCTTTATTACGCACACGACAGGTAAGTCGTTTTAATCCATAGCTCCAGTACCATACCATAAAACGAGAGTAAATAAAAGATAAATAGATAGTAATTTCACATTTTGTGATAAATCCAAGGCAAATTTAAAAGTTTTTGACATAAGAATTGGATATGTAAATTGATTAGCTCTACACGTCTTACGGTATACTAATTAAGTTACAAAGCTAAGTATAAGCTGTATTAGCCAGCTGAGAAAGGATGTTTAATGAATAAGCAGATCCCAGGCGGCTTAAGTGTTTCAAATAATGTTATTTCCGATATTATCGGCCACGCGGTTATGGAGTGCTATGGTGTAGTAGCCATGGCTGCTCCAAGCCTACAAGATGGCATAGCCAAAATTCTCCCTGCTTCTAAGTATAGAAGAGGGATTGTGGTTGGCATGACTACTGCAGGCGTTCAGGTAGATTTATATGTGGTCCTTGAATATGGAACTAATATCTCTGTTGTATGCCAAAATCTTGTAGATCGAGTTAAGTTTGTTCTAAAAGAGCTAGCTAGTCTTGATGTGAATCAGGTTGAGGTGCATGTTCAAGGCATGAAAGTGCGCGATAAGTAAGACGGAGAATATCTAGATGTTAGCAAATCTAATTAGAACAAGTTTTATCAGCGCCGCTCAAAAGCTTGAAGAGCGCGCTGAAGAAGTTAATAGACTTAATGTTTTCCCTGTTCCAGATGGTGATACAGGAACTAATATGTCTCTTACCCTTAAGTCTGTATCTCAAGAGCTTCAGGCCTTGTCCACTCAGGCAAAGTTGGCTGAAGTTTGCAAGGCTATCACCCACGGTTCATTGATGGGGGCAAGAGGTAATTCTGGTGTTATTACCTCTCAAATCTTAAGAGGACTCTCAGAGGGTTTTCAGGACTTGCCTGACGATGAGGCTCTTGATAGTGGCAAGCTTAACGCCGCGTTCAAGCGCTCGGTAAAAGTGGCATTCCAGGCTGTAAGAAAACCGGTTGAAGGTACTATCCTTACCGTTCTTAAAGATGTTGCTGCACGTGTTGATGCCTGCGATAAGGCCGGGCTAAGCCTTGAAGAGACAGCTGAGCAATTGACTATTGAGGCTTTTGAGTCAGTAGCAAGAACTCCAGAGTTTTTACCAGTTCTTAAAGAAAATGGTGTGGTAGACGCAGGAGGATTTGGTCTAGCTATCTTTTTTGAAGCCTTTGTTGCAGCTGCCTATGGTCGCCTTGAGCAAGTTCCATCTTCAGCTGTTCAAGAGGCCCAAAAAGCGCCCCTTGTTGCAATAGAGCTCAATGATGATTGGGAAGATAGTGAATATACCTACTGCACTGAGTTTTTAGTGCACGCTCATAATTTTGATGAGCAGGCTGCGCGTGAATATATTAGCAGCATGGGAGATTGCGATCTTTTAGTGGGAACTGAGCCCACCTATAAGGTGCATGTTCACACAGATCAGCCCAATCTGGTTTTAGGCTACATGCTTGAGCGTGGTGAGATTTCAGAGGTGCATATTCACAATATGAAGCTTCAATCTCACGAGAGAACGCAGCAGCTTTCTCATGAACAAGGCTTAAAAGATCAAGCTGTAAAACCTCAAAAGGATCTAGCTTTTGTTGCGGTTGCTTCTGGCGCCGGTAATGCTGGTATTCTTGAGGATTTGGGGGTAGATCTTGTAGTTCAAGGGGGCCAAACCATGAACCCTTCTACCAAGGATCTTCTTGAAGCTATAGAGAAAGCTCCTTCTCAAAAAGTAATAGTTTTTCCCAATAATAAAAATATAATAATGGCTGCTCAGTCTGCAGCATCTGCCTCTGACAAGGAGGTTGCTGTAGTACCTACTAAGTCTGTACCTCAGGCATTTTCTGCTCTTTTGGTAGCTGATAGTAGCTTAAATGCAGAAGAGAATGCTGCTCTTATGACAGAGGCTCTTGAGGCTGTGCATGACGTGGAGATTACCACTGCTATTAAGGATTCACATACTGATGATGGGGCAGCTATATCTGAAGGTGATGTCATTGCTATTATCGACGGAAAACTTAAATTAGCTGGCTCATCTATTAAAGATTTAACCCTTATGGCAGTAGCAGATCTTATGGAGCTTGACGAGTTTTTTACCTGTACCATTTTAGCAGGTGAAGACTTAAGTGATGAGGAATTTAATGAGCTTTGTGATGCGCTTGAAGAAGCTCAACCTGATTTAGAGCTTGATAGGCAACGTGGAGATCAGGCCTTATATCCAGTAGTTCTTTCATTGGAGTAAGACTTAGGGTGACTCAATTTAGGCAACATAGTCTTAATATGGCAGCAGAACGCCTTGCGTGTTCTGCTGTTCTTTATGCTCCTGTTAGTAAGCTTCCTCTTATAACCGATAAACGCGCAGCTTGCTTAGAAAAGCTTGATATTCACAGCGTTTCAGACCTCTTACTGCACCGACCTTTTAGGTATATAGATCTGCGCGAGGTCTCAGATAGCGCCCATGCAAAACTTGGTAGCACGCAAAGTTTAATCATGCGCTTCCATGAAGCAAAGCAGAAGTATATCGCAAACAAACGCCTTCAGATAACAGAGTTGAGTTTTGTCGATGAGGGTGGAGTCCTTATCGCCACCTACTTTAATCAAGCATGGATGGCTCAGCAGTATAAACCAGGAGAGCTTGTCTTGCTTTCGGGTGAACTACGCTTTGATTATGGATTTTTGCGCATGAATCATCCATTGAGTTTTTCGCTAAATACGGAAGATGAGATGGAGGCTCAGCAGTTAAAACGCCCTCAGATCTTACCTGTACATCACGCCACAGAGGGTCTTTCACCTGCCTGGATACGCCGCTTAGTAAGTAAGGCGCTAAGCAGCACAGGGTCCTGTCCCAGTTTTATTCCTGCAAAACTTCGTGCAAAGTATGGTTTTTTAAGCAGAGAGCGTGCTTTGCGTTATTTGCACTTTCCTCCCAGTCTTGAACTTGCTGAATTGGCGCGCCAGAGCCTTGCTTTTGAAGAGCTTTTGGCTTTACAGCTTGGCATGCAGATGAGAAGGCTCCAGCTCAACAAAGATATTAAGCCTTATGAGCACATTCTTGAGGGTCCTTATAGCGCGGCACTCAAGCAGGCTCTGCCTTTTGAGCTTAGTGAGGAGCAAGTAGCAGCCCTCAATCAAATAGCTCAAGAGATGGCCGCGCCACGCATTATGAATCACATGCTGTTGGGAGATGTAGGTACCGGTAAAACTGCAGTTGCGCTTTCTTGTCTTGCTTTTATCGCCAATAGCAATACGCAGGCAGCCTTTATGGCTCCCAGTTCGGTTTTAGCACAGCAGTATGCGCTTAAACTGGGTCCCTTACTAGATAAAGCTAAGGTTAGCTGGGCTTTGCTTATTGGCGGTATGAAAAAAGAAGAACGCAATAAGATTCTTGAGGATTGTTCAAAGGGCAAGATCTCTGTTTTGTTTGGAACTCATGCTTTGCTGGAAGATGACCTGCAGTTTAAAAAATTGAGCCTGGTTATTATTGATGAGCAACATCGCTTTGGGGTAAAACAGCGCTCAAAGCTACGTGCAAAGGGTCCAGGAGCTGATCTTTTGGTTATGACAGCTACTCCTATCCCCAGAAGCTTGGCTTTAAGTATCTATGGTGATCTTTCCTGCAGTTATATTACTCAGCGTCCCCTTGCTGGAGCAGGGGTGAGCACCCAATTACTTAAAAAATCTGATCGTGGAATTGCATATGATGAAATAAAACGCCAAGTTCAAGAAGGAAGGCAGGCTTATATTATTTGCCCGCTCATTGGGACTAAGGCGGATGCAGAATCCTCAGCTGGCATGGAAACAGAAGAAATATATGAGCAAAGCCGCGAAACTATAAAGGCAGCAAAGAAAGAAGCGGCTTTTTTATCTAAAAAAGTCTTTCCAGAATTAGTAGTAGGCTTGCTTACGGGAGATATGAGTACACAAGAAAAAGATGAGATTATGGATAGATTTAGGCGGGGGCTCATACAAGTCCTTGTTTCAACTACTGTAATTGAGGTTGGTGTTGATGTCCCTAATGCTACGGTTATGATCATTGAGGATGCTGAGCGCTTTGGTTTATCGCAATTACACCAATTGAGAGGCCGCGTGGGCAGGGGATCGTGGCCAGGAAGCGTCTTTTTAATTGCACAGGCTCGCTCTAAGCAGTCTCATGAGCGTCTAAAATTGATGGAAGAGATTAGTGATGGTTTTCAGTTGGCCGAGAAGGACTTAGAGCTTAGAGGACAAGGAGAGCTCTTGGGGTCAGCTCAGCATGGGTCTTGGCGTCTGCATTTTGCTGAGCTTATCGCAGATAAAGAGCTCATAGCCTTAGCTCAAAAGCTCGCTATAAGGATTAGTGAAGAAGATCCCTATCTTAATTCTGCTCACTATTCATTGTTGCGCGATCTTATAGTGCGTCGCTATGGTGATGTCTTTACTCAGGTTTCAGGTGCTTAAAGCTAGGGGTGAGGCAGTGAGGATTATCTCAGGTTATTTAAAAGGACGAAGATTTGATGCGCCCAAAGGCAAGAACACGCGTCCCAGCACTGATAGAAGCAGAGAAGCAATCATCTCTTCTCTATATTCACAGGCCTTAGCTCATGAAATTGAGCTTGAAGATAGTTTAGTGCTTGATCTGTTTGCTGGTTCAGGGGCGCTTAGCTTTGAGCTTGTAAGCAGGGGGGCTTCTCGTGCCTTATTAAATGATAAGGACCGCCAGGCTCAGTTGTGTTTAAAAAAGAACATACAGAGCTTAGGAATTGATGCTCACTGCAAGCTTTCTAGCTATGATCTTTATAAGCCGCATATGCGTCAAGCTGTAAGTAATTTAGTGATAAAGGAACTTCAGCGTTCTAAGCTTTCTTGTGTCTTGCTTGATCCGCCCTATGCCTATCCAGCACAGGATGTACTTGAGATACTCACTGATATCTTTTTTGAGCTTTCAGTTCGCCTTGATATGCTGCAAGATGATATAAGTCAAGATGATATGGGTCAAGATGATGTGGGCCAAGATGATAAAAACTGTGCCGATAAAATAGCGCACAACATAACAGAGGGCTTTACATTCCTACTGCTATATGAGCACGATAAAAAATCTGATTCATTTGATGAACAGAAAATTAAGCTTAAGCAACCCTATGTGTTGGACCTAAGCTTAGTGAATAAAAAGCTTCAAAGTGAAACCTGTTTAAGTTTTTATTTAGCAAGCTTTAGGCCTGAGAGCTAAGCCTGTGCCTTAAATGTGCGCCTTAAGCCTGAACTTTAAGCCTGAACTTTCTATATGAGCCTTAAATGTGCGCTGTAAACGCGAGCTTTAAAAATATTAAGAGCAATAGCAATAGAGAAAGAGTCTAAGAGGAAGAGTCTCATGAATACAAAACTTCAGCGTATATTAGTACCAGGAACCTTTGATCCTATAACTAAGGGACACCTTGATATTATTACGCGCGCCTGCGCTTTAAGCCCAGAGGTGATTGTTGGGGTAGCTGAATCAAGATCAAAAAGGGGAGGTCCGTGCTTTAGTTTGCAAGAGCGCTTGGAATTTGCAAAAGAGGCTTGCGCAGAGCTCAAACAGGTAAAAGTGATGAGCTTTAATTGCCTGCTTGTAGACTTTGCTCAGGAAATTGGTGCACAAGCAGTAGTGAAGGGTCTACGAGCTCTTACGGACTTTGAATATGAATTTCAGCAGGCAGCTATAAATTATCATTTAGATAGAGAACTTGAAACCCTTTTTATTATGTCTAATCCAAACTATAGCTACCTGAGTTCATCCTTAATTAAGGAGCTTGCCCAGTTTGGTGGCGATATTGAGCAACTGGTTACACCGGGGGTATTTAATGCTTTGAAAAAGAAGTTTAATGCAGCATCTGGGCAAAACAGTTAAAATTCTGTTATTATCTAAACATCTATAATATCGTAAGGGAAGGAGCCTGCATGCCAGGCATTGATATCATGGACCTCATTGATGATCTTGAGCGTGTCATTAATGAGTCAAAAAATTCTTTAGTTGGCGGCGGTCAAAAGAAAGTCGTTGAGACTGATGCTGTCTACGAGATTATTGATGAGATGCGTGCAAGTTATCCTGATGAGTTGCGCAGTGCACGCAGAACGCTTAAAGAGCGCGATGAGATGCTAGAAGCTGCAGAAGTTGAGGCTAATCGCATCATTAATGACGCTAAAGAGCAGGCTCTTATTATTGCTGGCGAGCAGGAGATTGCTCGTCTTGCTCAGCAACGCGCTGATGAGATCATGGAGCAAGCGCGTGAGATGGAGCGCGAGACACGCTTTGGTGCAGAAGACTATGCCGATCAAGTCTTTTCACACTTAGAAGAAAATCTTTCAAAGTTAACTGCTTCTGTAAGCCGCTGCCGTGAGCGCCTTAACGCAGCTTCTGAGTCTAGATCAAATACCGTTAATTGGTAAGAAGCTTCATGGATCCAGTTTTAATTGATCTTTTACCCGAGCTTAGTTCTGCTGGGGATACAATTGAGCGTGCAGCACATTTAGACTGGCCCTCATATAGCCTGGGCGATAAAGAATACAGCCTAGATAAGGGTCTTGACTACAATGTGCTGCTTACGCATACCGGTGAGGGTATCTTGCTTTCTGGATTGCTGCGCGCACAAGTAAGCACAGACTGTGATCGCTGCCTTGATCCTGCTCATTTTGAACTTGCTTCAGAGGTTGAATCTTATTTTGTAAGAGAAATACCCGTTGATGCCGCAGATGAAGAGCAGGATTTTGAACTTATCGTTGACGATAAGGTTGATATAGCACCTGCCTTGCTTGCAGCCTTAGCGCTTGACACTCCTTATGTAAGCTTATGCAGAGATGATTGCAAAGGCTTGTGCCCACATTGTGGTGCAAACCTTAATCATGAAAGCTGTGAGTGCTCTCAAACTGAACTTGATCCCTTTAATCCTTTTTCTAAGTTAGCTCAGCTTAAACAAGATTTAGAGCGTTCATAAGTTAAAAGCTTATCTTCCTGCTTAAATGTAAGAATCTAAGCCTCATTTCTTACATTAAGATTTCACAACTATAAGAAATTACTAGAAATGACTTTATTTCTTTTTCTTCTTATGGTAGTGTTTTCAGGTACGTTTAATTATATCCTGACTGAAGCTGCAGTGCGTGACTGCACCAAAAGATATTAAAAGTGCAGCTCAGCTACGTAGCAATAGAAAGGTTTTGGTAAAGAGATGGCAGTACCCAAGCGTAAGAAAGGTCGCAGCGCGACCGCACATCGTCGCTCCGCTAACATGAAGCTGGCTCCACAGGGCCGCTCAAGCTGCCCTCAATGCGGCGCTGTAAAGCTTCCGCATAGGGTATGCCCAACTTGCGGTTTTTATCGTGACCGTGAAGTTGTAGTAGTAGAGTAAGACTTTTTGAGTAAGTTCTTATCTAGCTTAAGCGCGATTATGCGCACGTGAGTGACTAAGCCGGTGCTATACGCCTTGAGCGTATAGGCCGGTTTTCTTTTGTCCGCCAATGCGCTTCTGTAAGTTCAGCCCAGCTGAGCTTTTAGCATATGAAGGGATAAGGAATAAAGCATATGAGTATTATCTGTGTTGACGCCGTAGGTGGAGATGAAGCTCTAGACAAGGTCTTAGAAGGCTGCGAGCGCGCCTTAGAACAAAGTCCCCAGTTATCTATAGTGCTCTGTGGTCCCAAGGAGCTGATTGAGGATTTTGCTCAAAGACATGAGCGTGTCGAAGCTGTGTTTTGCTCTGAGCGTATAGAGATGGCTGACCATCCTGTGCAGGCAGTTAAAACTAAAAAAGATTCAAGCATTGTAAGGGCAGCGCATTTACTTAAAGAGGGTAAGGCGCAAGGCTTTTTTTCTGCTGGTTCTACAGGTGCTATTTTAGCTGCAGCTACGCTCATTACAGGAAGGATTAAGGGTGTAAAACGTCCTGCTATTACTATGGCACTTCCCTTAGAGAGACCTTTAGTGTTTTGTGACTTGGGCGCTAACGCAGACTGCAAAGCAGAATACCTTTATCATTTTGCACGCATGGCTACGCTTTATTCTCAAATAGCACTGGGTTGCAGTAAGCCCCAGCTTGGATTGCTTAATAATGGTGCAGAAGAAACTAAGGGCTCAAGTTTTGCACAGGAATGCAATAGCTATCTTAAAGAACATCTCCCTAACTTTGCAGGTAATGCGGAGCCAACTGACTTATTCAGTCAATCCTTTGATATCATTGTGAGCGATGGTTTTACGGGCAATATCTGTTTAAAGACCATCGAATCTACAGCAAAATTTTTGATGCTAAATTTGAAACATCAATTCATGAGTTCTCTGCTCTCTAAGCTAGCTGCTCTTATCATGAAGAAAAAACTATCCAAGCTTAAAGCTCTCTTGAGCGCAGATACCTACGGTGGAGCATTGCTTTTGGGGATTAAAGCGCCCGTTCTTATCGGCCATGGTCACACCTCAGCTCAAGCTGTTTGTGCGGGCATCTTAGAAACTCAAAGGCTCGTTGAGTGCAAGCTTGTAGAATCTATTGCTCAAGAATTTGAAGAGCTTAGATTGAAAGAATCAGGCCTAGAGCAGCACAAATCAGAGGAGAGCCAGTCAGAACAGCACAAAGCTGAAGATCATAATACTGGGGAGTCTAAGCATGTTTAAGGATAAAGTAGAGCGCGCTGAAGCTATTCTTATGCATAGCTTTGCAGATAAAAAGATTTTGTTGCGAGCTCTAACTCACCCTTCAGCCCTTGACTGCATTGAGGGTCTTGACTGTTCATATGAACGCTTGGAATATCTGGGAGATTCAGTCTTAGGTTGCATCATCGCGCTGCATCTTTATGAGAATTATCCACAGCTTGATGAGGGAAAACTTACTCGTATGAAGGTCCTTCTGGTAGCTGGTTCAGTTTTATCTAAGGTAGGAAAAGAGCTTGGCTTGGATAGCTGTATCATCTTAGGAGGTTCTGAAGAAGGGACTGAGGCACGGGGCATGAAATCTGCCATAGAAAACGTGTTTGAGGCTTGTGTGGGTGCACTCATGCTAGATGGTGGTTTGTTGGTTACACAGCGCTTTGTTTTATCCGCTCTTGCAGGTCAGGTTGATATAAGTCAGGCCTATATTCCTGAGTCTCCAAAATCTGTTTTGCAAGAATATGTGCAGAAGCGCAGTAAAGAGCCACCAAGCTACAAGTTGATTTCTCAAGGCGGGCCCGCGCATGATCCTTTTTTTGAGGTTGCAGTTTTAGCTTGCGGTAAAGAGTTGGGTCGTGGTCACGGTAGATCAAAGAAAGCTGCCGAGGCTGAAGCTGCCCTATCTGCTCTTAAAGCCTTAAATCTTTGTTAGAACTGAAAGAGGGCTTATATTATGTACCTTAAATCATTGCGTCTCAAAGGTTTTAAATCCTTTGCTGATAAAAGCCAGCTTCAGTTTGAACCGGGAATGACGGTTATTGTTGGTCCCAATGGTTCAGGTAAGTCTAATATCTCTGATGCTATTTTATGGGTCTTGGGTGAGCAATCTGCTAAACAATTGCGTGGCAATGCAATGGAAGATGTTATTTTTTCTGGTTCAAGTGCTCGAAAGCCCTTGAGTTTGGCAGAGGTTGATCTTGTTTTAGACAATTCAGACCATCTCATACCCTTAGATTTTGAAGAAATAGCAATTACTAGACGCATGTATCGTAGTGGCGAGAGCGAATATTTAATTAATGGCTCTCCTGCTCGCCTTATGGATATACAAGACATCTTGCATGATTCAGGCTTAGGTAAGGATACACACTCTATTATCTCTCAGGGTAAACTTGACTCAATTTTACAGTCGCGCCCAGAAGAAAGACGTGTACTTATTGAGGAAGCAGCAGGTATTGCTAAGCATAAAAAAAGAAAAGAGCGCTCCCTTAAAAAGGTTGAGCGTATGGACAAGCATCTTACACGAGCTCAAGATATACAAAAAGAAATCTTACGCCAACTCAGACCGCTTGAGCGCCAGGTCGATAAGGCCCAGCGCTATCAAGAGCTTTCTGCTGCACTTTCTAAGGTTAAGCTTAGTTTAGCGGTGGAGCATCTAAGAGAGCTGCAAGAGAGCTGGTCTGGTCTTGAACTTCAAATAAAAGAAGCTCAAGCAGCTCTGGAGCTTGCCTCATATAGAGTTCAAGAGAAGGAAAAAGAGCTTTCCAAATTACAACTTATGCTTGAAGAACATGGTTTGTTTGTGGGAGATCTTACTGAGCAACGCACTAAGATGCAATCCATTTTGCAGGCTCTTGAGTCCACCATGCGCCTTTTAGAAGAAAAGGGCCGCAATATGGTCTTGCGTTTGTCTGAGCTTAGAGCCTCCATGCATAAGCATGAGCAAGAGCTTAAGCTGGAAACGGAAGAGCTTAAGGCACTGGACTTAGAGGCTGCTCAGGCTCAGGCCAAGGAGTCAAAACTGCAAGAGCAGATGGCTGTTAATAAGGAAACTTTAGCTCAAGCACGCACAAGGCGCATAGAATGTGATCAGGAGCTTTCATCAAAACAAGCTCAGCTTAAAACCTGCCAAGATACTATAAATAGTTTTGAGCTTAAGCTTGCAAAACTTAATGATAGTTTAAGTAGTGTAGCCCTAGAGGATTCTTTATTGGCTAATAGGATAGAGCAGTTAAGTGAGGAGCTTTCTACTAAGCGAGAGCTTTTGCGTGAGCATAGACAGCAAGAAGAAAGCTTAAAAGCGGATTTAGAACTCAAAGAGAAAAAGCAATTACAGCTCAGTGAGGAACTTACAGAGCTAAACTATGCGCTAGAGCATAGCAAACAGGTCTACCAAGACATAGATAGTGGCTTAAAAACTGCCAGAGCCCAGCTCTTTGCTTTAGAGGAATATTTGCGTGAACAAAGCAGTGGTGATGAACTTTCTGCTTTTTTGCGCACTGAGCACGACAATGCTACAAGTCTGGGGCAGGAGCTTGAGCCTCTTTTGAGTTTGATTGAGGCTAGACCAGGCTATGAAGGCCTACTTGAAACCTTATTTAAAGAGGAGTTGGCTTCATACTTATGCTCATCAGCTGCTTGCAATGAGCTATTTCAGAAGGTTTTTAATAAAGAAAGCGCTGTTCAAGCTACTCATCTATTTTGGCTTGACCATAATATTTCCAGGCTTGAGCCAGCTAGGGACAGTCTAAAAACTCAAGAGCAAAAGATGATATGCCTAAGTGAGTCTTTAGATCTTAGAGCCAAAAAGCGCTTAGAAGAACTCTCTAAGCAATGTGAGCAATTAGCTTTAAGCTCAAAGCCCTGCTTGGCTGCAGATTTTATATATGCTCCCTTGGCTTTGCACTCAATCTTATCGGCCTACTTTTCATCTTTTGTAGTCCTTGATAAAGAGGATTTGTTGAGTGCACAGTTCCAAGACTGCTCACGTGAGTTTCCTGAGCTCAGTTTTGTTTGCCGAGAAGGTCATAGCCTAAGAGCAGGCTTCTTATATCAGTTTGCAACACAGTTATCTTCAAAGAACAGCGGCTCTTCTCAGGCAGAAGATAGGGCTCTTCCAGAAGGACTCTTGCTTAAGCAGGCAAAGATTAAGGAGCTAAAATCCTGTCTCCCAGATCTAGAAGCACAGCTAGATACTGCTAAAAGAAAGTTAGAGCAGGTGGAAGCAGCAATTGTTGCAGCACGAGAAGAACAGCAAAAAGGAGCTCTTGAACTGGCTCAAGTTAAGGCGCAATTTGATATTTGTATAAAAGAGCTTGATCGTCTGGAACAGGCAATTGCTCAAGGAGATGCAGAGCTCATTGTCCTGGGAGATAAGAGAAAATCTCTTATAGAGCGAAGCAAAGAGACTCAAGAACAAATAGAGCACAGCAAACAAAACCTAGAAGAGCTCAGTGCTGAGAAAGGTGATATAGAATCCTTGCTTATAGGTTTTAGGGAAAAGCTTGAAAAAGCTCGTTATGAGGAACGTCAGGCACACCAGGAGCGCTCTAGATTAGATATTGATAGTGCTACGGTTTTAGAGCGCATCAAGCATCTAAGCACACGTTGCGCAAGCCTAAGGTCTTCTCTTGAACAGAGACAAAACAGTATAAGCATGGCAACCACCAGCGCAAAAGAGCTTGAGCTTAGGGGTCTTAGGGTAGAGCCCTTGCA
>JAEZZM010000015.1 GCA_023418575.1 Actinomycetes bacterium | reverse complement strand
ATTACTTCCGCTCGTCTTCATTTAGTAGCGCAAAATTTGAGGACTCTTTATTTCCTTATTCGGTATAGCGGAGGCGGCTGTCAATTCGACATAATTTTCTTGTGATACTTTACCGTACATGAGCATTGAGCGATGGTATCAAGTAGGACGTTATGCGCTTTCCGCCTTACAGTATAAAATGGATCGACAAACAAACCTTTTGACGCAAGCCCTAACTTTTTGACGCAAGACAAAAACCGGGAGCAGGTGTGTGCAAAATTTTTCGCCCGCCTCACTACACTCAGCAAAACAGGCCTCCAAACGACCTCTCAAAGCACCCGTAAGCAGACTTAGAACACGACTCCAGCACTGGAGAAACATCTCTAAAACCGCTATCTACCAGAGCTTTTAGACAACAAAAAAGCTCCCAGAATGGGGAGCTTAAACCTTAGCACTGGAGCGGGCGACGGGACTCGAACCCGCGAATACCAGCTTGGGAAGCTGGTGCCTTACCACTTGGCGACGCCCGCGCATCTATAGCCTACTAATTATACTACACAGACTGAAGCACTGGAACGTTGAAACGTTGAAACGCTAAAAGACTGAAACACTAAGCACTGGAACGCTGATACTAAAACTCTGAAACACTAAACGATTGAACGCTAAAACGCAGCACAAGACAGCGCACAAAATTAGCAAGCGCTATAGCACGCGCTATAATGACTGAAATACCCTTCTTAACTGATCGGCCTTATCGCTACGCACACAAGCAACCACCAAATCACCTGGCATAATAAGCGTATCACCATTAATGGTATCCAGACTATCTCCTCGTTCAAGAGCTATAAGCACACTAGAGCTGGGTAGCTCTAAATCTGCCACACGCACACCAGAAATTGAAGATAACTTTGCCTTCCTGGGCACTTCAATCTCCATAAGGCTTAGATCACCTTGGCGCAAAGAAAGCACCATTTTAATATCTTGAGATACCGCCTCTTCCTCAATTAAATGGCTAATAACCGAGGTAGAAGAAATAGCCTCTATTCCCAGCTTTCTAAAAATACGCTCATTTTTTGGATTGTTTACACGGGCGATAATACGGGGCGTATTAAACAAGGTACCTGCTACTTCGCAGGCTACCAAATTATCATCATCTTTACCTGTGGTAGCCACAAAAATATCTGCGTCTCTAATACCCGCATCCTCTAAAATATCAGAATCACAGCAGTCACCCTGAATTATCATAATGCGGCCTGTAAGCGTTTCTACCAGCTGTTCTGCTAGGCTTTCACGCTTTTCTATAACCACAACCTCATGATTTTGCTTAAGCAAGGTGTGAGCAAGATATTCTGCAATCTTTCCTCCACCAGCAATAACAATGTACATAGACTACGCCCTAATATTGCACCCTAACACTACACCCTAACACTACGCCTTAATATAAATCTCAAAATCTTTAAGATAATCCTGGTGGACTGCCGCTATGACCTTATCGCCATCATGTAGTACAGAATCTGCTGTTGGGGTCATACTTAGTTCCTCATGCTCAAAGAGCACAATTCTAATTTCTCGGGGACGCTCAATATCGCCAACTTTTACCGTTTGACCTGTGGGACTTTTAAAAGAAAAACTTAAGAGCTCAAAGTCGCCAAAGGTATCCATGTGGTGTCCGTGGCCAGAAATAATTTTGGAATACAGCTCTTCACTCACCAGGCTAGTTCCGCACACAAAATCAAGACCCAGTTGAATATACGCTGAGGCTCTGTCTGGATTAGAAAGACGGGTGATTACATGCTGCACCTCATACAGTCTGCGAGCAACTTCTGCCGTCATAAGATTAGTGTTATCCAAGTTTGTAGCAGCTACCACAACATCAGCTGACTCTATGCCGGCATGCTCTAAGACATCCTCGTCAAAACCTAAGCCCTTAATGGTATGTCCATTAAAGTCACGACCCAGACTTCTAAATGCAGACTGTTCTTTGTCTATAACCGATACGTTATGACCGGCTCGTGATAGTAAAACCGCCAGCTGCGAGCCCACACGCCCGCAGCCAACAATAATAATATTCATGAGTTTGTTTTATCCCTAATGCTTGTTATGAACGGCGAATAGTCTCGGTAATTATATCCACCGCAGAGGCAATTTGCTCCTCGTCAAGCTTGTCTGCAGTATCGCCCGTCCATGAGCTTAAGGCAGGTACGCCCTTAGTAAGACCCATAAGGCTTAAACCTCTAAATCCTGCACGTAAGAAGGTGCTAGCCTCTGTATCAGTCCAGCTTAGCTCTGCTGTATCCAAAGGACGAGCCAGATCCTTGCCCACACGACGCATAAGATTTACCAACCTACGATCAGCATTCCTGCGTGCATACGCTCCTTCTTTGGTAATAAGAGTAAGCTTGCCTGAGCCCACTGCTCTAAGGTGAATAACAAAGGCTCCACGCAGCTCATTTTTATATTCCTGCAAGAAGGCCTTAACACCGGCATGATCATGTGAAGAAGCACCCGTTGCCACAAACCATATCTCATGACTGGTAAGGTCAGAATCATCCATGGCCATAATGGCCTCTCTTACCTCACGCCTATCCACAAGTTCCATGGGCTCTGCATCTTCATCAAAGATGCCCTGCTCATCCCAGTTCTCTTGGCCTGTATCTACAGCCTCATCTGCCGCAGGAATATAGGTACCTCCGCCACGCCAAGATCTATCCTCATCACTAAAGTTATCCCAAGAGCCAATCTTTCTGCCATCTTTTTTAGCATCAAAGCCCTCGTCAACACCAAGCCAATCGCTTAGTGACTCCTCCTCTTGAGCCCTCCTTGATCTTGACCCTGCACGTGATCTAGATGCTTGTGCTCTGGAAGACTTATCAGATCTTGAGAAGAGCGATCCTATCTTATCGCCAAAACGCCTAAAGGCATTCTCTTTGGGCATGTCAATCTCATAATCTTGTGGCGATAAGCCCTGATCCTGCTCTGCAGGCTGGGCAACAAAGGTGCCCGTCTCAAACTCATCAGCAGGGAAGTCATCAGGGTTGAAATCTCCTACAGGCTGCAGGTCAGCCACGCTGTAAGGATCAACGGCCGATACGGACGGGTCGGGCAGATCAAGCAGCTTTGCTTTTCTATTGGGACGATAGCTGCTTTGTCCCCAATCATCCATAGGCTCTTGCTGTGCTAATCCGTCTTGATAGCCTGACTCATCTTGGTATACAAGATCCTGATATGAATCATCAAGCTGCTGCTTGGTATCTTTAATGCCAACCAATGAGATAGTGTCTTGTGCTTTTGGCTCGCTCAAAATAAGCTCTGGCAGAGGCTCATCTTTAATGCGGCCAGATTTTCTTGCTGCGTCGACTGCACTCTTTGCATCATATTCCGGGAGTTGAAGCTCTTCTTGCTGCAAGCCTTCAGACAAAACTTCTTTGAGCACAGGCTCAAAGGCCTCTTCTGGCTCAGAGTTCATTTTAGAACTGGTATTTATTGCAGCTTCAGTCTTGGTTTCAGTCTTGGCTTTAGTCTCTGCAGTTAGCCCTGGCCTTTCTGCCGTTGCCGCAGCGCTTGCGGCCGTGCTAGACGCAGTATTTGCGGTTGTACCTGCTGCCGCGCTGACGGCTGAGCTTGCCCCCGCCGCCGTGGCTGCCCCTGCTGTAGAAGCTGCTATCACTTTGTTCTGCGTCTTTTCACGCTTGTAATCAATAGGCAGGTCTGCAAACCTTGAGCGCAAAGTCTCAGCTGGCTTGCTGCTTTTTTGCTGTTGAGCTGCAGCTTGCCTGCGCTCCTGTTCCTTACGGGGATTATATCCCTGCTCCTGCTCTTGTTCTTGCTCTTGCTCAAGCAGTTCTGCCTCTGCTTTATCAAGCCCCATCTTATCTTGGCCCTGAGAGCCTGAAGCAAAGCCCTGCTTCTTATCAGTGCTATCAGCATTATCAAGCTGCTCAGCTGGTGCAAAATCTGAATCCTGATCAAGATAGACAAGCTTCACATTCTCAGGAATAATACCAGCTGCACGAGCAACACCTGCACCACGGCGCACAGCCTTTTTAGCTCTCTTTGTCATTTGAGCTGCGCCTTTATCGGAAACAGATACATCATGGTGCTCATCAGCACTGCGCCTGTTAGCAGGACGTCTATCAATTAAACGCCCAGCATCATGCTGATCGCCGCCACGCTCGTCAGTATATTCCTCATGAGCTTCAGCCCCATATGCTTCATCTGACTCATATGTATCATCAGCGTACTCATCGGCATATGCACCATCAAGATACTCATCGGCATATTCATCAGCATATTCATCTTCATAATCCCCATCATATGAAGCATCCGATAAGGCATATCCTCCTTGTGGTCTAACACGCTCAAGAACCCCCAGCATTGCAGCAACACCAGAGGCATTATCATTTGCACCCTGAACATAACCCAAGCTAAAGTGCTGTAAAAGCCCGCATACTGCGTGAATTAAAAGCGGCACAGCAGCAATAAGAGCAAGCACCCAAAATACGTTTGTGAGATTTACCATAAAACTTAAGCTCTTTAAAAGCAGCAAAACTGGAATAGCTATCATGCAAGCCAAGTTCACTATATGTAAATAAGGGCTCAAGGATGCAAGCTTTGGATTTCTAAGCAAGTCAACCTTAGGTGAATCATAATTAGCAATAATAATTACTGGTTTGGGTCTTCTTCCAGGAGCTGCAGCCGTGCCTGGGTGACGACCAATAACATTTTGGCTGGTTCCATTAAAAGAAAGTCTTGAAATAAGTCCTCTACCTGTAAATTCAAGCCCATACAAAGCAAGGCACACTATAGACAGAAGCAAGCATATTAAACCTACTATCCAATGAATATGTGAAAGCAGGGCTAAAAGCACCATGCAGGCATATAAGACATTAGTAGCAAAGCCAGAAAAAACGGGCACAGGAAACTCTTGAATAACCGTCTCAAGCCCGCGCTGCTTCATAATGTTTTCAATTTCAGAAGCGGCAACATATTCTTCTTCTGTATTAGCGGGACGCGCGCCCAGCTCATCTGTTAGTTGAGCTACATACTTTGTAAGATCTGACATTATCTATCTAACCTCCAGAAATTAGCGCGCATTACTTGTATTAGATTGAGGGCTGCTTGCTGCACTTGCATTAGTGCTGCCAGAGTTTGCAGCTCCAAGAGGGTTTGCAGCTGCACTTGCGTTCTCTTGAGTCTTAATTCCCTGATAGCGTCTGATAACTCCATCAGCTTGAGCTACTGCCTTGCGAGCCTCATCATAAAGCTTCTCAAGATCAGCTACCTTTGACTGGTAATAGCTCTCATATATTTGCTCAGGTGAAGCAGGGAGAGCCTCTGCTAAAGGCTTAACTTCAGCATCCGCATCATTATATTCTTTAACTTTTGCAACCGCGTCTTTAACCTTATTTTCTGCAACTGCCGTATCAACTTCTTTCAAGATGCTTACGGCCTTTTGCTTAGCCTCAAGGTATTTCTCAATGGGGCTCAAATCAACCTCTGGCAGGGCTGCCTTTGCTTTTTGCAGCTCCAGACTTGCATTTGAAAGCGCCTCTAAGGCCTGCTGATCTAAGTCAACCACTGACTGTGCAGTAATAGCTGCGCTTTGATCGGCCTGGTCTTTTTTCTTTTTATTATTGGAAGCAGTAGCGTTCTTAAGCTGTTCAGAAGCCTTGCTTTTTTCTTGCTCAGCATATTTTTTGGCCTGATCAAGAGCTTCGCGCACCTTAGAGTCCGCCTCCACTATATTGGCATAAGCCCCGTTGACATGGACACGCGCCTGAGAGACCAAAACATCTTGAGATAAGATCTTGCTTCCTGCATCGATCATCTTATTTCTGCCGTCAATTGAGCTGCTAAGTGCTGCAATAACCTCAGTTTGCTCTTCATTAAAGAACTCTCGTTTATCAGAAAGCGCATTTACCTTGTTTTGCGCATCTTTAAGCAAAGCAATTTGAGCCTCAGCCTGTGAACTCATAGTTTGCAGCTGATTTAATTCATCAGGGTTTATTGTTGCCGATAAAAGCTGGTCAAGTTTAACCAGATACTCATCAGTTTTTGAAAGCGATCCTATAACTTCGGTGATACCATCTGATACTTGATTATTAATTTGCATATGCTGATGCGCACGATAAGCAAAAAAACCCACTACTGCAATTAAGACAGCTAGCAAAAGCGCAATAATGATGATGGCTATGGTAGCCTTCTTTTTCTTGCGCGCACTTTCCTGTGCTGCATAAGCCGCAACAGCTCCAGAGCCCTCTTGCCCAGCCTGCTGTGAGCCCTGCGCAGCTACTTGCGAAGCCACATGAGAAGGCAAAGGCATGTTAGCGCGCTGTAAAAGCTCTGTATTAGGCACATAATTGCTTACATATTCAGAAGAATAAGGTGAATCATCATCAATATCATAACTGGGATATTCAAAAGAATCATAGGTCTTGGGAGAGCCTTGAAGCTCTTGACCCTCTTGAAGAAGTTCTATGTTTTGATCCTGCTGCTTATTATCAGGATTTTGTGGTGGTGTAGTAGCACTCATCCGATGAGTTCCTTTCTGGCTGCGTTAATTTCGGATTGTGTAATACTAAATTTTAATAATAGCAGGACTGAGCCTAAAAGTTATCATAGAAGATGAAAATTTTATTAAGTCTTATAAGTTGCACAAATTAGACAAGAGTACAAAGCTTAATCATCTGGGCTATAGGGTACAAAACTCACAGTTATCTGCAGATAAAACAGCTTTTATCTGCCTCTTTTGCTTTTAGTTCAAGGAAAGGTATGGCACAATGTCCTCAACTGAGCGTATCCCCACTGATGAGCGCATTGTAAATCTTGCTTTAGCCTTAAGCCATGCTTCCCACCCTCTTTCTGCTCAAGATATCAGATTTGACCCTCACATAGGTTATGACAGCTCCTTAGATGAGGCAGCTTTTTTACGCAGCTTTAATCGTGATAAGGATCGTTTAAAAGAAGCGGGCTTTATTATTGAACTCACTGCAGAGAATAAATACTTTATTGACCCCAAATCATCCTTTATGCATGAACTTGAGCTCAGCGCTGCAGAGCGCATGACCCTGCAAGCACTCTCCTTTAGCTTCTTGGATGATCCTCAATTTCCTTTTCAGGAAGATCTGCGCTATGCTCTCAATAAACTCAAAGGCTCATCTGCTCAAGAAATTGACTTAGAGGAAGAAGATCGCCTGTTGTGGGAAGCTGAAGATGATGAGGATATATGGGGCGATACAAGCTTGTCTGATACAAAGCTATCTGATACAAGACCACCTGATACAAAGCCACCTCATACAAAGCTATCTGACACAAGACCACCTGATACAAGGTCACCTCACATAAAAGCCTCTAGCAAGGACGCCGCTGACAATAATACAGGCACTGCAGAAAATGAGGTAACAGGCGATAAGGGCGCTACAACTCAAGGGACTGACCTAAGTGTGGGTCTAGACCCAAAAAGCAGGCTCTCACAGCTTATTAAGGCTGCCTATGCCTCTGTGGCTCAGGAAGAACAATTACTTGAACAAGAGCGCTTAAAGAGCTTAGGCTTTCTGAACTCTATTGAAGAAGCTCTGCTGAGAAGAAAAAACCTTTACATACAATATGGAACAGATAAAGCTACGCGAGCAGATCAAGGCTCAAGCTCCATACAAGGCTCAAAGTCCAAGCAAGCTTCAAATCTGGAGCGCTGTGTTCAAGCTGCTGGTCTCTTTAAACTTTCTCAGCACTGGTATCTTTTGGCATATGATTTAAGCAAGCTAGACTGGCGAACCTTTAGACTTGATAGAATCCAAGACCTGCGGATCAATACCAAAAAACCCAAAAGCCCTGATTTTGAAGCCTTTGACATTAAGGTGCAGGATTTTATCGGCCTGCCTTTTCAGTATCAAGATGGCCCTGTGCAAAGCGGTCGTATTGCCATCAAGCAAGAAGATGCATGGAGGGCTCCTGATCTTACGCAATCAAAAGGGCAGCTTATAGTCCAAGATGACGGTTCTCTGATATGGGAAATAGATTTCAAGGGATGCGCAGAACTTGCAAGATTTTGCGCTGCTCAAGATATTGAAATGAGGCCAATGAGTCCTGAAAGCCTGCGCAAACACTACGCTCAAGGGCTTTTAAAACTGAAGCAGATGCACAAGCCCAAAAGTAAAACTCAGCGCACGGCTCAGCGTGACGCTTGGAGTGACGCCCAGCACACGGACCAGCGCGCAGCTCAAAGAGACGCTTGGAGTGACGCCCAGGGGAGCGCACAACATAAGGCCAAAGGTGACGCTCACGACACGAATCACAAGACTGAACAAGAAGGCTAGGCAGCCCATGGGAAGAACATCACAGGTACAACAAGCACGACGCATGCTTAACCTTATACAGCATCTTTCAAAGGCGCATACTAAACTTAATATTGATTCCTTGGCGCAAGAATTTAACGTAAGCACTAAGCTCATGCAAGAGGACTTAATGCGCCTTGCCTGCTGTGGCGTGGACGACATACAGCGTATTAACCTATTTACCAGCAATAATGAAGCTGTTATTTGGTCGGGCTTGCCACAGGTATCCCAGGCTCTGCGCTTATCGCACAAAGAAACCCAAGCCTTATGCTATGCCCTCAGTCTGGCTGGCATAGATAACAATGATCCCTTATACCAAAAGCTGCTTCATGCCGGTGGCTCTCCAGAATTTAAATCTCATGATTTAGAGCAGCGCCTTCACTATGCGCAAACAAAGCCGCAGGCCAATCTTATGAATCTTATCAATCAAGCAGCAGCCGATAAACGCGTAGCCCTCATAAGCTATAGCTCTACCTCTGATCTAAAAGCACTTAAATCTGTGCGCGCCATAGAAGCGCATCAAGTATTTTTTGCTGATGGTCGTTGGTATCTTGAGGCATGGTGCAGAAAAGCAAAGGCCCTGCGCACCTTTAGACTTGATAGAATCAAAGAATTTAAGCTCTTAGATGAGCATTTTGATGCAGAAAAGATTCCTGTTGAGCAGCTTAGAGGCAAGTATGGCCTGCCTTTAGAACAGATGAAACGCCAGATTAAAGACGATAAAAACAAGCTAGACTATGCTTATTTGGCTTTTTATTCAGATTTAGTTCTTCAAGAATTTGACTGGCCTTATCTTGAGATTTTATCGCTTAATCACCAAAAAGCATCTCAATTATTTTTTGAATCAAATCTCTTAGAACGTGATGAAAGACCTCTATTCTTTGCGCGCATACCTCTTTTTCCCAACCGCTGGCTTGCACGCCAAATTACCGCTTGCTTAGCCGAGGTAGCAGCACTTGCACCAAAGTATCTTATTGATTTGGTCTATCAAGAAACATGCTGGCTTATTGAGCAGGCAGATAAACAAGAGGCAGATAGGCAAGAGGCAGATGCGCATTAATTCATAAATATGCGATGCCACATTTCCAGATACTTTTTTATCTCTGTTTTTGAGATCAGCTGATACTCTTCCTTGGGCATGGAGCGCAAAAAAGAAGCGCCATAGGCTTTAGTTAAAACGCGTCTGTCTGCCAATATTAGACATCCTGTATCGCTAGAGGAGCGTATTAATCGTCCGGCAGCCTGCTTTACTGCAATCACAGATTCTGGGAGATCATATTTAAACCACGCCTGTCTATCTTGGGCTCTGCGTTCTTGTGAAAGCGGATTATTGGGAGTTGGAAACGGTAGCTTAGGTATTACCACACAGCGCAAGGTATCGCCCTGAGCATCAAAGCCCTCCCAAAAAGATTTAAGGGCAAAAAGAGAGCAGCTTTTATCGGCAATAAACATATCTCTCAGCTGCTTTGCCTGTGTGCCGCGTTTTTGACAAATAAGTTGCAGACCCTCTTGCGCCAGTTGGGGAGCTAGCACCTCATAAAGATACTCCATCTCTTTTCTGTTGGTAAATAAGGTCAAGACTGAACCCTGCATACCTTGATGTACCTCAAGTAAAAACTCAGCCATGTCCCTTAGATAGTCTTTTGTGTTGGGCTCAGGTAGATCTGTAGGCACAATTATGCCCATCTTATGATCATAGTCATATGAAGACTTAAGCTTTAAGCTTGAAACCTTATCTTGAGGCAGCAAATTTAATCCCAAAGCATTGCAAAAATAGCTAAAATCTTTTCCCACCGCAATGGTTGCACTGGTAAAGACTACTGATTCTAGCTCTGGATACAAATCTTCTGCAAAGATCTTGCCCAGATCCAAAAACTCTAAAGACAGGCTGTGCTCAGAGGAGTCTTTCCTATTATCCAAGCGCAAAGAATATACGCCATTATCGCAGGGCTCAACAAAAAAGCTTCTTAAACAGTCAAGCTGCTCAACAATCTGAGAGTGGCTAAACTGCAGCTCTGTAATTAAGGATTCACGCTCATCATACTGGGTGCATATATCTAAAAGCTCAGCCAAAAGCTTTTTAAACTCTTCCAGATCATGATAAAACTTTTGCGCAAAGCTTTCTAAAGCTGCCCAATACGCACTCTCTCTAAGCTCTTTGCTTACCCACAGTTCAGAAAAATCATAGTTGTGAGCAGCGCTTTGAGCTGTACTTTGACCTGTGCTTTTTTTAAGCTCAGACAAGGCCTCATAAAAATTAAAGCAGCTTATACGCAAAGGACTGGCCGCTAAACTAAGTTTGGTAAGAGATGCCGATAAGAGCGTGGCCCCCTCTTCTCGCTTAGCTATCTGTTCTAAACGCGCGCATGATCCCCCGCGCTCAAAGAGCATGCTGTTTAACAGCCTATCTAGCTCAGATTTGCTGCAACGTAAGGCCCATTGCTTGCGTGCCTCTGCCTCTAAGGCATGTGCCTCGTCCATAATCCAATGTCTAATAGCTGGCAATATAGCAAAATCGCTGGCAACATTTCTAAACATAAGAGCATGGTTGGTGATAACAATATCCATTAATGCAGCGTTTTTGCGTTGCCCATGGATAAAGCAGCGTTGCGCAAAAAAGGGACAGGCTTTTTTGTGACAGGCAGCAGCTGTGGTACAAATTTCTTGTTTGGGAAGCTTTGACCACTGTAAATTAATAAGATCTAAATCCCCCACCGATGACTGGCAGGCAAAGCTTAAAACGCAGGCTGCCATACTTAAGCTTGCATCAGAAATATGCTCAGGAGCAGCTGCAGCAACAAAACGCTCTAGCTTACGTAAGCAGGGATAGTGCTCATAACCTTTAAGCGCAAGATAGCGCAGCTGCTCTCCTGTACTTGCATATAAGGCATCCGATAAAAGCGGAAGCTCTCTATACATAAGCTGGTCCATAAGCGCGTTAGTCTTAGTGGCTACCGCAACCGTAGTTTGAGATTTGAGCGCAAAAAGGAGACTGGGGACAAGATAGGCTATGGACTTACCAACACCTGTTCCTGCTTCTATTGCGCTAAAGCTAGAACTAGAAAAAGCTCGGTTAACCTCCTGAGCCATAGCAAGCTGCTCTGTGCGCTGCTCATAGTTTTCATACATCTTTCCAACTAAGCCCTCAGAGCTAAATTGCTCTTCTATTTCTATTTGGCTGGGAAAGCTGTAGCTCATAAAAGAGCTTTCCTCAGGATAGAGTGCAGAGATACGCTCTGCCTCATCCATCTCATCATAATCTTTGGAGCTCAAATCATGAATATGCTTACCCATGGCTCCATAGTTAAGTTTTCTTCTAGGGCTTGCCTGATTCTTAAAAAGTCCCTCTTTAAACGCCTGTAATCTCTCATCGCGCTCTGCGCTTAAAGAAAAAACTGCCTGAGGCATCTCTTGAGCTAGGTGAGAAAAAATAGGTCTGAGACTCCAGTCATGCTCTGCATGCATCTGAGATAAGCGAACTAACAAACCTGCAGGCAAATCACTTAATGCAGTAAGTAAAATACGCCAAAGAGCGGCTAGAGCGCGGGCGTCATCCATAGCGTTATGACTTACCTGCTCTGACAAAGCAAAGGCTGCAACCAAGTCACTAAGCCTGTGGTGTGCAAATCTGGGCAAGGCTATGCGTGCTAGAGTCAAAGAATCCACCCAATGCTCCGTAATAAAACTGGGGGATTGTTTTTCTAAAAAAGCTCTGTCAAAACTAGCATTATGAGCAACCACCGGAGAGCCTGCAACAAAGTCAGCAAAATCCTTAAGTACAAGGTCTGCCTCTTGAGCTTGTTCCAAAAGCTCATTGCTAATGCCTGTGAGTTCAGAAATCTCTTGAGAGATGGGTTTGGACGGTTTAATGTAAGCGTTAAATGAAGATAGTTCCTTATCGCCCATCATTCTTATAGCCGCAACTTGAATAAGTTCACAGCTATTAAGGTCAAGGCCGCTGGTTTCAGTGTCAATAAAAACAAGTTCTTCTTCTATGAGACCAAAGCTGCGACCATATGCTCGCTCGGGGAGACTTTTATATTGCTTGATAATATCGTGATCAGTGTTGGGAAGTAAAAGCGCATCAAAAGCAGTATCTTCTTGTTTTGAGCCTTGCTGCAGGCGAGAAAAACGTACCATATGCTATCTCCTCTAAGCTTATCCGCCTCTTAGCTATAGCTCTTTTCTTAAGCTTAAAACGGCTGGCTCACTGCGCTCTGCCGTACTTAAGGGTACCTTTTGTGCCTGGTCTTTATCAAGCTCTTTATAGCCTATAGCTTTCCAAAAACTTTCAGACTTTGGCCTAGAAGGGGTGGAAATTATACTGGTAACACCCACCTCTGCAGTTCGCGCTAAGTTTTCAATAATATTGATGAGCTTAGAACCTAAGCCTTGGTGTGCCTTATCAGGATCAAGAAGTAGCTGATCTATAGTCCAGGTTTTTTCCTCAGGCCATGAGCAGATTACCTGGGCATAGGCAACCAAGTCATCCTGTTCATCATAGGCTTTCATAAGGAGCTTATCTGCAGGCGTAAGCCCTGGTGGTAAGCTTGAAAGCTCAAGGCTTAAGCTAGAAGCTGGTAGCTTAATTTGATGTTTCTCCTCATAATTTTTTAGTGCCCGAGCACGCAACAGCTCAAGGTCGCTTAAGTCGCGTCCCTCGAGCTGCTTGAGTGAATAGCACAGCACCTTTAAATTTTCACGCTGCGCACTAATCTTTTTTGATGAAAAATAGGCCTCAAAGCCCTGTGGTATAGTCTCATTCATAAGCTTATTCTAGCAAGCAAATATGAATGTTAGCTGTATCTTCTAGTCCTCAAATAAAGGAGTGGAGAGATAGCGCTCTGCAGTATCAGGAAGAATGACCACCAAGGTCTTATCCTTGTATTCTTCTTGAGCTGCCAAGTCAAAGGCAGCTTTAACTGCTGCACCAGAAGAAATTCCCGCCAATATACCTGCTTCTTGTGCAAGTGCCCTTGAAGTTTGATAGGCATCCTCTGTCTCTACAGTGCAGATTTTATCGATAAGATCACGTCTTACAATGGGGGCGATAAAACCTGGTCCTATGCCTTGAATACCATGTTTGCCAGGCTCTTTACCACTTAATACAGCAGAGTCACTGGGCTCAACTGCTACCACCTCTATTTGGGGGTTGAGCTCTTTGAGTGCCATACCAGCACCACTTAAGGTTCCGCCACTACCAATGCCTGCTATAAAGACATCTACCATGGTGTAGGTATCATTCCAAATTTCAGGTCCGGTAGTCTGGCGATGCATCTCTACATTTGCCTCATTTTCAAACTGGCAAGCCATGATAGCACCGCGCTCATCGCAGATACGCTGTGCTTCTTCAAGAGCGCCCTTAATACCCTTATCGCCTGGGGTTAACACAAGCTCTGCTCCCAGGTGCTTCATAAGCTGCCTACGCTCAAGACTCATGGTCTCTGGCATGCACACCACCATCTTATAGCCTCTTGAAGCAGCAAGGGCAGCCAGAGCTACACCTGTGTTACCTGAGGTTGCTTCTACTATGGTGCCTCCAGGTTTTAAGGCACCGTTTTTCTCGGCAGCTAAAATAATACCTAAGGCAGCCCTGTCTTTAACTGATGAACTGGGGTTAAAGTACTCAAGTTTTGCATAAACTTTTGTTGACTCATCTGCACCACGTTTATGGGCAAGAGCTGAAATATCTACCAGTGGTGTTGAACCAACGGTATCGGCAATGCTGCGTGCAAGCATCTTAGAACCTCAATCCTAATCTTCATGCGCATGGGCATGTGCGTGCAAATCCTCTGGATGATCAAGAGGCTTCATAACAGTTGAAGGGTCAATACCTTGACGCTTGTAGTAATCTTCAATAGCTGCATGAATTGCCTCTTCAGCCAAGAGAGAACAGTGCACCTTAACAGGGGGAAGCCCATCAAGAGCTTCTGCTACCGCCTTGTTGCTTACGCCCAAGGCCTGCTCAATTGTCTTGCCTTTAACTAGCTCGGTTGCCATTGAACTGGTAGCAACTGCAGCACCGCAGCCATAGGTCTTAAAACGAACATCCTCAATAACGCTGGTATCAGGATTAATTTTCAAAAACATCTTCATGATGTCGCCGCACTTTGCGTTGCCCACTTCACCTACGGCATTAGCATCATCAAGTTCACCCACATTGCGAGGGTTGTTGAAATGGTCCATTACCTTATCAGAATACAGCATACTGGATACCTCTCTGTCTATTTACTTGTTGTCATATCCCCAACGCTTTACAGCAAAAGCTTGAGGGTCAGTCATGGGGCTTAAACCTTGGGCTTTGAGCTCTTTGATTCTGTCCTCCCACATAGGTGACATAAAGCGGAGCTTTTCTACAATGCCCGGCATAACCTCAATAATGTGGTCTACGTCTTCCTCAGTATTCATATCCGATAAGGACATGCGCACCGAACCATGAGCTTGTTCATGTATAAGGCCAATAGCTAAAAGCACATGGCTGGGGTCAAGATCACCACTTGAACAGGCTGAACCTGATGATACACAAACACCATTCATATCAAGCATCAAGGTGAGAGACTCTCCCTCTATGCACTCAATGGCTACTGAGGCAATACCGGGAAGCCTGTTATCTCTATCTCCTGTTGAATAGCAATATGGGATCTTATCGCAAAGCTCATTCATAAGGCGGTCACGCATCTTTGCAAGACGCTTAGTCTCTGTAGGGAGCTTTTCAACTGCAAGCTCTAAAGCCTTGGTAATACCCACGATAGAGGCAATGTTTTCGGTACCTGAGCGCCTATTAGATTCATGGCCACCGCCCGTTAACAAAGCTGGAAGGCGCACGCCACGCTTGAGATACATAAAGCCAACGCCTTTTGGTCCATGAAACTTATGGCCCGAAGATGACATCATATCAACGCCAAGCTCTTTGACATCCACTGGTATATGACCAATTGCCTGAACTGCGTCTGTATGGAACAAAACCTTGTGCTCATGGGCGCAGGCAGCAAGTTCTTTAATATTTTGAATGGTTCCAATCTCGTTATTGCCCAGCATAATGCTTACTAAAACCGTATCCGGTCTAAGCGCTGCCTTGAGATCTTCTACGCTAACACGTCCACGCTGATCAACAGGGAGATACGTAGCTTCCACTTCACCTAATTTTTCCAAATGAGCTAAGGTGTGAGTGATAGCATGGTGCTCAATAGCAGAGGTGATAATATGTTTTCCTTTTTTGCGTTGCGCTTCTAAGGTTCCTCTAATAGCCCAGTTATCACACTCAGTGCCACCACTGGTAAAATAAATCTCACGGCTTTCAGCATTAATACAGGCGGCAACGCGCTCTCTACATGATTCAAGCTCTCGTTTTGCCTCTACACCTAAGGCATAAAAACCGTTTGCATTACCATAGCCTTCAGTGAGCCAAGGCATCATAGCCTCTAATACCTCTGGGGCTATCTGGGTTGTTGCTGCATTATCTGCATACACAAAACGTGGTGTATCCTTTGACATTATTGTTCTATCCTTTATATCTACGGTCTTATCGTAGACCCTCTCCATTTTTAAGACAGTTTCTTAAATCTTTAAGGGCATACGGATAAATTACCCTTGCTCTCATCCACTAATTGCTGGATGCTTACATGATCAACTACTTGCTCAACCGACTCTTTTATAGAGCGCCATACGCCAATAGTTGCGCAGTGGTCGCGGTGCTCACATGTCTGAGTGGTATTACCAACGCAGGGTACAGGCGCTAGATCTCCTTCTACGGTTCTAAGCACCCTACCTACGGTAATCTCAGAAGCGGGCAAGGCAAGGCGATAACCTCCCATGACTCCACGAGCACTTTTTACTAGACCCGCATGAGCAAGTGGCCTGATAATCTGCTCAAGGTACTTCTCAGAAATACCCTGGCGTTCAGCCACCTGTCTTAAAGGGATGTAGCTTTCACTTTCTCCGCTTGCACTTGCCAGATCTACCATCATTCGCAGGGCATACCGTCCTTTTGTGGAAATCTGCATATCCTTGTTACCTCCTTAAGGGAACCTATTCCCTACCTGTAAGTAGGATATTACAAATACTGGTAAAAAACTAGGATTTAATCACGAATTGTTCTAAATTAAAGATAATTGTGGAACACTTATGGCTTCAGAGGTAGTTTTGCCTAGCTTGTGACATGCCTGTTTAGAAAGCTTGCTTAGCAGACTTGCTAAGCAAGCTTTTCACTGTCCTGTGTGTTTACATCCCCATAAAACTAATGCTCAAGGGCAAGCGCTATGAGCTTATCGCACAAATCCGCAAAACTCAAACCTGCATGACGGGCAGCATCAGGAAATAGCGAGGTTGGTGTCATACCAGGAATGGTATTTGTTTCTAAAGCCCAGCAGGTATCAAATTGGTCGATGATAATATCAGTACGAGAAAAACCTCTACACCCCAAAGCTCTATGCGCCCCAATAGCAATGCGCTGGGCTGACTTAGAAGCCTGTTCAGAAATGCGAGCAGGGATAATGTGATCAGAGCCGCCTGTCTCATATTTTGCTTCAAAATCATAAAATTCCGCATGCGGAATAATCTCCACTATAGGTAGGGCCTGTGGCTCATCGTTACCCAGAACACCAACTGTTATCTCAACGCCCTCAATAAAGCGCTCTACCAAAATGGTTTCATCATGTTCAAAAGCTGATTCAATGGCTGGTTGTAGCTCCTTTGCGTTGTGCACAATAGTCACACCAAGAGCAGAGCCCTCTGTAGCTGGTTTTACTACGCTCTTCTCGCCTACAACACCAATGAGCTCTGCTAGATCATAAGCCTCGCCCTTAACTAAATTAACTGAGTGAGGAGTGGGCAAACCAGCTGCTTGATAAAAGGTTTTGGCACGGGTTTTATCCATAGCAAGAGCAGAAGCTAAAACACCAGATCCCGTGTAAGGAATATTCAGGCACTCTAAGAGTCCCTGAATGCAACCATCTTCTCCCCCTTTACCATGGAGGGCGAGAAAGGCTACATCAAAATTCCCCTGTTCAAGCTTTTGTATAAAGTCCGCCTTGCCTGTGTCTATAAGCTCATAGCTATAGCCAAGCTCTTTAAGCGCCTGTTCAACACCCTGACCCGATATAAGAGAAACCTTGCGCTCCCTGCTGGTTCCTCCCACTAAAAGAGCCACCTTTACTTCACGATGTGCGCTCAATCCAGAATTCATATGCCCTCACTTCATAAGTACTGTTTTACTGTGCGTCTTGATGAGTATGATGATTAAAGACTGATCTACAAACTGATAAGGCCGTGCGCTATTGCATCACATACAAACATAGCTACTGCCCATAAGATAATGCAAAGTAAGGTGCTCACGCCTGCCTTGGTTAAGCTTGAGGATATCCAGCCGCGTTTATCACGAGCCTTTAGTCTAGAGACAATAGCCACAAAAAGGCCAAGAATAATTCCTATAAGCACCAAGGCAGCAAGTAAATAGAGGTTGTTTATAAGCTGCGGATCATCAATGGGGCTTATGGGATTTGCTGGCTGCATTATATGCTGAACATACAGATATGCGGCTGCAGCAATGCCCAAAAGCAGGTGCAAAATAAAGGGCAGCACAGTTATAAGTTTAGATGGTTTACCGTCACCAAAGTCAAAGGCTACTTGATATACCTCATGATTGCTTGCTTCTTGAGGAGGAATAAAAGGGATTGACTTAGTATGTTCTACCTCTTCTACCAGAGGAAAATCTTGCTCTGTGCGCTCAACCTCAGGCATCTCTCTCAAACTATCCATGCTGGCTGCACCTTCAAGCAGCTGCATTTCTGCAGTGTTATAGGCAGCCTCCCCAAAAAAGGCTTCTTCTGCAGAATCTAGCTGATCCAAGCTTTTGATTGAGTCTTGACGAGCTTGATCTACGCTTTGATCTTTGGGTGCCACTGCTTCCGCTGGAAGCTGCTGTACAGACGCCTGTCCTGAGATTTGTTCAGGTAAATCTGGAGCTGAGACAGAAGATGTAGACTTATTAGAAACTTGATCTAGCTCTGACTTCTTATCTTGTGCAGATGATTTTGGAAAGCTTGAAGGATTGAGCGTTTGACCCAGAATAACTGCGGGTTTATCGTCATAATTGTAAATATCATAATCCAGAGGATCTGCCTGCTCAATAAGCACTTCATGCTGGCTATCCACTGGTGAAGGTTGCTCATGTGAAATTTGCTTCATGATAGAAGCCATTATGTCATCAATGGTTTCCTCTTGATATGCATCCTGAGCTGCATTGCGCTTATCTAGATCTGGCGAAGTCTGCTTGTTCATTTGGGCTCCGTTCCGCTTCTTCCAGTATCGTTTGTTTGTTATCCTTATAAATTGTATATCAAGTCTTCGTTTTGGCCTAATTCTTCACATTTGAGCGGGCGCAGCAAAAGACCTGAGGGCCTTAAACATAGTAAGGAAATTAAGCTCATGGTAGATAGTTTTGAAGCTTCTCCTCATATGACTGCTTCAGATAAGGGCAAGAGTGCCGCAGGTACAGGAAGTGCTAAAAGCGCTCCATGCGCTAGGAGCCTTGCGCTTACTGGGAGCACCAAACGTTCCGAAAGCACTGCGCTTACTGAGAGCACTGCACTTACTGAGAGCGCTGCACGTTCTGGAAGCGTCGAACTTGCCGGAATGAGTCTTGATGAGCTTAAGAACGCAATGCATGACCTGGGAGAAAAGCCCTTTAGAGCAGCTCAGCTCTTTGAATGGCTTCATCAAAAAATGGTGAGAGACTATTCTCAAATGACTAACCTATCCAAGTCCTTGCGAGAAAAACTAGCGCAAAACTTTGAACT
>JAEZZM010000048.1 GCA_023418575.1 Actinomycetes bacterium | reverse complement strand
TTTTTTCTTGCTCTAATATTGCAGGAAGCTTTTCTGAAAACTGTAAAGCATGCTGCACACCTTGGGCAATTGAAAGCTGGCAACTCCAATTAAGGAGACGCTTTGCTTTATCACAACGAGTAGCACAGCCCACCACATCACCAGGCCTTGGTTTATCGGTAATAATTTCAAGCGCCCTACCGCTTGCCTCACCAAAGGCAGAAGCCAACTCAAAAACGGTAGTTCCTGTTCCGGTTCCCAGGTTAATTACCTCATAGCCCTCTTTATTTGACTGCTCCATAATCTGATCAAAACGCTCAAGTGCAGCTACATGGGCACAGGCTAAGTCCCACACGTGAATATAGTCTCTCAAACCTGAACCGTCGCGCGTGGGCCAGTCAACTCCGGTAACGGTAAAGGGCTTATGCTCTTTGTAGGCTTCAAGCATTTTACCTAAAGCATGGCTTGGTTTGGGATTTTGCAAACCAGTCCTTAATTTGGGATCTGCACCAATGGGATTAAAATAACGCAAGGCCAGCATCTTTAGCTTACTTACCTTGGCAAAATCTTGCATAATTTGCTCAAGCATGATCTTTGAAGAGGTATAGGGACTATTGCTTGCTATCTCTGAGTCCTCATCTACCATAAGATCTGGGCCTGGCTTATACATAGAGGCAGTTGAGCTTAGGATAAAACGTTTTACCCCTGCTTTTTCAAGCTCCTCTAGCAAGGTGATTGATTTTGCCACATTGTTTTCATAATAAGCCAAGGGCATGCTTACCGACTCAGGCACTACAATCTTTGCTGCACAATGAATAACAGCATCTAATTCATGTTCTTTACAAATTTTCTGGATAAGATCTCTATCCGCAATGTCACCTTCATAATAGCTGTGCTGTGATGCAAAGCTTTTTAGGCCCTTACTAAAATCATCCAAAATAATTGGTGTAATGCCTTTATCCAGGCAACATGAGGCAATAGTCGAGCCAATATAGCCTGCTCCACCAGTAATTAAGACCTTCATGAACAACCTCCAGAACTTTGTCTGCTGTGAACTCTTCATAAGTGTATCAGCTTAAGCTCTTGCACATAAGCATTGTTTTATATTATATTATGTATTACATAGCTATGTTATACATAGCTTATATATCGCATAGTATAAACCGAGCGTAAAACAAGCACTATTATCTAAAGCAAAGGGATCTTATGAAGTTTGCAGTTTATTATTGTAAGTTTGGAAGCGGGCACTATGCCGCAGCTCAAGCACTCAATATGCTCTTATCTGGTTCTCATGAGCTTAAGCTTTATGACCTTTATGAAGAAGCTTGGCCTGAAATAAGCGATCTTATTTATGGCTGTTATAAGGGTTTGGTAAGGTCCCCACAGGTTCTCTCATATCTGGGAGGACTTACCCAAGATGATAAGCAAGATCCTGCCTTCTTAGCCCTTCTTGAACGCAAGATGCACAAGGTTTTAGACAAACAGGCACAACAAAAGCCCGCAGATGTCTATATTGCCTCATATTCTATGGCCGCTCATTTTCTTGCTAGTTATAAACGCCACTACAATCAAAAAAGCAAGCTAGTAATCTGCATTACCGACTTTAGTGTTCACAAGTACTGGATACAAGATGAATGTGACCTATACCTCGTGCCCTCAGAACATACCAAAGAAGAGTTGCTAGCAGCAGGAGTTGATGGCGATAAAATCTTAGTTTGCTCCCTTATCCAAGAGCCCAATAAAACTAAAATTCAAGATCAACCACGCTTAAAGATTCTTATTAGCGGCGGCGGACTTGGACTTTTACCTAAACATTCAAGCTTTTACAAAAGAATTTCTGAACAATTTAATGCTCAGATCAGAGTCATCTGTGGCGATAATCGCGAGCTTTTCTATAAATTAGCTAACTCAGGCATTAAAAACCTTGAAGTATATGCCTATGTAGACAACATGAAAGAGCAGCTTAACTGGGCAGATTGCATTATTGGTAAACCTGGAGGACTGAGCCTTATGGAGGCCATAGCTCACGAAGTACCCATCTGGTATCTTCAACCTAAGCTTCCTCAAGAAAAGGGAAATGCCCAATTTATAGAAGAAGCGGGTATTGGAGCTGCTCTCATGCCATGGCACTCAAAACGAATTGCCGATAAGCTCAGCGAAAGCCTGGGCGGCCAACTTATGAATAAATCAAGGCTGCGGGCTCAAAGCCATCAGCTGAGGGCTGAACTGCCTTTATACCAGCAAAATATGCGCAAAATAAAGCAAGAAAGCTTGCAAGAATTTAACTTAGAGCAGGCTTTGATTAAGCATGTGTCGCAGGGCAGCTGGTAGGCACAATAGAAAGTAGCACTTAGACATGAAGCTAGCCATTCTTGCTCTCACACTCATAGGCCTCTATGTTATCGCCTGCTATATACTGCCTAATCTCTATGGCAGAAGGCTTGGCTCTAAGCTGCGCCAATCACTGGCTGAGCACTGCAAAGAGGACCAGCTCATTATAAGCTTTGATGACGGGCCCTCGGCGATAAGCCCAAAGCTTTTAGACTGCCTAGAGCATTGCTCAAAGCGTGCACTCTTTTTTATGCTTGCATCAAAACTAGAAAAGATGGACAAACAAGCTGCCCGCTCATATCTGGAATCCTTAGAAAATGCGGGGCATATCTTGGGTATCCATGCATATGAGCATCGCTTAGCTCTCAAGCCTTGGTCAAGCTACCAAGATCTCAAGCGTGCCTACAAAGTTTTTAGAGAGCTTGGTTTTAAGCCCAGATATCTAAGGCCACCACATGGTTTTTATAATATTGGCATTATTTTGTTTGCCTGGAGATATGGCTTGAGATTAGTACACTGGGATAGCTTGCTTGGTGATTGGAAATTAGAACAGAGCTCGCAGATACTTGGCAAGACACAGGCTGCCTACCACAGGGCAAAAAGCCTGGGTAATTTGCCCGTCCTTATCGTCATGCACGATGGATGCGCAGGAGCGGCAGATCCTGAAGCCTACCGCATGTGTCCCACAAACACCAACTTGGTATTACAATGGCTACAAGGGTCTAATCGCTAAGGGAAATTGAGAACTATGAAACTACAGACATCAGAAAAACCTGGCATACCCTTAAGTGGCGCGGTTGAAGGTGCAGGCCAAAAACGCCCCGACCAGACTGCACGCCACATACTTATTGTTATAGCAATAGTATTGGCAGGCCTACTCATTGCCTCTCACGGCGTAGATAAGTCTAAGGTTTTGAAGCTCTTAACTCAGCTTAAATTGAGCTATCTTGGCCTTGCTGCTACTTGCTTTTTTATTTTCATGCTGTTTGAGGCGCTCAGCTATAAGCTCTTGCTGCGCAGTAATGGTTATCGCGTTAGTATTATGCGCTCTTATATCTATGCTCTAAGCGATTATTTCTTTAGCTCAATTTCTCCTGGAGGCTCTGCGGGGCAATTTGGCCAGTTTTATATGATGCAAAGAGATGGAATCTCTGCTGCCGCATGCCTCTCAAGTCTCTTTTCCTTTAACATGCTCTACCACCTTATTTTATGCCTTTTTGCCATTTTTGCCTTTGTTTGTGGAGCTGTTTCTACCATTGCATCTAACACTGCCAGCATGCTGATTGTTGCCTACGGAATTGGAGCACAGGTCCTCTTTAGCCTTTGTATTGCAGCCTTGCTCTTCTCAACACGCTTAGCACCAAAAATCATTAGAAAGCTAGCCAGAATGGCGAGAAGAAACCGCCTCTTCAAACGCTTTGCCCCCAGCAAAGAAAAGACTGAGCAGTTTTTGGACGAATATAAACTCTGTGGTAAGCGAGCCAAAGAGAATCCCTTGCTTTTGCTTAAGGTATCAGTACTTATCTGTCTACAGATGACAGCTCTTTATAGTATTCCTTGGTTTATCGCCCATGCTATGGGATTTAATATTAATTTCTTTACCATGCTTGCCTTACAAAGTCTTTGCGTAATTGCCACCGAAAGCATCCCCCTACCTGGAGGTGCTGGAGCATCTGAAATCTTTTTTGCTCACAGCTACGCAAAAATCATGCCTGCTAATGAGGCCTTTGGCATGATGCTTGTAACCCGCTGTTTAAGCCTTTACCTTGGCATTATTGTGGGGGGCTTAGCAGTAAGTCTATGTCCGCGGACCTCATATATACGTCTTGATCGTCCTGAAGATGGTCGTCCTGCAGATGGTCAAACAAAGTAAGCAATATATGTGAATTAGAGACGCTTAAACTATGTGCTTTAACTATATAACTGCCTTTTAGAATAGATGCGGCTTTCAAGCTTTATATAATGGAGAGTACGCAAAAATACAGCTATACAAATGCCAGGCTGATTTAAGATTGTAATTTGAAACAGTGCAACTGCTTACAGATGCAGGGCACTGTTTTTCTGTCTAAGGAATGCCAGGGTCCAGAGATGACTGAGACAATTACTCATAAAAAAGCTCCCAGCAGATTGGGAACAGAAAAAGTTGGGAAACTGCTCCTAGAGTTTTCAGTCCCCGCTATTATCGGCATGATATGTTCCATGCTGTATAACATTGTGGATACTATCTTTTTGGGGCATGCTTTAGGGGAAGTTGGTGTGGCAGTTACCACCCTGGCTATACCCGTAATGACGGTACTTATGGGTTTTTCATTAATGGCAGGACAAGGTGGCAATGCTTTAACTGCTATTTTAATGGGGCAAGGCAGGCATGAAGAGGTAGAAGAAACCGTTGGCAACACTACCCTTCTGCTCATTATATTGGCCCTCATTATTGCACTCTTAGGTTTTATTGCTATTGATCCCATATTGGTGATTATTGGAACGAGTCAAGAAATCTATCATGAAACTAAGGTCTTTGTTCAAATAATCATGAGCGGTTTTATCACCCTATCTCTTGGTATGGGTATGAATAACTTCTTGAGAACTATGGGAAAGCCTAACTTGGCCTTGGGAACCAATATTTTGGGCACCACCTCATGCATCATTTTGAACTGGCTTTTTGTAATTCAAATGCGCCTGGGTATTGAGGGTTCGGCGGTTGCCACTATTATGGGTCAAGGTATAGCTGCTTGTCCCGTACTTTGGTATATGTGCTGCTCAAAGCAGGCTGCATTCCATATTCGCTTGAGTAAGATGCGCCCCAAGCCAAGACTTATGTTTAAGATTTTGAGTCTTGGTATTGCAAGTTTTGTTATGCAGGTTGCCGCTACGCTGGTTTCAATTGTGCTCAATCAGCTCTTAACTCACTACGGCTCACTGAATCCTGAAATTGGAGCAGCAGGAGCACTTGCCAGCATTGGCGTTGCACAACGCGCAGCTCTTATCGCCATCATGCCTTTGGTGGGTTTGATTATTGGTGCTCAGCCTATTATTGGATATAACTTTGGTGCAAAAAACTGGCAACGTGTATTAGACACCCTTAAGCTGGGGTGTTTGGTAGCTACCATTTTTGCTACGGCCTTTTTTGTAGTAGCCCATCTTTTTCCCTATCAACTTATTGGACTTTTTGGTATTGAAGAACATCTTCATGAATTTTCGAGCTTTGCACTTAAGCTTTATACCATCTTCTTTCCTTTGGTTGGTTTTCAAATTATGGGCTCTAGTTATTTTCAGAGCTCTGGTCAACCCATTAAATCTGCCATCTTGGAGATGACTCGTCAAATCATCTTCTTGATTCCTCTTTATTTGATTTTGCCACCTTTGCTTGAGGCGCAATTTGGTGTAGATCCTTTGGTGAGCATCATCCTTTCAGTGCCACTTTCTGACATTTTAGCGGTATTGGTGACATCTGTATTTGTATTCAAAGAAGTGCATAAATTGAGAAAATTAAGAGATGAAGCAAATAATATAGCATAATTATCCACTTTTATGCATACAATGAAGATTATAATTATTTGGAATTATTTCATTGTGAAATTATTTACGCATAAATACCAGTATAATTATTTAAGCTTATTGCGGATAATTCCGGTTTAAGGAGTGCACATGCTACTTAATAAATCTGTCTATGATTTAGACATCCCATCTGAGCATGATGCTATAGAGCAGTTTAACGCCAGCATCGATGGAGAACATGATCAAGAAGCGCAGCAAGATCGAGCCCTACTAAGAGATCTTCACCGCGTACTTATGGTTTTGGATCGCTCTGCTCGTTCACAATTTACGGGCAATTACACTGTTTATTCAATCTTGGCGCTCTTAGCAGTTCATGAAGAGAAGATGAACAAGGAGCAAGAAGAAATTAAAAAGGCCGAGAAGAGCAATCCTCGTGATCCACGCTTGCGCCTGCGTCGCCTTCAACCTCTTACACAAACTCATATTTCTCACCTTGTGGGAATTAGACCTCAAAGTCTTGGTTCTATCCTGCTACAAATGGAAGAAGAAGGACTCATTGAAAGAACTAAGCACAAGGAGGACAGACGAGCCTTGCATGTAAGTCTCACGGATGAAGGCCGTGAGTATGTAAGCGAGCTTAAGCGTTCGCATGATAACTTTGCCTCTACCATATTAAAAGAGCTAAGTCCTGAAGAAAAAGAAACCATGAGCAGGGGGCTTGCAAAAATTATGAGTGCTTTGGTTTTAAGTTAAGCACTTGGCTTTAGCTAAGCATCAAGCCTTAGATTACATTAAGATAAAAGCCCAGGCTGGCGTTCCTCATTATTATGGCGCTGCAATCTGGGCTTTTTTTATGTTTATCTCTTGTTTATCTCTAGCTCTACTAAGGTGCTCGATACACTCAAGTCTATCTCTGATCCGTCTATCTGCCCCGATCTATCTGCCCTGATTTATCTGTCTTATCTGTATAAACCAGGATTGGTATACATCCAGCTTGATTGAACTCTACGATAGGAGACTATTCGCCACTGAGCATCACCGCTTTTTTCGCGCCAGTTCTTATCGGATTTTTCTTCTTCAATAGCCCACTCATGCGGCAAAATATAGGGAGCATCAATGCGCTCAGCTTGAGCAGCAAGCTCTGAGCTATCGAGCATAAGATAGGACACCACCAGCTCTTTTGCAACATGGATAAACTGATCATAAATCTGCTTACCACCAATAACCCAGATCTCGCGCTCATGGGCGAGAAGGTCTAGGGCTTCTTGAGCAGAATGTACAATCTCGCAGCCTTCTGCTTTGAATTCTGGATCTTGAGAGATGACTACATTTCTTCTACCCTCAAGAGGTTTTTGCAGCTGCTCAAAGGTCTTTCTCCCCATGATAAGAGCGTGTCCCATGGTGCAGGCTTTAAAGTGTTCTCTATCAGCAGGAACATCCCAGGGTATACCTGCGCTAGTGCCTATAGAACCGTGTGCATCTTCTGCCCAGATCATAACAATATACTGCAAAGGGCTGACTCTGAGGGGCTCAAACTTGAGTCCTTCTTTTGCATATTCTTGTATGCTAGATTGCACATAGTCCTCAAAAAGTTGCACCTTTTGTGCGCTGTTCAAGCGCTCTTTGCGCTCTTCTTCTGTTTCTGGCTCAGTATCTAAACCTTCTTGACGTCTAAAATCTTTATCGTGACCAAAAGGGCACCTTAGGCCCAGACGGGCAAGCTCTTTTCTACGTTCTTTAAAATCAAAAAAACCCATGCTTAAGGCTACCTCCTCTACTTATCTCAAATTGTTTTATTGTTCTATACCCAATGTTTTGTTCATGAGTTGCTGTCCATCTCAAAGAGGGGGTACTACAATAAAATGATACAGATAGATATAGAAAGGAATGTGTATGCATGCAGTACAGAGCTTAAGTCCTGAGCGTATCTCCGCCCTGAAAGATGAATATCAAGCACGTCTTGAAAAAGAAGACCCCCAGGCTCGCTGGGATCTAAGCTTTTTATATGCCAAGGGTCTAGAAGATCCTGAATTTAAAGAGGATTTTGAGCAGATTCAAGCTCTTAATCTTCAGCTTATTAAGGGAGCTCAGGACTTAGAGGCCCAGCTTAACTCAAAACCAGAGCTCTTAGATCTCTTATGCAAACTTAATCTCATTCAAGAAGAATTTAGTAAACGTTATCAACGCTGTGCTGCCTATGTATATCTTAGTTATGAGGCAGAAACAACCAATACGCAAATAGCCTCCTGGATTTCACGTATTGAGGCTGAAATTGCAAAACAAGCAAGCTTTAAGGTTGCCTTTGCCTCTGCCGTTTCACAGTTTTCACTCGATGAGTTAATGGAACGAGAAGAGCTTAGGGCTTATCGCCATCTCCTCTTTAGGCTCCAAGAAGAGTCTAAGCACCAAATGTCAGCAGAACTTGAAGAGTTAGCTGCTTATATGAACATTTGCGGTGCTGAGGCCTGGGCTAAGCTTCATAGCCAACTTACCTCAACTCTCAAAGTTCCGTATAAGGATGAAATTAAGGGTCTTGATATTAGAGATTTGGCCTATAGCCCTGATCCTGAGGTACGAAAATCAGCCTATGAGGCAGAATATGCTGCCTATGCCCAAATAGAACAACCCATTGCAGCAGCTCTTCATTCAATTAAAAAACAGGTTAAATATCTAAGCGAGCAAAGAAATTTTGAGAGTCCTCTTGCGCAATCCGTTTTTAATGAGGGAATGCAGCAGGCAACCCTAGATGCTTTAATTGAGGCTATGAGCCAAAACTTGGGATTATTTCATCGTTATCTACAAGCAAAGGCTCGCCTCTTGGGTCAAGAAGGTGCTCTTGCGTTTTGGGATCTTTTTGCCCCTGTTCCCCAGGATGAGTCACGCTATGATACCAAAGAGTGTCATGATACCTTGGTAGAAGCATTTGCAGAGCTCCACGCCCCTCTTGCGGAAATGATACATCGTTCATTTGCAGAGCGCTGGATAGATTTTTACCCAAGAGAAGCAAAGGTAGGTGGCGCATTTTGTTACAATCTTCCAGATTTTAAGCGCTCAGTAGTTTTGCATAACTATGATTCAAGTACCAATGCTCTTCTTACTGCTGCTCATGAGTTGGGTCATGCTTATCATGGTGAATGCCTTATTGGCCATAAACCGCTTAACTATGAATACGCTATGACTTTGGCGGAAACTGCTTCAACCTTTAATGAAACACATCTGGTATTCTGGCTGATAAAACATGCTAAAAACCCTCGTGAGCGACTCAGCGCTCTTGAGACCTTCTTACAAGGAAGCTGTCAAACTGTCTGCGATATTTATTCTCGCTTCCTCTTTGAACGTGAAGTATTTGAACGCTGCGATAAAGAAGTGCTTAGCCCTGATGACATGCGTGAGATCATGAAACGTGCTCAAATCCAGGCCTATGGAACTGGCTTAGATGAGTCAAGCTTGCATGATAATATGTGGATTCCAAAGGGCCATTATTATTCAAGCTACAGCTCATTTTATAACTATCCCTATGCCTTTGGCTCCCTCTTGGCAATGGGTATTTACAACAGAATTCTAAATTCACAATTAAGCATGGAGCACTATGATGAATTTTTACGTGCTTCAACTGTTTCTACCGTAGAAGAAGCAGGAGCTGTACTTGGTATTGACTTAAGTTCTGTTGATTTTTGGGTTGAATCACTCAAAGCTTTTGAGCCTTTTGTCTTAGAGTATGAAGATCTGGTAGCCCAGATTTCTTAATCTCTCAAACAAGGTTTTTGCCTCTGCAATGATCTTTATCTTCTTGCTTAGGTCTCAAAACATTGCTTAAGCACCACTGCATACACAGAAGAAAAGCCCCAGTACATAGATCTGTACTGGGGCTTTTTGTAGGCTCAGCTTGAGAGTTCATGTGTCGCTTTATACTTTGCGCATTGTTGTGTGTGGTATATGGCGCGTGGCTTGAACGCCAACTCCATTCAATAGCTTTGCTTAATCAATGCGAGGTTCAGGCAATTGCTTATCTTTTAGATATCTATGCTTAAAGTATAGATAATAAGCCCCAATGCAAAGGGTTACCGCAATCCAGCTAACAGGATACACAGCTACCACTACATGGATAACATCATTATGAAATATAGCAATATTAAGATTAGAAAGATGATAAGGCCAGTTGGGTACTACCAAGCCTGTCCAAAGAAGTCGGGTTCCAAAAACCGAGAGCAAGGTTAAAACCATAGGGGCAATGGTATGTCCTGTGGCGCGTATCTGTGAGGACCATATTTCACTGGGAACTATGCAAATATAAAATGGAGCAACAAAGGCCAAGAGATTAGATGCTAAGTAGACTATCTCTATGTCTTTTTCTCCCAGGAATACCAAGCCCAAAGGCTTTGATAAAAGATAAAGAACGGCTGCCAGAATCCCCACTATAAGACAAGAGCTCAGCATAGCATAGTGTACACCCTTGATAAGGCGCTCTCGTTTTTTGGCACCATAATTTTGAGCACAAAAAGTGGTGACCACAATGGTGAGTGCCTCTAAGATAAGCCAAATAACTATGTCGAGTTTACCTACCAAAGACCAGGCTGCAATATTATCGGTGCCCGTTGCATTGGCGGCAGACTGCACATACATATTGGCCATAGTGTATAAAGATGACTGAAATGCCACAGGCAAACCAAGCAAAACAACATGCTTAAGCTCTTGGCCGCTTATGCGCATTTTAGACCAGGATAACCTGCAAGCCTCATAAAGCTCAAATTTTTTCTCAAGCTCCCGCTTAATCCCAAGCTCTGCGTCTTCTTGTTCTTGCCCAATTTGATCAAAAACCCCGTCTTCATTAAGTTTAGAACCAGCAAGTTCTGATAGAGAGCGCTTTTTAGCCATTACCACCACTACATATATGGCAGAACAGGCCTGGGCGATAAGGGTGGCGATGGCAGCACCTGCAACCCCCCAAGAAAAAACCGCTACAAACAAAAGATCAAGGCCAATATTGATAAAAGAGGCAATACCCAAAGACCAAAATGGCGTTTTAGAATCACCTATGGCACGCAAAACGCCTGAAGCTAGGTTATAAACCGTCACAAAACTAAGGCCAGCAAAATAAATAATGAGATAGGTATTGGTGATAGGAGCAATCTCTTCTGGAACATTAAGAAAGCTGATGGCCACGTGTCTGCTTAAAATACCAAGAGCACTCAAGAAGAGACCAGCAAGAACAGAAAAAATCATTGAGGTATGGATGATTTTTGAGAGTCTGTCTAGACTTCTTGATCCAAAACACTGGGCAACAATAATGCCTGCACCAGCAGAAAGTCCCACAAAAAAGGTGACGGGCAGACGACACAGATTAAAAACGCAGTCTACAGCAGCAAGGCCAGCCTTGCCCACAAATTGACCTATAACTATTGCATCAACCGTTACATACAGTTGCTGCATAAGAGAGCCTAAAAGGATAGGCAGAAAAAAGAGGGCCATTCCTTTAAGAATGGGTCCCTGCGTAAGATCTATATTCTTTTGCTCAAGCGGCCTGGATTTACGTCTAGCAGGACGCGCCGCGCTATCTAAAATACTCATAAGCTGATTGTATCAGCTTATTTCTCATTTTGATTGCACTTTCTTGCGGCAGTATCGGCAAGATAGGTAATTAAGGTCCAAAATGCAAGATTTAGAGCAAAAAGCACATATGAAGCAATGCGTGCAAGACGAGCGAAGTTTTCATATTCTAGGTGCGAGGCTGCATATGACAGAGCCGCCGCAATTAAAAATATGAAACTCACTAAACATATTGCAAAGCTAAAACGCCTATGTATTCTTATCCATATCTCTTCTGATTGCATAAGAGACGGGGTACGTATACCAAAAACGCTGTTCATCTTTAGCTTAGAGCGCCAGGCTAAGAAACTCATCACTGCAAACACTATTGCTAATATCAGTGAAATTGTAAAAAACATAGCTGTCCTATCTTGTCTTAACCTGGCGCATTATCATGAGAAATTATCATGGAGCCTTGCGTGCGCCACGCCTGTATCGCACTACACCAAGCTTACGAGCTCATAAGCTTAGCTAGCCAGAAAGCGCGCTTGTATCGCACTGCTCTGAGCTTAACTTACACAGAGCTCTAAGCTACCACAATACGATTATCCTCGCTCAAATCAAGCCTAAGCTCATCACCTGGTTTGAGTCTGCCCTCAATGATTTCTGTTGCCAGCGTATCAACCAACTCGCGTTGAATCAGGCGTTTTAGAGGGCGCGCTCCATACACAGGATCTAAACCCTGAAGAGCCAGGTATTCTCGGGCAGAGGGGCTTAGATGTAGACTGATGCGATCCTTGGCTAAGCGTTGCTTAAGCTCTTCTAATTGGATGTCTACAATCTTATCAAGCTCTGCCAAACCCAAAGGCTTGAATATAACCACATCATCAATACGGTTTAAGAACTCTGGCTTAAAATATGAGCGCAAGGAGTCAAAAACTGCCTCTTTAATTTGAGTCTCATTAGAAGAATCAGACTGAGCAAGCTCGCTGATACTTTGAGAGCCCAAATTAGAGGTCATTATAATGACTGTGTTCTTAAATGAAACAACTCTACCTTGACCATCGGTAAGTCTTCCGTCATCTAAAACCTGAAGCAAGACATTAAATACGTCTGGGTGAGCTTTTTCAATCTCATCCAATAACACAACGCTATAAGGCTGCCTGCGTACCGTCTCTGTAAGCTGTCCGCCCTCATCGTAACCAACATAACCTGGAGGGGCTCCAATAAGTCTTTGGACAGAAAACTTCTCCATGTATTCACTCATATCAATACGCACTAAGGAGCGCTCATCATCAAAGAGAAATTCTGCCAAGGTTTTTGCAAGTTCAGTTTTACCCACACCAGTAGGGCCCAAGAACAAAAATGAACCCAAAGGTCTATCTGGGTCAGAAAGACCAGCCCTAGAGCGTCTAACTGCCTGCGCAACGGCATGGACTGCCTCATCTTGACCTACCACCCTTAGGTGCAGACTATCTTCAAGCTTGCGCAGCTTCTCCATTTCACCTTGCATCATTTTAGATACGGGAACGCCGGTCCAAGATGAAACTACATCTGCAATTTCATCCTCGCTTACTTCTTCTTTAAGTACTGCCCCGTCTTTTTGCTTGGCACTTAGCTCCAACTCTGCCTGTTCATAATCCTTTTCAAGCTGAGGTATACGTCCATAACGCAGTTCAGAAGCCTTGGATAGATCTCCCTCACGAGTAGCTTTTTCCATCTCAATACGCGCAGCTTCAAGTTCAGATTTTAGGCGCTGAACCTCAACAATCAAGTCCTTCTCGCTTTGCCATGCAGCTTTTTTAGCATCCAAACGCTCTTGAAGAGCTGCCATTTCTTTGCGTAGATTCTCAAGACGCTCAAGAGAAGCAGGATCTTCCTCTTTCATTAAGGCCTGCTCCTCAATTTGCATCTGGGTCATTTGGCGCTCGAGAGCATCAATCTCCACAGGCATTGAATCAATTTCCATACGCAATCTAGAGGCAGCCTCATCCATAAGGTCTATGGCCTTATCGGGCAAAAAGCGATCAGTTATATAGCGATCAGACAGGTCAGCTGCCGCAACAATAGCCTTATCGGTAATGCGCACACCATGATGGATCTCATATTTTTCTTTAAGTCCGCGCAGAATTGCCAAGGTATCTTCTACGCTTGGCTCTGTTACCAAGACCATCTGAAAACGCCTAGCAAGAGCTGGGTCCTTCTCAATATACTTTCTATACTCGTCCAAGGTAGTAGCGCCAATAGCATGCAGCTCACCACGCGCAAGGGCAGGCTTTAAAATGTTACCTGCATCCATTGATCCCTCTGAAGCGCCCGCTCCAACTATGGTATGCAGCTCATCGATAAACAAAATGACCTGTCCAGCCGCCTGCTGCACTTCTTTTAAGACCGCCTTAAGTCTATCTTCAAACTCTCCTCTATACTTAGCACCTGCTACCAAGGCTGACATATCCAGCTCAACTAAGTCTCTTCCTTGAAGACTTGAGGGTACATCTCCTGCTACAATTCTTTGGGCCAAACCTTCTACAATAGCAGTCTTACCCGTTCCAGGCTCTCCGATAAGCACAGGATTATTCTTAGTGCGTCTGCTTAAGACTTGAATAGTTCTCCTGATTTCCTCAGACCTGCCAATTACCGGATCAAGCTTTGACTGGCGCGCCAAGGCGGTAAGATTTCTACCATAGGTTTCAAGCGCTTCAAACTGCATCTTACTATCTGCAGATCTAACGCGCTCATCCCCTCTTAGCTGTTCATAGGCCATAGTTATGCGCTCTTTTGTAGCCCCTGCCTTGCGCATGAGCTCTCCTGCCGCACCCTTTTCATTTGCAAGCGCTATTAACAGATGTTCTGTTGTAGCAAAGGAATCATCCATCTTTTGAGCAGTATCAATAGCCTCCTGCAAAAGCTTAAGTAGCGCAGCAGAAGCCTGTGGAGTAGCGCCTTGAACCTGGGCTTGGCTCGCTAATGCCTCATTTAGCCCCTGTTCAAGCTCTGCTAACTGGGCTCCCGTTCGTTCTAAAATTGCCTGCAGGTTTCTTTCTTTTCCCTGCAGCAATGCTTGTAATACATGTATAGGCTCAACAGAAGCAGCTTTAGCCTCTGCCGCAAGAGACGAGGCCTCTTGCAAGGCTTCTTGCGTGCTGAGCGCAAGTTTATCTAGTCTCATAATTCACCTCTAATAATTCTTTATTGCAAACCCTTTGTGCGACGCACATGGGCTTCAAGCAAAGCCTTAAGAGGCTCTGCCTTATCCTTCTCATAAGGAGCAAGCGCCGTTATGGTCTCTCTAATCTTGAGCTCATGAACTTGATCTTCAAGCTCTTTAAGCTTGGATCTCAACTCTTCAAGTTCCTCTTCTTTAGCCTCCAGGCGCTCTTTCATATCCAAAATTCTAATTACGCCAGATAAATTTACACCTTCATCGGTAAGCCTGCCGATAAGATCGAGTCGCTCTATATCCGCTTGTGAATATAGTCGTGTATTACCAGAGCTTCTCTGGGGATTTAGCAAGCCCTTTGACTCATAAATTCTTAAGGTTTGAGGGTGCATTCCCGTAAGCTCAGCAGCCACCGAAATCATATATAAAGGTCTGTTCTTATCTTGGCCAGCCATTAGATGAGCTCCTTATCTCACGTTTATCAAGTTCTCTTAATTGCTCATATAAAGAGCGTTCCTCTTGCGATAAATCCTTGGGCACTTCAATGTTTAGCTGTGCCATTAGTGCGCCTTTTTTACCTTTATGCTTGGGATCAGGGGCTCCTAATTCTTTAAATTTAAATACTTGTCCCTGATAAGATCCTGCGGGAATTTTAAGCTTCAGCTCTTTACCCTCAGGGCTTGGAACCACAATCTCACAGCCAAGAGCTGCCTCCGCAGGACTTAAAGGAAGATCCATCAAGATGTCAGCGCCACGCTGAGTAAAAATGGGGTGCTTTCGCACCTTAATGCTGATGAGCAGATCGCCTCTGGCACCCCCATGCTTACCATACTCACCCTTCTTTTTAAAACGAAGCTTTGCCCCATCTTGAGCACCGGCAGGAATCTTTACTGTCATCTCTGCACGCTCTTTTGTAGAAGGAATGGTGTAGGCTACATGTCGCTGCGCACCCTTAAACGCATCCTCAAAACTCAGCTCTAGATTCATAGTTAAATCAGCGCCTCGTTGTCGTCTAGGACTTCCTTCAAAACCAAAGTCCCAATTAGTTCCAAAGGCACCTTCTCCTCTGCGCAGTGATTCTAAAATTGCCGACCAATCCATGCCAGCAGACCAGCTGCCTGCAGAAGATCCTGACCAAGCAGCCTGTCCGTACTGCTGGTATTGATCGTATTCTTTTCGTTTTTTTGGATCCGATAAGACCTCATAAGCTTCAGAGATCTCTTTAAAGACGGCCTCATCGCCTCCGGCATCTGGATGATGTTTTACCGCAAGCTTTTTAAAGGCCTTTTTTATTTCATCGGTGCTTGCCTGAGAGCTAACACCGAGTATTTCATAATAGGTTTTATTACTTGTATTGCTTGGCATGGCCCTGTAAAGCCCCCTTGCTTACACGTGGACCCTTCTTAGCGTACTTACCAAAAAGGGTCCACAGATCACTACTATTAGTTACGCTAGTTCTCAAGCGGCCTAGCTTTACCACCAATACTTATGGCTACCATAGCCGGCCTGATCACATAAGATCCAAGCTCATAGCCCTTTTGATAGACAGCTGCAACGCTATCTTCATACATATTGGGATCTTCTACTTGACCCACTGCTTGATGTTTTAGAGCATCAAAGGGCTCACCCAAGGGGTCAATAATGCTAAGCTTGGTTTTGCTCTGTAAGGTCTCTACAAACTTACTGTAAACTGCAGATACGCCATCTACAAAGGCCTTAAACTCAGCTTCTGGCTGTACAGTCTGTGCATGCTCTAATGCACGCTCTAAGTCATCTATTACTGGAATAAGCGCCTCAATAAGATATTCGGTTGAGCGAGCTTTTTGCTGCTGTGCTTCCTGAGCACTGCGCTTTCTAAAGTTATCCCACTCAGCTTGAAGTCTTACAAAGCGATCTTTGTAGTCAGCAGCTTCTTGTAGAGCCTTTTCAAGTTCGCTGGGCTTTGATGAAGCCTCCTTAGAGACTTCATCATCTAAGCTATCCTCAGGCTCTCTTACATCTTCTTGCTCTTGCGTATCTGCCTGCGTAAAAGTAGTTTCATCTACTGCAGACTCTGGCTTTTTTGCATCATCTGTATTCATCATGCTACTCTCACGCCCTTATCGTCTTAGTTTTCTTTCTTATCCTCATCAACAACTTCGTACTCAGCTTCTACTACATCATCAGCGCCTTGTGCCTCAGATGAAGCCTCTGCTTGTGACTCTTCTTGAGCTTGAGTATATACAACCTCAGCAAGCTTATATCCAACAGCTTGAAGCTTTTCAGTGCTTGCCTTGATGGCCTCAAGGTCTGTACCCTCAAGACTCTTCTTAGTCTCCTCAATAGCTTCCTGAGCTTCTGCCTTGAGTTCTGAAGAGACCTTATCGCCCAATTCCTCAAGTGTCTGCTCGGTAGAGTAGCTCAAAGAATCAGCCTGATTGCGGATCTCTACCTCTTCTTTTTGACGCTTGTCTTCTTCTGCATGAGCCTCTGCGTCCTTTACCATGCGCTCAACTTCATCGTCAGACAAGGCGGTTGAGCCAGAGATGGTAATCTGCTGCTCTTTACCTGTTCCCAGATCCTTAGCAGAAACTTTTACAATACCGTTTGCATCAATATCAAAGGTTACCTCGATTTGAGGAATACCACGTCTAGCTGCTGGAATTCCGCTTAACTGGAAACGACCCAAGGTCTTGTTATCACGAGCCATCTCGCGCTCACCCTGCAGAACATGGATCTCTACAGAAGTTTGGTTATCTGCAGCAGTTGAGTAGATCTCTGTCTTGGTGGTAGGGATGGTAGTGTTGCGATCAATCATCTTAGTCATAACGCCACCCATGGTCTCAACACCAAGAGAAAGTGGAGTTACATCCAAAAGCAAGATGTTTTTAACATCACCAGTTAATACACCACCCTGGATAGCTGCACCCACTGCTACTACCTCATCAGGATTTACACCCATGTGTGGCTTTTTGCCGGTCATCTTTTGAGCCAAGTCTTGTACAGCAGGCATACGGGTTGATCCACCAACTAAGATAACCTCGCTTAAGTCTGAAAGCTGGAGTCCTGCATCACGCAGTGCGTTGGTCACCGGAGCCTTGCAGCGCTCAAGAAGATCACGGGTGATCTTTTCAAACTCAGCGCGGCTTAAGCTGTAATCAAGATGCTTAGGTCCACTTGCATCAGCGGTAATAAAGGGCAGATTGATATTTGCCTGCTGAGTTGAAGAAAGCTCCATCTTGGCCTTTTCTGCAGCCTCTTTTAAGCGCTGAAGAGCCATGGGGTCTTTGCGCAGATCTACGCCATTATCAGCCTGGAATTTATCGGCAAGCCAGTCAATAACGCGCTGATCCCAATCATCACCACCCAGGTGATTGTCACCAGAGGTAGAGAGCACCTCAAAAACGCCGTCACTGATCTCTAGGATGGATACGTCAAAGGTACCACCACCCAGGTCAAATACTAAGATCTTCTCGTCAGCACCCTCTTTGTCAAGACCATAAGCAAGAGCTGCTGCAGTAGGCTCATTAACGATGCGCTGAACATTAAGACCAGCAATCTTACCTGCGTCTTTGGTTGCCTGACGCTGAGCATCATTAAAGTAAGCAGGAACAGTGATTACTGCATCAGTAACAGGTTCACCCAAATACTTTTCTGCGTCAGCCTTTAGCTTTTGCAAAGTCATTGCGGAAATCTCTTCAGGAGTATAGTCCTTACCCTCAATATCTACTACAGCACGTCCATCCTTGCCGCTTTTTACACTGTAAGGAACGGTTTCCTGCTCTGATGAGGTTTCGCTAAAACTACGACCAACAAAACGCTTAATAGAAAATACCGTATTCTTTGGATTGGTTACTGCCTGATTTTTTGCAGCCTTACCAACAATACGCTCTCCGTCTTTTCTAAAGCCGATAACAGATGGTGTGGTACGGTCTCCCTCTGCATTTACGATAATGGTTGGTTCTCCACCTTCAAGCACAGCCATGGCTGAGTTGGTAGTACCAAGATCAATACCGATAATCTTTCCCATTTACATACATCCTTTCCTTGTGTGCGCAAGAAAGCCCAGCACTAAGCACTTAGCGCCTTGGGCTTATACTTGGCACCCCCTGTGTTTCTTGTTGTATTACATTCCCCGCTGATGTAACTTATATACATAATCTTAGTCTCTCCATATAAGATTTTATTACTCCTACATATCAAGCACACAGATCATTAGTCTCTTTGCCTAAAAGCCAGCTACAGACTGCTTGTGCAAGCTGCCTGTTTGATAAATCTTGTCTGATTATTGCCCCTTTTGCTCTCTTGAGCTTCTATGCAGGCTTTATATCCTACTTAGTTAGCAGGTGTTTATAAATTGCCTATATTTCATGGAGGATGCTAATTCTTGCTACTCTAAGGCAAGCAGGCATGTTACTTTACTCTTGAGTTAAGAGAGGAACTCGGTTTTATAGGATTTGATGGACCTAATGAGAGTGGAGGAATCATGCCCCATCCTGTTATTGTTAAAGATGATTGCATTGCATGCGGTGTTTGCGTAGACACCTGCCCTTGTGAGGTACTTGAGATCGTTGATGAAGCTGCAACCGTTGTTAACGAAGAGGCTTGCATTGCTTGCGCTCAGTGCGAAGAAGAGTGCCCAGTAGGTGCTATTACTGAGATTGCAGAAGACTAATAGCGCATCATAGTTAAGATGTATAAAAGGACAGAACCTTTGAGGCTCTGTCCTTTTTTTCATGCCTTGGCCTTCAAGTTAAGGGCGGCCATACGCTACCAAAAGCTCTCCTTTTGGAAGACCTAAGCTAATAGTATCTAATATAAAAACTTGCTAGAACAGCAATTTAAGGGCTCTCCACCAGCTAGTATCATCTGGGCTTAGTAAGCTTCCCCCTCAGCCTTAAGCTGCTTGAGGTGCTTCCACATAAGCTGTTTTGCCTGCTGACTGGCAAGCGACTGCTCAAAACCATCTAAATATAAAACCCTACGACCAAAAATGAGCTTGAGCTGTCCTGCCTCAAAAGCCTCCTGTAATTGATATGCCTGCACAAAAGAAGTCTGCGCTTGCTTATCGCACAAAATAATAGCGGCTGGATCTATACTTTCAACTGCAAGTTTTAGAAGTTCATGAGGGATTTCTTGAATATGCGCATGCTCAGTCACATGCACCGCACTAAGCACACAAATTTGATCAGGCCGATAAGAAAGCGCCGCCAGTGCTTTATGCAAGGCTTCTCCATCCTCTTGACTTAAGAGCGGGGCACCATGTTTCTCTTCTTGATTAAGTTCAGCCTTGATAATAAGTAGACGAGCTGGAAACGAGCCTTGAATCTGGAGTCCTGCAGCAAGCAGGTCATCAAGCTCAGCTTGAGTTTGCCTTTTATATGCATCTGCTGTTTGCTCAAAGCTCATCTTCAAACACCTAACCTTAGATTTTTGCTTAGTGTACCCTAAAGCTTGCAAAATCTATAAGGTATTGCCATTCAAGTTACAAATTTTTAAGCTAGTCTTAATAAGGCTAGATTAAATTAGTCATAAGCTAGTCATACAATAATAATCAACACGCTTATCAAAGCCTGAAAGGAAGATAAGTTTTGTTTGAGCACAAAGGCATAGATTACTCTTATCAATCTAAAACTAGAGATACAATTAAGCCTATCCTTAACAGAGGCCCTATGCTTCGCCTCTGCATATATCTTATTCTTGCTTTGAGCTTACTCACATCGCTTTTGGCGCTCACATGCGCAGGGCTCTACTCAAACACAGCAGCTTTTGCAGCTGAACAACAAAACCCACAAGACACGCAAAAGATGCAAGAGGCGCAGGACGCTCAAAATGCACCAGATAGACAAGAGCCTCAAATAGAGCTTGATTATGGACGCTATGCCTTAACAAGCTCCCAGGCCAGTGGCTCAAATTTTATTGGAATCAAATTAAGCAGCCCTGCAAGCCAGCCCGCTTATCAAGCGGTGCGTGCAAGTCTTGATTATTATGCTGACGATAAGACACAGATGGTTTACACCGAACTGAGCTTATTTAATGAGAGCAAAAAACAACTTGCCTTTGAGACGCACTATCAGCAGAGCTCCGCCCTTGGCTATAACAATCTTACAAAAGAGCTGAGCCCAAAAGATCCCCAGCTCCTGTCTCCTGGAGTATATGAGATAAAACTGCGCGTGGTATATCAATATGCAGGATCGATCAAGGTGTATCAGGCACAGCATAGTATTTATTTATATGACTCCTCAAAAGCTGCGCTGCCCACCAGCCTGGCTGTGCGTCTAAGCCTTCCTCCTCTGTATGATTATGAGTCCAAAACATTAAATAAAGAACTTCTTGAAGCCTCACTTCCCAAGATCAAACAGCTCAAGGCGCTCTTAGATGAGCTAAGCCAACATCCAGAAGAAACTATCACCTTATCAATCCCATATGGCAGCCTCAAAGATATTGCTCAAGCGGCTTATGATCCAAAAGAAGAGCATGCCAATCTTTTTAGACAGATCTACCTACAACTTCAGGATTTAAGCCTGCACCAAATTAATCTGGTTTATGCTGGTTATAATGACCCCGATTTAAGCCTTATGTATTTATCGGAGAACCTAGACCAGCTCAGTGCTCAATATCAAGAAGGATCTATTGAAGATGGGCGAGACGAAATGCCGCTTACTATACAGCAAGGCGCTATTCCCAGTAATTTAAGCCTACCAGAAGGCAGTGTAGAGGCCTTAAATCTTGCAGGAGTTCAGTGGCTGGTCTCCCTACCAGAAGGCTTAAGCCTTAATGAAGATCAGTCACAAGAAGCTTCTGCACTGTATGCATCAGAGAAACATCCAAAATTTAGAATCATACAAGCATACAAAGAATTCTTAAGGCAACTAGAACAAGACTCAAACCTTAATCTTAATGAAATTTTGCTTATACAACATGAAAAAGAAGCCGGGCAAGATGAAAACCGCCTATTTTGTGGCATTTATCCTCTTCAAGGTGACGATAAAAGCTTTAGCAACTTTATCAAGATGCTAAGATTTTGCTCTCAACAAGCCTGGCTGCAGCTAGAAAGCTGTCAAGATCTTGTAGACCAGCTGAGTCCCAAAACAGGAATTGCAGGAGTATACAAGCCACAAAGTGCAGAGCTTGAACTTGAGCAAAGCATGAAAGAAGCAGGTAGTGCTCTTAACTCCCTTGAGGCTGCTTCTGGTCACAAACTTGCTAACTATAAACGCGCGTATATGCAGCTTGTGTATGCACAATCAAGTGCCTGGTTGCAAGGAGATGAGCTACTCAGAAACCATGCACAAGATCATGCACAAAAAGCCTTGGATTTAGTGCAGCAAGTCTATTCTGGCCTTAGCATTACCAGCCAAAACATACATCTTTCTGGTAACAGTGGAGAGGTTCCCGTCATTTTATTAAATTCCAATAATGATGAGCTTAAGCTTCGTCTCCACGCCATAGGTAATGAATATCTTGATGTAGACCCCAAATTTGTTAAAGGAATTGTAGCTGGCACCCTGGCAGGAGAAAACTACGTAAGCATCCCTGTTAAACTCAAAGATAAGAGCATTCATAATTATGGACTCACCGTTGAGGTATTTGCCGGCGATAAACTCTTAACAAGCAAATATATTGAGGTAATTGCTTCGCGCACCGACCTTATCGTCATCTTGCTTGTTGCCTTGGCCATCTTGCTCATTTTGCTCTTTAGACTTAGATCTCGCTTAAGAAAGGCAGGGCTTACCCAGGCCTTTGACAACACAGCAGAGCCTTCTCTAGTGGGAACGGTCATTGAGGAGATAAAAGAGGAGCTGGATAAAGAGGTTACGAGAAGCTCTGATGATAATCCAGAGGGACCGGTACATGAGGCGGGTTTATCGCCACGCTTTTATACTCACCACGGAAAGCACGTAATTTTTGCTGGTGATCCTCTTGATGCCGATAAACCAGAGCCTGAGCGTACAGAGCAAGCAGAAGATAAGAGTGAACTTGAACGTACGCAACAAGCAGAAGATAAGAGTAAGCCAGCTGAAATCGGTCGAGCCCCAGAAGAGCAGGAGGAAAAACGTGGCTAAGTGCTTATACGTTTTAGATACTAATGCTATTCTCACTAATCCTTCAATACTGGAAAGTTATGCCACTAAGGACATGATTATTCCAGATATAGTTCTCTCTGAGATAGACAAGCTTAAAATTACTGCCAAAACTGATTCTGAAACACGTTGGCAGGGACGTGAATTTACGCGCAAGCTTTTTGCCATGAGCCAGGGCCAAAGCCTATTTGAAGGGATTGCAAGACCTGAGGGCGGAAGCATACGCGTTATTAGCTTGGATGCTAAGCAGCCTATGCCTGCAGGGTTAAGTGCAAAAAGCCCTGACGATAAAATAGTGGCCTGCGCTTATCAGCTTTCCTTACAGCTAGAAGATGAACAAGAGCTCTGCCTTGTAACCTCTGACATTACCATGCTCTTAAAGGCCCAAGCTCTAGGGCTTAAGGTTTTGCGCCATGAAGATCCTCTAAACAGCAGTTTTTCTAGGCGCTATATCATCAAACCCTTTACAAAATACAAGACTCCACTTGCTATACTAATGCTTGCTGTGGCTGTCTTTGCTGCCACTTTTTGTGTTCAGGCCTATATCTATACACAAGAAAAGCCCAACTTTAATTTACCTGGTGAGTATCGCAATTTTGTTAGTGAGGACCAAGCCAGCATAATTGAGGCGCTTATTCAAACACAAAACAATTCAAAAGAGGCTTCTGCTCTTTTGACCTTAGGCCAGGCTTATTTTGAATTATACGGCAGCACGGTAAAAGAAAATCCTGCCAGTGCCGTTACCTTTGCTAAAAAGGGAACTGAATACTTTAAGCGTGCACTGGAACTAAGTCCTGATGATATTCAAGCGCGCTGCAAGATGGGCATTTTGAGTTTGTATGCTGGAGATACCGATACCGCTATCACCCAGCTAACCCAAGCTATAAGTAAAGACCCCCAAACCATTGAAGGCAACTATTATCTTGCTGTGGTCTACATGCAAGGACGTCGGGATCTGGACTCAGCAGAACAGCTCTTTAAGAAGGTTATTGAATTAGCAGGAGAATCCGCAGACCTAGCACCTTATGTTCAATCAAGCCAAAGCTTTATAAAACAGATTCAGCAGGAGCGCACTAATTCAAATCATACCAATGGCGATGGCATTGTCTTATAACTATGGTGTTATAAAGCTATTCAATGGGTATAAAACTCTCGTTGGTAACTATTTGAAAGGGATTGTTATGGCACAAGCAGATAAGCTTACTGTAGAAAATTTTGAGGAACTTGTTCTTAATTCCTCTAAGCCTTATTTAGTTGATTTTTGGGCAACATGGTGTCAGCCTTGCCGCGCTCTTGCTCCTATTCTTGATGAAATTGCACAAGAGCATGAGGCAGAACTTGGTGTAGGTAAGGTAGATATTGAAGCTAATCAAGAACTTGCTGCTCGCTACCATGTTCTTTCTATTCCAACCTTACTCTTGTTTAAGGATGGAAAGGTAGTTGAGACCCTAGTTGGTGCTTCTCCTAAAGCCACCCTTATGGGTAAACTTAGAGCACACCTTGATTAAGAATTCATACATCCCAATCAGAGAGGACCTTGTGCAATGTGCACAAACGGAGTAAACACAAACCAGCTGAAAGCAACTGTTGAACAAATCGATGAAACTATTGCTCTCACACGTCGCTGGACACACAGAATTTATCATCTAGCAGATGACGCTTCAATGGAGCGTAGCGCAAAAAAGCTTAAAGAGGTACAGGAGCTTTTAGATGAGCTGCGCAGCAAACTTGATGAGGCACAAGATTGTATTGACAGAGATGATGCAGATTGTCCTAATGCCAGCATAAACCTGGTATAAATCACATACTCCTCAATATATAGACTCTAGGCCACTTGCAGCTCAGTATGCTAAGTGGCCTTTTTGTCATAGCACTGTTTTATTATGGTTACTAACAAATCATATGACTAAGAAGAATCCACTTATCTAACCTGTGAGGTGAACACAGATGGCAGCTTCAGATTTATCACGTTTTTGCATTTCCATCCCCACAGATCTTCTAGCTCGTTTTGAGGAATATGCTGCACGACGTGGTATTACCAAAAATCGTTCTGAAGTTATTAGAGACCTAATGAGAGAGGCCTTAAGCGCAAATGAAATTGCCACCGCCCCAGAAAGTGTTGTGGCAGGAACCCTTAGTATGGTCTATGACCACCACCAAACAGGACTTACACGCAAATTAGATGACCTGCAACATCAATTTACGCATGAAATCATTTCCACTCTCCATGTTCATCTAGATCATCATAACTGCTTAGAAGTTGTGGTCTTGCGCGGCAAAGCTTCAAGGATTCAAGAAATTGCCGATAAGATCTTAGGGGTTAAAGGAATCTATCACGGAAAACTCAATGTAACCCCCTATAAAGATGAAATACCTTGCCCCTGCAATTCACACTCAGATCGCAAGCATAATCACAACTAGACAGCCAGATCTACATAGCTATGGCTAACAAGGGAGCAAGACTGCAGCAGAGAGGTAGCTTAGCATGGAAAGCAGCAATCAAAACCTTCTAGCAAGGCGCATTCATCTTACTGGAGTTGTTCAAGGTGTTGGAATGAGACCAACGGTATACCGCCATGCTCAAGAAGCTCAAATTGGAGGTTGGGTGCTCAACGGTGTAGGTGGCGTCACCATTCATGCTGTTGGAACTGCTAGTCAACTAGATCATTTTGAAGAAATCTTACAAGCTGGCTGGCCTCCTCAGGCGCGCATTGAAACATATAGTTCTCAAGAAGCACAACTAGAACCAGAAGATAGAGCGGGATGTTTTGGTATTACAAAATCAGATGATCAAGATGGCTCAGAAGTTTTTGTCTCTCCTGATATAGCTACCTGCCCTCAATGTTGTAAGGAGCTTTTTGATCCTGATAACCGAAGATACCGTTACCCCTTTATTAATTGCACTGACTGCGGGCCGCGTTTTACTGTAATTGCCGACCTCCCTTATGACAGGCCTAAAACTTCTATGGCCGTCTTTGATTTGTGTCCAGAATGTAATGAGGAATACCATAATCCTGCTGATAGGCGCTTTGACGCCCAGCCTGATGCCTGCTTTATGTGTGGACCTCAACTTGAATGGCGCATGAAGGATAAACATCTTTGTGTTGATGCAGAAAGCCTAGAGGAACGCAGGGCTCAATCAGATGCAATACTAGCAGCCTGCTGCCAGGCTTTATCAGAAGGAAAGATAGTTGCTCTTAAGGGCTTAGGGGGTTTTCATCTTGCCTGTGACGCCTCAAATGAAGAGGCAGTGCAACGACTAAGAAAAGGTAAAAAACGTTCTGATAAAGCCTTTGCCTTAATGCTTAAAGATGTAGAATCTGCCTCAGAACTGGTTGAGATTAACGCTAAAGAACGGCAACTCTTAAGTGGCAGCATTAGACCTATTGTCCTATTAAAACGTAAATACAATCCAAAAGCGCTCTCTCTTATCGCCCCCTCTATATGTTTTGACCTGGATGAACTGGGTATTATGCTTCCCTATACCCCCCTTCATCATCTGCTTCTTCATGACTTTGGCAAAGCTTTGGTGATGACCAGTGGAAATATTTCTGATGAAAGCATTTGCATAGATGAGCAAGAAGCGCTCTCTAAGCTTTCCAAAGTAGCAGACGCTTTTCTTCTTCATAATAGAAAAATATTGGCACGCTATGATGACTCCGTTGTTCGCATTGTTAATGGTGAAGAACAAATAATTAGAAGGGCGCGCGGTCTTGCCCCCTCCGCTCTCAAGCTTCCCCCAGCGCTGGTGCAAGATGCTGCCGATAAGGGCCTAGCGCTTGAGAGCGTCTTTGCTCTTGGCCCTCAACAAAAACACTGTTTTTGTATTACCCGCTCTGATGCAGCCTTTGTTTCGCAACATTTAGGGGACCTAGAGGATGCACAAACACTTAAGGCTTTTCATGAGGCAGAGCAAAGCTATCTTAGCTTATTTAGGTTAAAACCCACTAGGCTTGCTGCAGATATGCATCCTTCATATCTTTCTACCTTATATGCCCAAGACCTGCATAAACAAAAAGGCTGGCCCTTAGATTATGTACAACACCACCATGCACACATTGTTGCCTGCACGGCTGAACATAATTATGAACAAGACTGCTTGGGTATAGCGCTTGACGGAACAGGATATGGTGAGGATGGCACTCTTTGGGGTGGGGAAATCCTTCATGCAAACTGGAGCTCTTATAAGCGTCTTGCACATCTCCCCTATTTAAGCTTAGTTGGTGGACAGGCAGCTATAAAAGAGCCTCTGCGCATAGCTTATGCTTTTTTGTATGAGCATGATTTACTTGAGCATCCAGCTGCAGGTACGGTGCTTAAGGCTTTAGAGACAGGCCAAGCTAAGCTCTTATCGCAAATGATAGACAAAAAGATCAATTGCCCCCAGTCCTCAAGTGCTGGACGCTTTCTTGATCTAGCTTCTAGTCTTATGGGTATTTGTCATCACTGTAGCTATGAGGGAGAGGCAGCTATACTCTTAGAAGCCTGTGCTCAAAGACTTAAGCCAAGCATACAGGAAGCGCTGCGAGAAGAGATCTATTCTCATGAGCCTTTTGCTGACCCCTTTGATCTGCTAAAAGAACTTCTAGATAAGCTTGCCAGCAATCAGGGTGGTTCACAAGGTTTAGCTAAACTTGCATATTGGCTTCACATCCAACTTGTGCACCATCTTTCTCAGACAGCTTGCAGGCTTGCCCAAGAAAGAGGCTTAGAATGTATTGCTCTATCAGGAGGTTGTTTTATGAATAGAATTCTCTTGACTGAGTTAAGCGCTCGCATTAAGTATGCTGGTCTAAAGCCTCTGGTATCTCAAAAGCTGCCTCAAAATGATGCTTGTATTGCTTACGGGCAAGCGGTAGTTGCTCTTGCTCGCTCTCTAAATTGGGGTAGTATACAAAGTAGGGAGGAAACAATATGTGTTTAGCAATACCAGCAAAAATTACTGAGCGCTTTGATGAATTAATGGCGCGTGTAGATATTATGGGTCTAAGTAGAGATGTTAGCCTGCGTCTTACCCCTGAAGCTCAGGTGGGAGACTATGTTCTTATCCATGCAGGTTTTTCTATTAACTGCATAACAGAACAAGAGGCTCAAGAAACACTTGACTTAATCAATCAGTTCCCCGAGCTTGCCAGTGATGAAACTGAAGCTCTCTTTGATAGCCACATCAAGGGATAAGAGATCATGGATCTATCTATATTTAGAGACCCTACACTTGCTAAAGAGCTCATAGAACGCATACATAATTTAGCAGATGGACAGAGCTTTAACTTTATGGAAGTCTGTGGCACGCATACGGTTTCTATAGCACGTTATGGTTTTAGATCTATGCTGCCAAAAGAAATTAAGCTTTTATCGGGACCCGGCTGTCCGGTCTGTGTTACTGCTGATGAAGACATAGACTACGCCATTGCTCTTGCAGATGTTCCCAACACCATTATCACCAGCTTTGGTGATATGCTGCGTGTTCCTGGTAGTTATTCAAGTCTTAACCAGAAAAAAGCTGAAGGAAAAGATGTAAGAGTATGTTACAGCCCCTTAGATGCTCTTGCTATTGCGCAAGCCAATCCCCGCAAAGAAGTCATCTTTATAGGGGTGGGCTTTGAGACAACAGCCCCCATTATTGCAGCTTCAATTTTGCAGGCCCAAGAGCTTGGACTTAAAAACTTCTCTGTCTTTAGTTCTCACAAAACCATGCCCAATGCACTTAAAACACTAGTAGATGACCCTGATCTACAACTACATGGGCTTATATTACCCGGTCATGTTTCAACCATTATTGGCAAGAAACCCTATGAGTTCCTAGCACAAAAACACAATATTCCTGGTGTTATAACTGGTTTTGAGCCTGTTGATGTGCTCTCAGGAATATTGCAGCTTTTAAAGATGGCAAAACAAAATGAAGCTTCCATAGCTAATGCCTATCCCCGTGGAGTTAAAGACAATGGAAACCCTGCTGCCCAGACCTTAATCTCTTCAGTGTTTACGGTATGTGATGCCCCTTGGAGAGGTTTAGGTATCATACCAGGATCAGGTTTAGAGATCTCTGAAGCTTATTCATACTATGATGCGCGCAAGCGCTTTATCCTTGAATTAGAAGCCCCCAAGGGACATAAGGGCTGCAAATGTGGGGAGATATTAAGAGGTATCTTGCTACCCAATCACTGCCCTCTCTTTGGCAAGGCTTGCACACCAGAAAAACCAGTTGGCCCCTGCATGGTCTCCTCAGAAGGCTCATGCGCGGCCTTCTATCGTTATAAAGTCTAGTTGTGTTACACCTAGTTGTGTTACGCCTGTCTGCGCTTTTCTAAACGCTTAAGACAAACTAAGAACTGGGCTTGCACTAAGAAAGGTACGTAAAAAATGAGTCAAACAAATCAGGTACTCTTAGCTCATGGCTCCGGCGGAAGCATGATGAAGCGCATTATAGATGAGATATTCTTTGAAGGCTTTGGCTCTAAGCTTTTGCTGCGTGGTGATGATGCTGCCTACCTTCCTTTTGATCTTAAAGCCGGAGAGCGGCTTGCCTTTTCAACTGATTCATTTGTAGTAAGCCCTCATGTATTCCCCGGAGGAGATATAGGTAGATTAGCGGTTTGCGGTACGGTAAATGATGTGGCAAGCTCAGGAGCAGAAGTAAAGTATTTAAGCTGCGGTTTTATTCTAGAAGAAGGCTTTGAGCTTTCACAGCTTAAAAAAATAGTTGCCTCAATGGCGCGTGCCGCAAAAGAAGCAGGGGTTGAAATCGTCACAGGAGATACCAAAGTAGTTGGCAAGGGTTTTGGTGATGGTATCTATATCAATACCAGTGGTGTAGGTATTATTCCCGCTGGTCTAGACCTTTCTGGAGCTCATCTTAAGGTGGGCGATAAAATCTTGCTCTCTGGAAGCCTGGGAGATCACGGTATTTGCATCATGTCTCAGCGCGAAGAATTGAGCTTCACTACCACTATTGAAAGTGATGCGGCACCACTTAACCACCTCATTAAAGCGGTGCTTGAAGCAGCTCCTCATACCCGTGCATTTAGAGATCCTACCCGCGGTGGCCTTGCTTCCACTCTTAATGAATTTGCCAGTGCAAGCAAGGTGCATCTAGTAGTGCAAGAAGAAACGGTGCCTGTAAAAGATCAGGTTAGAGCCGCCTGCGAGATGCTGGGCTATGATGTCTTCCAGGTTGCCAATGAGGGAAAAATTGTTGCCGTTGTCCCGGAGCAAGAGGCTCAAGCTGCTCTTGAAGCTATGCAGGAGCAGGAGTATGGAGAAGACGCCGCTATTATCGGCCAGGTAGAAGCCCTAGAAGAGGGCGATAAGCCCTGCGTTTTTCTAGAGACTGCTTGGGGCACCCGACGTATTCTAGATATGCTTGTGGGCGAACAGCTACCCAGAATTTGCTAAATAATCAAAGACTTTTCACAGATCTTCGCTACTATGACTACAGACATAGAGTAAAGGTATGATGTGACAGTTATTCAAGTACAGCAGGCTTCAATAAGCCCCAGCATGAAAAAACTCATTGATAACAAGATTCCTTCGCGTATCTTTGCGCAGGACGCTTCGGTGTATGATTTTTCTGATCAGGCCTATCTGTGCGCCCAAGATTTTATGGGTTGGACACAGCTTGCAAGTAAGCCCTCATACCAAAAAGAGCAGCTTGAGGCTTTTATTCAGGACTTATTTTCAGAAGAAGATGAGCTTGAGCGTGTTATTTTAATAGGCGAGGGTGGTTCATCTCAAGCACCCATGACCGTCACTAAAATGCATGCCTTAGAGGGAAGAAAGATTCGCTTTTCGACCCTGGATTCTCTCTCCCCTCTTTATTTGCATAAAATACTTGGAGATTCTGATATTTCAAAAGCTCTTATCATTGTTTCTTCTAAGTCGGGAACTACCTTAGAGACCCTCTCCTTAGCCCATATTATTTGGGATTTTGCTGAAGGTATATTAGGGGCAGAAGCCGCAGCAAAACGTTTTATTGCTATTACCGATCCTGGGACCAAGCTTGAGCAAGAGGCACAAGAAAAGGGCTGGAGAGCAGTATTTAATGGCATACCTCGTGTGGGGGGACGCTTTTCTGCTTTAAGTGTCTTTGGCTTAGTGCCTATAGCTTGTGTTGGTATGGATGTTGAGCGCTACCTTAAAGAAGCCCAAGAAACAGAGCTTGCCTGCGCTCAAGATAGTCCAGATAATCCTGCACTCCACTTGGCTTGCTTTCTTTTTGATCAGCTGCGCAATGAGTCAGCCTGCTCCTTTTCTTTTATGAGTCCTCAGCCTGCTCGCGTATTGGGGCTTTGGATTGAACAAATGATAGCCGAATCTTTGGGTAAAGAGGGCAAATCTTTAGTACCTCAAATTGCCATAGACCCGCAGCTGCTTAATGATCCTTATCCCATAAGACCAGTTGTGACCTATGCTATGCCGGCTTATCCAGAATTTGAAGAAGAAAAGCGCCGCTTAGATCCAGATGTGCCTGCCTTACATTTTTCTATTAATAGCCCCTATGATCTTGGCGCCCACTTTGTTATGTGGGAGTATGCCACAGCCTTTTTGGGATACTTAATGAAGCTTTGCCCCTTTGATCAGCCAGATGTGCAAAGCGCTAAGGTTAACACCTCTAGAGCACTATTTGGGCTTATGCCCAATCACGCTCTTCGCTTACAAGAATCCTGGCTTGTTGCAGACCTTTCCAGTAGCCTAAAAGAAAAGTTTGAGCCACTTGCAAGCATCAGCGGAGCCCTATCAAGTGCTCATCAGAGCTACAGTCTGGAAGAGATCTTAAGCCTCTTTATACAAGAAATACAGATAGGAAACTGGTTTGCCTTAAATGGCTTTCTACCTTTTACAGGAGAGCGCAGACAGGCACTTGAAGATATGCGACATGCCGCAGCTCAGTACCTTGGGGTTCCCAGCTGTCTTGAAATTGGTCCTCGTTACCTTCACTCAACAGGTCAACTTCAAAAAGGCGGAGCAAATACTGGACGCTTCTTAATTATCTCTGCTACCGAAGATGATGATATTTTAGTTCCAGGACAGTCACATACCCTGGGTGACATTATTATTGCCCAGGCCAAGGGTGATCTTTTAACACTTTCCGATAAGGGACGTCTTGCCCTGCACCTACACCTCAAAAATAATCATCCAAAGACGCTTCAGGCTCTGGCAGATGAGTTTGAAAAGATTTGCAAGCGCTTTGCTTACAATAATAATTAAGCTGCCCTCAAAAGCAAAAAATTGATAAGCAAAAAGTTAAAAAACAAAAAGCTGCTTGCAAGAACAAATTGACACTAGTATAAATGCTGCTCACTTGCGTATAGCTCGTATGAAAAACGCCTGTATGAAAATAGCCCGTATGAAAATAGCTAGCTTAAAGCCGATAAAAACTCAGCGCTTCTAAACAGACAAAGCTTTTATCGGAAACATCACCGCAAAGAGACGCTGGATTTTTTGAAAGAATCATGCGCAGGCCGCTGTGTCCAAAAGCACTGCGTGAACGCGTGGTAGAGCCTGGATTAACAAAAATTTGCATATCTCCCATAAGCCCTGTATGGTCTTTGCTGTCTGCAGCATCTTTATCATCTCTAGCTTTAGCTTTTATACGCAAATGGGGAACGTGGCTGTGCCCATTGATGATAAGATCCGCGCTCTTTGATGGGCTAGATTCTCGTGCAATATGATACAGATGGAAGCTACAAAAACTCTCATTAAAATGCTGAGCTGCTCTGCTTTGAGCCTTGCGCTTGTTGAGCTGCAAACCCAGACTGCTTAAGACTTCATACCTAAGGCGTTCAAAAAAGTACGGCTCATAATCATTATTACCTAGAACTGCACAACAGGGTGCATACAGCTCCAGCTCATCCAAGATAGTTTGATCACAAATATCTCCTGCATGAAGTATCAGGTCTGCACCTTGCACAAGATCAAGGGTTGATGCGCTTAGTTTATTATGCGTATCAGAAATGATTGCCAATCTAAACAGCTGCTCATCTTTACTAGCACTCTGGCTCTTATCTGTCTTACTTATCTTATCTCTCTGCTGGTCCTGCTGTAGCTGCCTGAGCCACACAGATTCCTGCTCAAGATCGCTCCAATTGGGGCAGGGCGTATCATCAATAAAGAACAAGCTCGGGTCAAGTTCAAAAGGCGTATCAAAGACTCGGCCCAGAGCTGCATCTGTACGGTCTTGCAGCTGCGCTTGTTGCTGTCCCTGCAGCTGCGCTTGCAATTGCGCTTGTTGCTGTCCCTGCAGCTGCGCTTGCACAAGTTGATAAAGTTTTGATTGATAAGCTAGATACATGAGTTAAATACCCAAAAGACGTTTTAGAGCAGACACTCTGCGCCTACTTACCGGAATGGGCTCTGGCTCACCTTTTACCTGTAGCAATAAGGTTCCTCCTGGTACGCTTTCCACCTCTTCAATAAAGTTGAGGTTTACAATATAGCGCCTATGAACCCTAAAAAAGCCCTCATCTTCAAGCTTGCCCTCTAAGTTTGAGAGCGAAAGATTAGTAAGATAGGTATCTTCTTGCGTGTGAATAAATGAATAATCATCACGCGCCATAACAAGCCTAATATCCCCAATATTGATTAACACTTTGCGACCATTGCGCTCTACAGCAATACGCTCTTGCACCATGTTTTTTTGCTGAGAGAGCATATGGGCTTCTACCTTATCGAGTGCCTGATAAAGACGCTCATTTTCTACAGGTTTTACCAGATAATCAACGGCATTTACTGAAAAAGCCTCTGCCGCATACTCCCCGTAAGCTGTAACAAAAACCACAGCGGGAGGGTTTTTGAGCTTGGTAAGCGCATCAGCAAATTGCATGCCACTTACCCCTGGCATGTTTACATCTAAAAAGATAACATCTATACGCTGATTTCTTAAGCATTCAATGGCATCTCGCACATTGCTTGCCTCGGCAATTACTTCTGCCCTTTTACTCTCCTCAAGAAGAAACTGCATCTCAGAACGGGCTGGAGCTTCATCATCAACAACCATAGCATTAAGCATCTAAGGCCCCTTTCTCAAGCAGACGCAAGGCAGCGCCACCCAATCTCATTGTTACTGTTGTACCCTTATCAAGCTCAGAATCAACCTCTAAGCTTGAATCTGAGTCAAAATATCCAGCTAAACGACTGCGAACATTTTTAAGAGCAATACCAGTTCCTTTTTCTGTGGGACCGCTGCTATCAAGCTTGCTTAAGGTTTCAGCATCCATGCCCACGCCATTATCGCTCACACAAATGAGCACGTCCTCATCGTCCCTGTAGACCTTAATAGTTAAGATCAACTCTCCTTCTGAGCGCATAGCATGATTAACCGCATTTTCTATAATAGGCTGGATAATAAAGGAGGGAACCTGTGTCACCAAGAGATCATCATCCACATTAAGCTCAAGCTTAATGCGCTCCTCACCAAAACGAGCAATCTCAAATCCCAAATAGCGCATGGTTTGTTGCAATTCTCTCTCAAGGCTGATAAGAGACTCTGAGTTCTCAAGAGTTTGCCGATAAAAGACGGCAAATTCGCGAAGCAGTATGCGCGCACGATTTGGATTAGTCCTAATGAGCGCCGCAATGGTGTTGATAGTATTAAACAAGAAGTGAGGATTAATTTGAGATTGCAGAGCCCTTAGTTCTGCTCGGGTAGCAAGCTCTGCCTGTCTATCAAGCTCACTGGTAGAGAGCTGAGTGGACAAGAGATCTGCCAAACCGTGAGCAATGGCGCGCTGTGTCTCATCAATAAAATGAGGTGCATCATAGTAAAAACCCATCATACCCACAGAGGTGTCACGCACTACTAAGGGAACAAAAATAGCTGCCTGAATGTCTAGACCCACGGTATCCGAGAGTTTCTTTAAGAGAAATGGCCTATCAACTTCAATTAGCTCCTTACTCTTAAGCGCCCTGAGCGCTTCTTGAGTGCAAATAGGATGTCCAATCATGTGAGAGGCATCCATATCAGCAGCATAACCCAGGTAGCGCTCTGTATTCATAATTGCAATACCATGCGCTTGGGTCTCGGGTAAAAGCAGCTCACAAACTTCTTGAGCAGTAATTCTGTTGAGGCCAGAACGCATATGTTCCATGCTTTTTGAGGCAAGCTTCAAAATGCGTCCGGTCTGGCTTGCCCTGACCTTATCGGGCGATAAACTCAAGCGAATAATAGCAAAGGCCGTAAGTGCTAGACCAGAAAGACTTATGATGCTGTAGATCTCGGTATAGGGCCCATCAGATAGTAGACTCCATACCGTTACCATAATAAGGATAACTACTATAACAGTTAGTATGGTTTCTGAAAGCGCATTACGACGATAATCCATGCCTCACGTCCTTGTTATCCCTCTAAATAAACTCTTTTATAAGCAAGAGAAATCCTGCTCCCAAAAGTACGAAAGCAAAAAGCAAGCTTAGACGCTTATTGCTATATGTTCTCACCAAACGTGCTCCAAGCTGTGCTCCTGGTAAAGAACCAACAACAAACATCAAACCCAAGAGGTAGTCAATATTTTCATAATATGCGTGGCTCAGTACACCAGGTATAGCCAAAAGACAGACGGCTACCAAAGAGGTGCCTGTCCCTTCTTTAATACTTAAGCCCAAAAATCTACAGAGAAGAGGGACAATAATAAAACCGCCACCCACGCCGATAAAACCTGAGAGCACGCCTGCAACTGCTCCTATGGGCAGACAATATTTTGCATGTTCAAGACTAAGCTGATCTTTGATGGGCAGGGGATCTCTGTGCACTTCTGCAATGGTTCCGGAAGATTTAGCACCAAAATAACCTAACTTTTTAAACTGCTTATATGAGGTGAAGCAGATAAGACAGGCCGTAGTAGTCATAGCAAGCCAACCTGGTAAGTGTGTAGCCATATAAGCGCCCACAGGAGAACATAAAGCTCCTCCTAGACCCAGCATAAGACCATAACCGTAATAGAGGCTTTTGTCATTTCTACGGGCATACACGCCCATAAGAGAGGTGGGCAAAATAGCAAAAAGGGAGCTTGCCGATGCAACGGCAGCTGCCCTATCAAAAAAGATGCGTATTACTGGTACCATAACTACGCCGCCGCCAATACCAAACATGGCGGATAAGACACCAACGCAGACGCCTACCAAAGCAGGTATTAATAGATTAATTAAGCTTAGCTCCAAGGCTTGTCATCTCTTCTCGCTTCTCAAAACTATTATCTTGGCTGCGTACTCATCTCGTGCTCATCTTGCGCTTAGCGAGCGCTCATCTTGTGCTTAGCGAGCGCTCACCCCCTATTGAGCTTACAACTGCTGCTCTGCCTTAAGCTCAGCTAAAAGCTGCGGGTCCGTTTGTTGCAGACGCGCATCTTTGAGAGCGTCTTTGCTTAAAGCCCCCATAAAGATCTCTTTTAGTGCTGGCCTATCCCAAAGTTCCTGCATCATTTGTGGCCACAAGGCTTGAAGCTTAAGGTACTTATCGCAATTAAGCTCTGCATACTCAAGAGCACGCTTATAAGCATGAAGAAAGATATCAAAATATGCCGCACGCTCATTACTTCCAATACTGCGCATAAGAGCCGTTTGCTGAATGCGGCTCTTGAGTTCTGGCCCTACCCAAGGTCCTGGATAAGGCATGAGCGAATTAGAAGTGACTGTTTGCAAGTCTATCTTGGTCCGTGCATACTCAAGTTTCTTTTGCTCATATACCCAACGATACACATTTTGCATGAAGCGTGGGGCGTTCTTTTTCTGAATTGGCGGTAAGTGGCGTACAGACCATTTATTATCGAACCATACATCCAAACCATAGAGTCTTAAATTGATGAGATAATCTTGGTCTTCACCTCTAGTAATCCAAGGATCAAAGGCCACGCGCATATAGGCCTCTGCATGAAGAGCAAAACAACCTCCGCATAAAATATTTGAACGAGCAATGCGCGAGCCCGATTGGAGCTCATTCATCAGTTCATTAAACTCAAGGCGCTTAGCCCATCTTTTATCGTACCAGCGCACGTGGCGCAGATCAGCATAGCAAGATGAGCGTCTATCAATAAAATATCCACTCTTAGCAACAAGAGGCAAACCTTGCCTTGTTTTTTGCCCCAAGCCATAAACTGCTTTTATAAGAAAATCCTCATCAAGAAGTTCTTCGTCATCATCTAAAAAGACTGCCACATCATGGCCAAAAGCAGCTGCAGCTATAAGGCCTACATTTTTTATCGCCCCATAGCCGCGCAGTGAAACAGGCTCCCCGGAAAGCTGGTCAAGCTCAGAGGCTAAATACTCTTGCAAGGCCAGTGTCTGCTGAGAGTCAATAACTAAAAGATTAAGCTCAAGCTCTGCTCCATAGGCTTCTATACGCCCTCGTATCTCTGGTTCAAGCTCTTTATCTGCCACCAAGAGCACTATGATTCTATCCAAACCCTTACAGCCTTTAAGAGAGCTAAGACAGCGCATGAGCTCGGGATGTTTAGAATCAACCGAGCAGGCATGGTCATATATATGCTCACTATGTTTTATATCATCTGGGTTTGCCCAATAACTGGGGATAATTACTACCGGATTCATGCTTAAATGAGCGCCTCCGTCTGTATATTCTTATCTCTTAAGTTTCATGTTATCTTTTAGCTTATCTTTACAAGTATGTGCAGTCTCTTGCTAAGCCTGAGCACAAGTAAGCGCACTAGCTACTCTTGTGCTGACGAGCAATACAAAGCTCTGCAATCTGAACTGCATTAAGGGCTGCACCCTTACGCAGTTGATCAGACACATTCCAAAATGCCAAGCCATGCTCAACAGAATTATCTTTGCGCAAACGTCCTACATATACTGGATCACTGCCTGCAAGAAGGGCCGGCATTGGGTAGAGCTTTTGCTCTGGATCATCCATCAGACAAATACCCGGAGCCTTCTCAAAAGCTGCGCGTGCCGCCTCAAGACTAAGCTCTTGTTCAAATTCAAGGTTAATGCATTCAGAGTGACAACGCAAAACAGGCACTCGTACACAATTAGCGGCTACCTGCAGATCCTCATCCTCTAAGATTTTTTTGGTCTCTACCACCATTTTCCATTCCTCTTTTGTAGACGCATCTTCCATAAATACATCTATCTGAGGAATGCAATTGAAGGCAATTTGATGAGCAAAAGCTTCAATCTTTAATTCTTCTTGTCTACCAGATAAATAATCCTGAGTTTGATCATAAAGCTCATCCATGGCAGCTGCTCCAGCTCCACTTGCCGCCTGATAGGTGGAAACAACAACACGTTTAATACGAGCTAGATCATATAAAGGCTTTAATGCCACCACCATTTGAATGGTAGAACAGTTGGGGTTGGCGATAAGCCCTTGATGCTTATCAAGCGCGTGGGGGTTAACCTCTGGAACCACCAAGGGAACCTGAGGATCCATTCTAAATGCCGAAGAGTTATCAATCATAATGCAGCCTGATTTAATCACTGCATCTTTATACTCTTTTGAAACAGAAGCACCTGCAGAAAACAAGGCAAAATCTATGTCTTTGAAGCTGTCTTTAGTTAATTCTTCAATAACAAGTTCTGTTCCTGCATAGCTAAGCTTTTGGCCTGCAGAACGCTTTGAGGCAAGGAGTCTGAGTTTATCGGCAGGAAAATCATGCTGCTCTAAAACGGCCAGCATTTCTCGTCCAACAGCCCCGCTTGCTCCAACCACCGCAATGCGCGGGCATAGCTCCGCTAATTGTGAAAAAACAGAACTCATAATCTCACCTCAACTATTACTTAACTCAACTACTAAAAGCTCTAATTAAAAATACGTATAAACTGCTCAGGTAAATTATATATACCTAGGGCATACACAAGAATGACTGCAATTATTATATGACCAGGATAAACCAAATACCAAAGCTTTGCTCTACGCTTGGACTGAAGACTAAACTGTGCTCGTTTTGCTCGAGAAAACAAAATAAATAGAAGCGATAAGACAGCATATGATTCTATTGTATTTGCTAGTTGAAATTGACCAGACTGCATGTAGAGTAAGACCCCTTGCCAGCATGGCCAAATGAGCACCAAGGGTACCAGGCCTAAAAGCTGCCCCAGACGCACCCTCAACAAAGAAGGATCTAAGGAAGCGTCCTCATGTGAAAAACCAAAACAACCAAAATAAAATAATAAGACGGTAGCTACCCCTAAACCACCGTAATCAACATGGGCAAGCTCGGCTAGCACAATAGCACATAATGAGATTAAGATGCTCACTGCTGCCTTAAGCTTAAGCCTTTGATGTAAGACCAAAGGACTGAGGGCCAAACTAAAGGTAAACAAAACATTTGAGTACGTAAGGTCAAAAGGAATATTGCTCACCATAAGATCAAAGGGAATCTCTGATATAAGAGCAAAAATGAAAATACGCCGTAAGTAGCGCTCTGGTCTACTGGAGTACCGTGCTCCCATGGCAATCATATATGCAAACAAAGGAAATGCTATGCGCCCCAAAAGCCGCCCTATATATAGATTATCGAGCAGAGCAAGGCTTACGTGATCAACTATTAAAAAGAGCATAGCAGCCCATTTTATAAGACTTAAAGCACGCGCCTCCCAAAGAGAGGCGCCTGCGTCTTGCATATGTACCGAGGAAGCAAAGTGCTTACCCTCATATCTAGCTTCGTGCATGCTCATTCCTAGATAGTTTCTTGAGGCTTTGTATTATATTTTGGCAATAGTAACAGCAAAGCAAAGCCCACAATAAACAGCATTGCAATACTCAAAATACCTAAGCTAGTGTTTCCAGTGAGCTGGGTTATGCTTGCAACTAAGAAGGTGCCAATTACTGCAGAATACTTTCCCAAAATTTGGAAGAAGCCATAAAACTCATTTGAATTTTTCTTTGGAACAAGCTTGCCAAAATAGCTACGGGATAAGGCTTGAATACCACCCTGGAACAAACCTACCAAAATAGCAAGGAACCAAAATTCCCTGGCTGATTGCAAGAAAAAGGCTGCAAAAAGAACAATAAAGAGATAAGCTAAGACAGCTATCATAATGGCGCGCAAGGTTCCTATTTTATGTGAAAGACGCGCGTATAAAATTGCTGCTGGGAAGGCTACAAACTGAGTTACCAACAAGGCTAAAATCAAAGAATTAGAACTAATACCAAGCTGAGCACCATAGCTGGTAGCCATTTTAATAACTGCATGCACACCATCAATATAAAAGAAGTAGGCAAGCATATAGATAAACATAGGGCGGTTGTGGACTATCTTTTTTACCGTACCCAAGAGCGCAGAAAAGGTGCTTATAAGTTCACCGGGATTTTTTTCCTTAAAATGCACCTGGCGGTAATTTTTAATCAAGGGAATAGAGAATAAGAGCCACCAGGCTGCCACAATAATAAAACACATACGAGTAGCAAACATGGTATCAATACCCAACAACTTTGGTCCCATGAATATTAAGGCTATGCAGACAATAAAGGGGACACAAGAACCAATATAGCCCCAGGCATAACCATGAGAAGAAATTCTATCCATATGCTCATCTTCTGTTACATCAACAATCATAGCGTCATAGAAGGTAATAGAAGAATTGAGACCTATGGAGGTGATAACATAGACTACCAAAAATGCCAACCAGTGCAAGGGAAGCGATAAAACAAGGCATGCCACCACGCCGGTTAACAAAAAACCCATAAAAAACTTGAGCTTGTTTCCTTGATAATCTGCCAAATAGCCCAGGACCGGCATAAGCAAAGCCACTACTAATGAAGATATAGTCTCTGCATATCCCCAGCTCACAACTACGTTTTTATCGGGAGCTAAAGCAGCAAAATATACCGGTATTACAGCCGTAGCAAAAAGAATGAATGCAGAGTTTGCAACATCATAAAGAATCCAACTCTTTTCACTACGTGTCATAGCCTTGCTCATAAATAAATCTTCTTTCTGTACGCTAATATACATAAGAGGGTACAAACCATTATTACATTGTACTTTAACTAGCTTCCTTTGATAAAGGAGAAACGGCATGCCTGCCTTAATTAGCCACTACCTCTTTGGTGAAGAGGTCTTGAACAAGTCAAATCCTATAATTGCGAGCTACACCCCTACTCAGGAGCACAAAGACGCCTTTCTTTTAGGTTGCCAAGGCCCTGATCCTCTCTTTTTCTCAGTACATTCAAGAGGAGCATCATGTGGGCGGCGCTTTGCCTCACTTCAACACAAATACCATATTAGTCAACAATTAGAGGCATATAAAGAGGCTCTTTCTTATCTTGACGAAAACGATAAAGACTTAGGCTATGCCTATATCCTGGGCTGGCTTGCACATTTTCAGCTTGATACCGTAGCCCATCCCTTTGTGTATGCTCATCAATATGCCCTCATTGATTCTTGTGGTGAGAGTATTAGTGATGCGCATAATTGTGTACATGCCATAGTTGAGAGTGATATTGACAGTGCCCTACTTAAGCTCATGCGCAACAAAGAAGCTCCCAGCCTTCCTCCTGTGCGTGTCTTAAGAGCCAGCAAAAGAAGTCTTAAGGTGGCAGGTCTGCTTCATGCCTATGTAGCACAAAAAGTTTTTGCGCTTCCTTTACTTAAAACTGAGTTTAAAAGTGCTGTTCAGGATATGCGTATAGCTTATAGCCTACTTGAATCAAAAAATGGAAAGAATGCACTCATTCTTGGCAAACTAGAGCGCCTAAAATCCAAGCACAGTATTTTGGCTTCGCTTTCTCATAGATGGTCTTGCGATAAAAGCTATTGGCAACTCAATATGGATCATCGCCCATGGCTTGATCCCTTTAAGCATAAAGAGCGCCGTGAGAGTTTTGTTGATCTTTTTGAAGAGGCTTTAGCACGCTATATGGCCGCTAGCGCACATTTTTTGTACGAGCGTAGCCAAAGCCAGATTTGTAAAGGGCACAATTTTAATGGTGCGCGCTTATCGGATGATGAAGCAAAGGTCTTAGATCTAATGAGGGATGCCTCATAAAGCTTGTTAAAAGCACTCTTAATTTAATATGAACCTTTAATATGAAGCTTGCAACAAAGAGCTTATAGACTTACACGTGCCTCTAAAGCGTGACCTAGAGTTATCTCATCAGCATATTCTATGTCTCCGCCCATGGGAAGACCTGTTGCCAGACGTGTTACCTCTATACCTAAGGGTTTTATCATGCGTGCTAAATATGAGGCCGTGGTCTCACCTTCTATAGTTAAGTTAGTAGCCAATATAACCTCTTGCACACTACCAGATGCAAGCCGTTGCATAAGCTCTCTTATATGAAGCTGTTCGGGCCCTATGTTATCAATGGGAGAAATTACGCCGCCCAAGACGTGATACCGCCCCCTAAATGCGCCCGTTTTTTCTATGGCACTTATATCTCGTGGCTCAGATACTACACAAAGCTGATCTTCATTTCTGCTGCTATCCTCACATATATCGCAAAGCTCAGAGCTTGCGTAATTAAAGCAAATAGGGCAAAAATGAACCTCACGCTTGGCATCTGCTATTGCAGAGGCTAAGCGCAAGGCGTCTTCGGCTTCAACTGTAAGCAGATGATAGGCTATACGCTGAGCAGATTTTGGACCTATACCAGGTAATTTGGCAAATTCTTCAAGCAGCCTATCAAAAGCACCTATTCGTTTCATTAAAAGAGACCAGGAATATTTAATCCACCGGTGATAGAACCCATGCGTTGAGCACCCAGTTCTTGGGCTGATTTTTGAGCCTCTGTTATTGCAGCAACAATCATATCTTGAAGCAGTTCTACATCTTCTGGATCAACGCAAGCAGGATCAATGCTGAGACTCTTAAGCTCTCCTGAGCCACTTACTACAGCCTTTACCATACCGCCGCCAGCACTAGCATCTACTTCTAGATTTTTAATCTCTTCTTGAGCAGACTCTAGTTGCTGTTGCATCTTTCGAGCCTGCTTCATCATTTGCTGCATGTTCATGTGATTCTCCTTTATCGCACTGCACTATCATGCTATCGCACTATAAGCATAAGTTGAGCACAAGCTATTTTACCACCTATACATTGCCTTTAAACCGCCACTCAGCTTCAAAGCCCTCATTAAGTTTTTGGGCTAAGGCTTCTGGAACGCGCGGATCATGAGCCTTAGCAGAGCTCTGCCTTACTGAGTCTGGATCTGGATCTGGCTTTTGCTCTGGCACTGGTGCTGGCTCTGGCGCTTGCACTGGCTTTTGCTTTGGCTCTGGCGCTTGCACCGATTCTTGAAGTTCTGCTGACTTTTGCTTCACCTGCACTTTTGGAGGTGTTTGGGCTTCAACTTGTTGCTCTACTGGCTTTGGTTCCCGCTTTGCAGGCTGTGAAGCTGCAGCTTTTGCACCAACAATTCTCATTGATAACCTGCAACTTGTAGCTAAGGCATGCTCAAGCTTTTCCTTAATAAGCGCCCTATTATCAGGTTTTTCAAACATATTAAGGCTAAATTCACTATCAGGCGGAAACTCTATGATATAAGATTCATCCTCTAAGACTAGACTTGCATGCTGTAAGAGCAGACCTCGAGCAGGCTGTTCTCTTATAAGCTCTTGTTTTATTTCTTCCCACTTCACTAAATAATCTTGGCTCGATGAAGCTAACTTGCTTTGAGCTTTGACTTGAGCAGGGGCCTCTGTTTTATCGGCCTCTTGTAAACTTGGTTCTTCTACTGCTGCAGCCTGTATTGCCACCTTATTAGTATCTGGGATCGTATCTGAGATAGTATCTGGGACCGTATTTGAAACAGTATCTGTAGCAGTATCTGTACGATCACTTTGCAAAGCTGCTATAGGCGCTGGATTATGAACTTTAACTGCAGCCTTGTGACTATCTTGCACTAATGAAGTAGAGCGCAGTTGAGCCAGCTCAAGCTCTAAGCTTTCTATTCTTTGTGCCAGAGAAAAGAGGCTTAAATCAGCATCTGGATGAGCAATGCGTGTAAACATTATCTCAATACACAAGCGTTGATCTTGTGCATATCTCAGTTGGCTTATCAGCTCTGCCAATAGCGATAAGACCCGAGCAATTCTATCTTGACCTCTAAATAAGGCTACCAATTCTTGGAGTTCTGCTTGATAGGCAGCCTTATCCTCTTGTCCGTGATTGGGTAGACCGCCCAAAGAACAGATATATACATCTCTTAAATAGGAGCAAAAATCACTTATAAACTTGGTGAAGTCTGTCCCCTTTTTTGCAAGCTCCTCAAGATAGCTATAGCAAGAAGGCATGTCTCTTTGCGCCAAAGCTTGGGCAAGCTCTTTAAGCTCTCCTGATTTAGTTTCACCAAGCAAGGCTTGAGCATCATCTAAATGTATGGCTCCATCACCAAAAACTGCTAGCTGCTCTAAGCTAGAAAGTGCATCACGCATTCCACCAGCAGCATGTAGGGCCACAAGCTCAAGAGCGGCCTTGTCATACCTTATCTTTTCCTGATCGCACACATAGGCCAGGCGAGAACTTAAATCTTCTAAGCTAAAGGGGCTAAACTCAAAACGCTGGCATCTAGAGACAATGGTCTCAGGGACCTTTTGGGGGTCGGTGGTACATAAGATGAAGACCACGTGACTTGGGGGCTCTTCAAGGGTCTTGAGCAGGGCATTAAATGCGGCTGTCGTGAGCATATGTACCTCATCGATAATGTAGATCTTATATGCTCCTTGGCTGGGCGCCAAATTGACCTTATTGATAATTTCTTCTCGCACGCTATCTACACCGGTGCGAGATGCAGCATCCAACTCAAAAACATCTGGATGAACACCCTTTGCCACCGCCTGAGAAGCCTCAGATTCCGGATCAAAGTCTGAACGAGGACCTGTCTCTTGCAGCAAAGCTTTGGCCAAAAGACGCGCCATGCTGGTTTTTCCTGTACCGCGAGGCCCGCAAAACAAATAAGCATGACTTACTTTTTCTTGCTCAAGTGCGCGCTGTAAAGTAGAAACTATGTGTTCTTGGCCCACTACATCCAAAAAACTTTGAGGCCGATAAGATCTGTAGAGTGAAGTGCTCATGATATATTCTTGGCTCTCCTTTTAGCTAAAGTAAAGCTTGCTCTTGTTATTATACGGCTTAAGACCATGGCATTATCTGCAAAGCTCTTATCTATAAAAGCCTCAAAACTAGGCCTATACACCCAAAACTACAAAAGCCCCGCTGAGTAAAAAGTATCAGCAGGGCTTATTTTAAGCTATGCGAAAATCGCGCAGGGCAGCTGCAGGGCAGCTGGTATAAGCTAGGCCTAATAAAACCTTCTCATACCCGTAGGTGCAACTCCTGCTTGAATAACAGGAGGCTCAAAGTTCACAGATTCTTCTTTTCCTTCTTCCTGGGAATTTAAAGCACCTTGTTCAATAAGAAGCTGGTGTTGAACATAGATTTTAGCCGCAAAAGCCGCGACCATAGCCTCAAGAAGATGGATCTTTTCATTATTTCTATTGCGTCTTTGCTCAAGCTTGTGTCCCGTTGTTTGATCAGACTTAGCAAACTCATAACGCAAAGCATCCGAAAGCTCACCCACTACATAATTGTAAGCCTTATCAATTGCGTAGCTATTTTGCTGAACTGAGAACAAAAGCTGAATTTCAGGAATAGAAAATACGCGCTTAAAGCAGGTAATAATTATCAGCTGAGCAACCTGAGCCCGTGAGTACTTCTTCTTAACGGGTTTATCGATCAAACCAATCTTTACATAGTTGTTTACCATAGAACCGGTAAGAAGACGCTCTTCGTCCTTATATGCAAATGATTGTGTTGCGTCATGAACAACGGCTAAAACTTGGTCTAGATAGAGCGAGATCTCAGGAAGATCTGACCACCTGGGCAGGCCTAAGGTTCTTACTACAGACATATGCACCCCATTACCTAAACAAAATACGATAAAGTATAGCTATACAATTTAAGCTATACTGTTACTTGCAACCTAGTTAATAATACTAGCTTTAGGAGAAGATCTCCATGTTACATATAATAACCGACTCTGGAAGTATGTTAAATACGCAAGAGGCTGAAAATTTAAAAATTTCTATGGTTCCTTTAAGCGTCACACTTGATGGGCAAAATCCTCGTGCCGAACTCTTTGAAGTAAGCTCGCAGGAGTTTCTAGCTGAGGTTTTATCGGGCAAAAAGCCTGCTACTGCAGCACCTGCTCCCGGAGCTTTTTTAGAGCTTTATCAAGCCTATCCTAATGATGAATTTCTTGTGCTAAGCACTGGAGCTTTTATTTCTGGTACCTATAACAGCGCCTGCACTGCTCGTGATATGGCCGATAAACCAGAGCGCATTAGCGTCTTTGACTCTTACAGCATTGCAGGCCCTCAAAGAGGCCTTGTTCTTGCTGCATGCAAGCTAAAAGAGGCTGCCTACACTCTGCAAGACATCCTCAAAAAACTGGAAGACTTACGCGCCCATCAGGTTTCTTTTCTCTCTCCATCAAACATTAATTACCTAGCTGATGGAGGAAGAATTCCTCGTTCAAGCGTGCCTGTAGCAAAAATGCTTAAGGCTATTCCGGTCTTGACTTTTGCAGATTTTACTATTAAAAAACATGCTATTAAACTGGGCTTTGATGCCGTTATTAAATCTGTAGGAGCAGGAATTGCTCGAGCATGTCCTGGCTATGATTTAGATCTATTCATCCATCATTCGGGCATTGCAGAAGTTGCCGATAAGGCACGGGCTTATCTTCAAGAAAAATTTCCCTCTGCATCTATAGATGTAAGAGACCTAAGCCCTTTGGGCATTTGTCATGCTGGTCCTGATGCTTTAGTGTGTCAGGCCTTAAAACAGTTGAAATTGTAAGCAAAAACTGTGTACAATACCCTTACTTAGAGCATCTCTAAAGGATTTGGGCGGCGCTACGCCGTGAACCTGGTCAGGACCGGGAGGTAGCAGCCATAAGCGGTCTATGGCGAGCGTCCAAATCTTTTAGGGGTGCTTTATTTTTGGCTTATAGGCCTTATTTTGTGCTTCATTGCGACTTTATTGTAGTTTTATCGCAGCTTAATCACAGCTTCATTGCGTTTCATCGCAGCTTCATCACAGCTTTATTGCTGTCTTTTTCTTGCCTTATTTCTTGCGCGCAGATCTTTAAAAAAGCTTGAAAGCAGCTTGGAGGCCTCCTCTTCTAAAACCCCTGCCCTACATTCAAATTGATGATTTAAGCGTCCATCCTCATGAAGCTCATAAAGAGAGCCTAAAGCCCCTGCTTTTGGATCGCGGGCGGCATAAACACAGCGATCAATTCTAGAATTGATCATCATTCCGGCGCACATGCAACAAGGCTCAAGGCTCACATAAACCGTGCAGCCGCTTAAGCGCCAACGCCCCAAAATTTTTGCGGCCTCTTGCATGGCGCTAAATTCTGCATGACCAGCTGGGTTTTTATCGCACTCCCTGGTATTATGCGCCCGGGCAATAATCTTACCTTCATGCACTACAACAGCACCTATGGGCACTTCCTTAAGCTCTAATGCTTTTTGAGCTTCTTTTAAGGCTTCATGCATAAAAAATTCATCTAAGCTGTCTTTAGAAGCGCGCTCCAAAGAAGTCTCTTCACTATTATGTGCATTATATGAAGCATTCACAGAAGCTCCTTTCAAGATAGCTTTGCCTAACTGGTTAACTTTTTTATAGGCTGCCTGCGACTTTAGTTAATCAATGATAAGTATATGCCTTTTAACTATCTGACCAGCACAGTTTTTAGCTTGACTCAGTAAAAAACTGGGGTAGACTAAAACTAAGCACAGAGCCTTTGGGCGTGTGTGGTTAACTTTTTTAGGACAGGTGCCCGGTGCTCCAAAAGTGATAGCAATCTCTTTTGGCTTATTGCTTAGTACTAAAGCTTGGCGCCAATACTTGGTATTTAGACTTAGTACTCAGTATAAGCATAAACCATCACCTTGAATCACCGCACCATGAGGACAAAGGAGTTCCTTATGAAATTCAATAAGCAAAAGACTGGTCTTATCGGCCTTGGTTTTCTTTTGGGATCAGCAGGCTTAAAGGCCCTCACTTCTAAGCGCGCTAAAGATCTCTACGTAAAAGGTCTTGCAGAAGGCATTCGTATCAAGAATTCTGCTGAAGAGCTGGTAGAGCGCGCAAAGGAAAATGTTGATGACATCGTAGCTGAAGCTGAAAACCTTGCTGACAAAAAAGAAGCTGAGAAGGTTGTAGTTCCAGCTGAGTCAAAATAAGTAGGGCACTTGTTTGCCACATTAGCGCACGAAATTGAAGGGCGCATGCGTCTTGCCACTGGTCAAAGCTTTGACCAGCAGGAAGCAAACGCCCTTCAATACCTGCTACTTTCGGCAAATGCAGGTATTAGCTCTGTGCGCATTTACCAAAAAACAGGTAGCGTCACTCTTTCGTATGAAGATGGGCGTCGCCAAGACGCGCTTGATCATTTTGAAAGCATTAAGCGTGCAAGCCTTGCCGAAACTCAAGTTCCCCTTGCTGCAAGCCTTATCATGGACGAAAATGAATACCCTGAGCGCATTGCATCAATGGTCATGTGGAGAACGATAAGAAATATCCTTATCCCCGCTCCTATTCGCTCTATTTTCCTGGGTATCACCACCATTCCATACATTGTAGAGGGCCTGCGTTCACTAAAGGCACGTAAACTTGATGTCTCTGTTTTAGACGCAACAGCACTCATTTTTTCTATGCTGGCTCGTAATTTTAGTGCCGCTGGAGAGATAGTGTTCTTGCTTAAGCTGGGCGAACTATTTGAGGAATGGACTGAGCGTAAATCAGCAGCTGACCTTGCAAAATCTCTCATGAATATTGATGAGATGGTTTGGGTTGAACGCAATGGTGAGCGTGTACTTGTAAGCCTTGATAGCGTAGAGCCAAAAGAGCGCGTAGTTGTGCTCATGGGCTACACCATCCCTATTGATGGCAAGGTATTACAAGGCGAAGGACAGGTAAACCAAAGCTCTCTAACGGGTGAATCTTTGGCTGTAAAGCGCTGCGTGGGCGATAGCGTCTATGCTGGAACGGTTCTTGAAGAAGGCGAGCTGCTTATTGAAGCCACCGCAACCAGTAAAGAAACCCGCCTTTCTCGCATTATGAATATGATTGATGATGCTTCAGATCAAAAGTCTAAGCTTGAGTCTAGGGTTAATGAGCTTGCCGATAAGGTCGTACCCTATAATCTTGCATTTGGAGCGGGCGTTGGTTTAGTAACACGAGACATCATGAGGACTCAAGCAGCCTTTGTGGTTGATTACTCTTGTGCTCTAAAACTAGCTACCTCCATATCTGTGGTATCTGCTATGAGAGAGGGAGCAGCAAAAGGCTTTACCATCAAAGGTGGTAAACAGCTTGAGCATTTAGCAGAAGCTGACACCATCATCTTTGATAAAACCGGCACCTTAACCCAGGCAAAGCCCAGTGTTACCAATATCATTTCTTTGCGAGAAGACTATAACCCTGATGAAGTACTCAGGCTTTCAGCTTGCCTAGAAGAGCACTTCCCTCATCCTGTAGCTCATGCTATCGTGCAAGCAGCAGTTGATAAAGGGCTCTCGCACAGAGAAAAGCATGCTGAAGTAGAATACATTGTTGCTCATGGCATTGTTTCTTCTTTGGATGGAGAACGTGTCTTGATAGGCAGCCCACACTTTGTATTTGATGACGAGAAGGTCGAGAAGACCAAGCGCGCTCAAGAGATTCTGGAGCAAGAAGCCGGTCGCTCATCTGTTCTTTTCTTAGCTGTGGGCGGAAAGCTTGCTGGCGCTATCATCTTAGAAGATCCTTTGCGCAAGGATGCAAAACTTCTTGTAGATAGGTTAAGAGCCAGCGGATTTACTAAGATTGTGATGCTTACTGGTGATGCAGAGGCTGCAGCTAAAGTTGCTGCTACCGAAGCTGGAGTAGATGATTATAGATCTCAGCTCTTGCCAGAGGATAAAGCACGCTTTATTGCTGAATTAAGGGAGCAAGGAAGAAAGATTGTTATGGTTGGTGATGGCGTTAATGACTCATTAGCCTTAGCCACCGCTCATGTGGGCATCGCTATGAATAATGGTGCTGATGTTGCGCGTGAGGTTGCTGATATTACCTTAAATACTAGTGATATTCAAAGCATTGTACTTTTGAGGTTGATGAGCAAGAAGCTCTTTAAGCGTATGAATTCAACCTATAGCTTTATTCTGCTTGCTAACTCATTATTCTTAGGCCTTGGTGTCTTTGGTATTTTGGGAGCCACCACCAGTGCTCTGCTCCATAATGGAGCAACTATTGGTGTTGCTCTTTCTTCAATGAGAAATCTCTACAAGAAAGAGCCTAGGCTTTTATCGGCATAAATATATTGGCGCAATGTAATTGCGAAATTATATTGGCCTAAGTAACGAGCTTGTAGCTAAAGAGGTTTGCCTTTGAACTAAGGCAAACCTCTTTTTATGCTGCTATTCCCATGATTTAATCGCACTTATTAAACCACCAGCTCTAAGATACCTGTATTTTGAACAATAAGCAGGTAAACCTATAGAAAATAACTGTAAGCTAGTGAATTAAGTATGGCGGAGAGGGTGGGATTCGAAAAAATGAATCGCTGCAGCTCTCCGCCCATTTTGTTTAATTTTGTCGAGAAACTTACTGCACGCCTGTGGGATGTAACAAGCAATCATGCAGCTAATAGCTTTATTGTTTAGCATCCTCTTTTTCCATAGCTTCCCTAAGTAATTGCTTGATAAAACCTGACTTATTTTCCTTTGACTTAATAAATTCAAATAAGTCTGTTTCATTTTGAGAAAACATTACTTGTACGTGTTGCATTTTCTTTCTGTATGCAGCTTTTGCTCTTTTTTGTGCTTCTGTTGCCATAGTCTAGTGGTTCTTGTTACTCTATATAGTAGGGAGTTGGGGAGGTTCTCACCTCCCCTGGTGATTATCTGTTCCTTCTTCTTGGGGTTACCTTAAAGGTAATTTGAAGGTTTATTGCGATAATCACTCTCCCTATCTTAAGAACCATTTCTCACCTCCTTTCGATATATTTATTATACCGCATGTCGTATATATATGCAAGCAAGAATTGAAAGTTTTTCTGGAAAAATCGAACGATTGTCTAAAAAATTTGAGCCGCCCAAAAACTGGACGACTCATTAGTCATTAAATGATTTCTAACGCCTTAGAATCGATTACAGCGCCTCGTTTACCTGCTGTTTTTCTAAGGCTCTTATTTGTTAGTAAATAGCGTAGATTACGCCGTCTGAATCTGTATCAAAAGTTCCTTTTCCAATAATTAAAGCGCCGTCTCCGTTGAAAGCGTAGAGCTTGTTATCAATCCAGCTTGTACAGTTTTGCAAGATATAGCCCTCTTCATTAAAGTAGTACCACTTGCCGCCTATTGGCTCCCATTCAGCTTTTGGATAGCTACCATCAGTACGCTTAAACCACCAGCCTTTTTCATCTTGAATCCAGCTACCAGGAGTACTCTTTAGACTTGAGCTAGCAAATAAAGCGTTCCAGGTATTAGTTCCTACCTTACCATCTGCATCAAGGCCGTGTGAGGATTGAAAAGATACTACTGCATCATGAGTAGCAGCTCCAAAAATACCATCTACATCTAAGCTATAACCGCTGCTGTTAAGCTGCTTTTGGATAGCCTTGATATGGTCTTTAAAGCGTCCATCACGCCCGTTATAAAACTGAATACCACCCTTAGCAAATACCCAGCCACTAGCAAGAGGGAATGTGTCAGTAACAGCTCCTCCAGAAGATACTGATGAACCATCGTAAAAAGGACGCGCTACCTTACATTTAGTACCGAGCTTATGAGTCTTTCTATAAACGCCATCTCCATTTCTCTCACTGCCACCAGAGCCAGGCTTTGAGGTATTGCCCTCAATGGTATGAAATACTCCTGAAGAATCAGCAGCACTTGTAACAATCCCTATATGATTAGGATTAGAGCCACTGTACCAGATAAAAACGAGATCTCCCGGCTGAATATCACTAGATCTCTTAATCTCTTTGGACTTCAGAAGCTGCCAATAATTAGCTACTCTCGCGCTCTTGAGATTTTGTAGAGCACCTAAATTACCTGTCTTTTTAAAGACCCACCAGACAAACACGGCGCACCAATGATATTTATACTTATCCTTATCTTTGACGTGGTAGCCATAGAATTCATCATTATATTTAACCTGATTGCCAACTCTCTCAACGGTTTTGACCTCCTGCTCAGCGGTTTTTATTACATTTGATATACTATCTTGGATAGACATACTGATTTACTCCTAACTAAAGGCGGTTAATATGAAAAAAGTTATCCCTGTTATAGCTGCTTGTTTACTTTTGAGCGCCTGCAGTGCTCAAGTGCCTGAAAACACTCAACAGCCCGTTGAGCAAGTCAGCGATACTCAAGCAAAGAGCAATGAAAACAAGCAACAAACTGAACCCATCAAGCTATCTAACTTTGTAAAAAGCCCGGAAAATGCTAAGCAACTTCTTGATAAGGCTTATAAGTCAAAGCAAATAAGCGCCTACCAGGTATCAAAAAACAATGAAGACTACAGCGTAGCACTCGCACAATTTAAAGTAGATACAGATCATAAGCTTTCAAAAGGTGAAGCTTTAGAACTCTTAGGAACCTTTGGTTTTAGCGACTTTGCAAGCAAAGTAGAATTTTCAAGCAGCTCTAACTATGAGTTTACAGATAAAAGCGTTGCAGATTTTAAAAATGAAACAGACGCTTTTTGGGAAGCTGCAGGAAAGGTTACAAACTATAAGCTAGAGATCTTAGATAAGTATCTTATCTTTACTGTTTATAACGCTGCAGAGGTACCAGCATTTCCTTTTGATCTGTCAACAGGGAAACAGACTGACATAGCACCTTCTGACATGTTCTATGTTCAGTTATAAACATTCATAGCGACCACCTACTAACGAAAACTAAATACCAACAGATACAAATACATCTAGCTTAAAAGCTAGGAACTTTTATCTTTAAAGTGCTTTCCGTACTCATCAGCAGCCCGGGCGTGCTTAGTGAAGCTATTGTTTTTCCACCACGCCCAAATTTGTTTATATTCATGCTCACCACCTATTTATATTTGAGACTGCTACTAAGCATATGAATACGATTAGCAAACTACTTAAAATGATTACCACTTTTAAGCTCTCTGCCATATTCATCTGCCTTAATGGCGTGCTCTGTGAAACTGTTATTCTTCCACCATGCAGCCAGTGCCGCTGCTGCCGTAAAGGCTAGACTGATGAACTGATAAATGGACTGCTCATCTACTTGTAAAGGCAAAAAACCTAGAGATGATATAACTTGATTGATAAGAGCAAGAACTAAGATGAGCGTTCTTGCTAAGGTGTCAACTGTTGGTTTCATTGGTTTACCTCCCTCTATGACAACGGTCTATAACGGTGTTTATCTTCGTGAGCGTTTCTAAATGCTTAGTCTGTGAGCTTTCAATCTTCTCAAGCTGCCTGCTTACCTTTTCTTGAGTAGCTTTATTCTGCTTCATTGCTTCTGTGTTGTTTTCAACAACGCTAGAAAAGCCTTTAATAATAGGCTCTAAAGAAATAATGAAACTGTCATATTTAGCGTCACGTGCTGCCCGTTCTTTGTGTTCTTCTAACTTACGCTGCTCACGTTCTTCTAAGATCTGCGCTCTTGTGGTGATAAGCTTTTGCAAGCTTGGATAGAGCTTTAAGCACGCAATAAATAAGGCAATTGCAACGACTAAAAACGGTGCTGTCTGTATAACGTCAATGTAGCTTCTAAGTTCGTCTGCGGATACCATTACTCATCACCTGGCTCTTCTATTTCTTCTGAACCGCCTAAGTTGATGACGGGGATTTTATTGTTAGGTGGACTACTATAAAAAGACACTCGTCGGTAGCATATAGTGCCGGGCGATTCCGTATCTTTTGTTGTGCCATAACGTATGCTCCCATTTGTTGTTATTAGTGTATTGGCATACAGTCCGTCTATATTTGCTCCAAGAATTTCTGAAACGCAGGATGCTGCGTTCATCCCAGATTTAAAAACATGACTATTCACTGTAAGAGGAAACAGGGTGCTCCCGCTTTTTTTAAAAGTAACTCTTGCCGTGCCAACTACTTCAACTTTGAAGCATTTCCCACCTGCATAGATGCCTACAGGAGTCACAGTTACAACTTCTTTTTGATCTCCTTTAGATATGCAGTAAATGCCAGCATGTTCATCTTTTAAAGCGCGACCTTTAGGCAACTCTGTTTTTGCCGGCAGCAAGCCACCAGAAGACTGAACGCTTAGGCTCTCTATTTGCCTTTTTATTTCTTCAATTTCTCCTTGGGTTTGCTCACTTGGTTTTACAGCCTTTAGTTCTTCTTTTGTTGCTAGGGTATCAAGTGTGGTTTTGTCTACCTTACTTTCTAGCTGCTCAGCAAGTGATGTTGTTGTACTCTCGTTGCTCTTAAGCCTATCTGCAAGTTCTCCCAAGGTATCTAAATCATCTGGAGCTGTGCCAACAAGCTTTTTGATTTCAGCCTTTAAGCTCTCATTGGTCGCATAATCACCAGATGGAACACTGTCAGTAGAGC
>JAEZZM010000028.1 GCA_023418575.1 Actinomycetes bacterium | reverse complement strand
CACAATCTTGAGACAGCTCTTGAAGCCGCAAAAGCATCTGCTTCTGATGAAGAGCGCAGTCTTATCGACGATGCCTTGAAATTAAAGGATTACTTCAACAAGCGTTCTACCTGGATCATTGGTGGCGATGGTTGGGCATATGACATTGGCTACGGCGGTGTAGATCACGTTTTAGCCTCTGGTCAGGATGTAAACATTTTGGTTCTTGATACCGAGGTATACTCCAACACCGGTGGTCAGGCTTCTAAGGCTACCCCAACTGGTGCTATTGCTCAGTTTGCCGCTGGTGGTAAAGATACCCGCAAGAAAGATCTGGGCATGATGGCTATGTCTTATGGCTATGTATATGTAGCCCAGGTTGCTATGGGTGCTAACCAGGCACAGACCCTGAAGGCTATTGCAGAGGCAGAGGCATATCCTGGTCCTTCTTTGATCATTGCTTATGCTCCTTGCATTAACCATGGTATCCGCGGTGCTCTCACCATTTCTCAGACTGTTGAAAAGGATGCTGTTGACTGCGGCTACTGGCACCTCTATCGCTTTGATCCACGCCTTGAAGCTGAGGGTAAAAACCCCTTCCAGCTTGACTCTAAGGCTCCAAAGGGTGACTTCTTTAGCTTCCTAAAGCGCGAGGTTCGCTTTAACTCTCTTGCTAAGAAGTATGATGAGGATGTAGTAGAGAGAATTTATCAGACTGCTAAGCGCAATGCTGATGCCCGCTACTTTAGCTATCTGCGCATGCTTAAGGGCTGGGAGGCTGCACAGGAGGATTTCCAAGCCGCTCTTAGCGCTCAAGAAGAGGCACTTAAGCCTGCTGATGCTGAATAAGCTAATAGAGATAAGCTAATTGAGCTCATTATTCCGATAAGGACTTGAGCCTTTTAGAACTTGAGCTTTAATTAAGCTCCCAGTTATCTTAACTGGGAGCTTTTATTCTTTATTGAACTTGCACTTCATTGAGCTTGAACTTCATTTATAGAGCAGATTATGGAGTATCAATGAGACTTAAAAATACTGATAAAAATAGCCAAATATCTGCCCTCTTTTTGCTTGACATAAGGCTTAATTTTCGATAAAGTATTACAGCGTTGTTATTGGAGTATCGTCTAATGGTAGGACAGCGGATTCTGGTTCCGTCAGTGAGGGTTCGACTCCTTCTACTCCAACCACTTGAAATGGCCCGTTCGTCTAGCGGCCTAGGACACCGCCCTCTCAAGGCGGAGATCACGGGTTCGAATCCCGTACGGGCTGCCAATTTTTAGTGGTGACAACATGATTCCTAGCCGGCCCGTTCGTCTAGCGGCCTAGGACACCGCCCTCTCAAGGCGGAGATCACGGGTTCGAATCCCGTACGGGCTGCCAATATTGAATTTCTGCCTCATATGAGGCTTTCTTTTTATCTAGGCTTATTCTCTTATTTTCTTATTCTTTTATTCTTTTATACGCTCATCTTTTATTCTCTTATTCGTTTAGCTTTTTAGTTCCTTTGATCATTTCCTAATAATCTAGCTTAGTGCTGCACTCCCCTGGCTTAGAAAATTAACACTTGCAAGCTCCAATTCTTGCTATTAGCTTTACTTCTTGTATATGAGGCTATAGAATTAAGATACTAGAAATGAGTTAGGGGGGTTGCAGCATCTCGCCGGAGTTAGCGGGTCAGAAATACTAACTTCTTAAGGTCTGCTATCGTTATAGTTTATCGATAAGGTCTAGCAGGACGCCTGATATTCTGTGAAAACTAAGTATAGGGTGTTGGAGAAATCCAGCACCCTTTTTATTACATGAAAAGGATGTGTATGAGCGTAAAAGAGTAAGCTAATAAACGGCCTATGGTAACTTATGAATCATAGACCCAAAAGAAAAATCCCTCCTGAAGCTTTTGGGGCTTACAGGAGGGGACTTAAACTCTTTTGCAGAGAAGTCTTTTGCAAAAGAAGTCTACTTATTTTTCTTTCTAAGTTTTGCGATCAAAGCAAGCACTAGAGCTATCCCTGGAATTGCTAAGAGATACCAAAGAGCACTTCTCTCCTCCTTATTGACAGTCTTTGCGGCAGTAGTGCTCGTTTGCTCACTACTAGAGCTCTCAGAACTCTGCTCAGACTGAGCATTGCTTGGAGCCTGATCTGTCTGCTTCTCTGCCTCAGAAAGGCTATTAGACGCAGCCCCTTCAGAGCCAGATACGGAGGGCTTATCGGCATTTTGCTGAGCTACAGTCTGCTGCTGGACTTTTGGCTGGCTTTTTTGAGCTAAAAGTCGTCCCTGATTGCGGCTTTGTCCCTTGCTCTGTGACTGAGCTTGCTCTTGTTTTAGAGTTCTATCCTGAGCTTCTCTTTCATTAGTAGAAGCAGATAAATTTAGCAGTCCACTAAGATAGCCGCTTCGTGAGAAGAGCCCCTCACTCTTACTATCTTTTGTATCAAGTGAAACAGAGCTGTTTTCATTTTCGTTCTCAATTGCAGGCTGTATAGCCTCAGGACTTTCCTCAGCTGGAAGCTCAAGCTTAGCAGAAGTCTCATCTTCATCCTTAAGCTCAGTAGCAGGCTTGGTCTCCTCTGTCTGAGGCTTCTCAAGTTCTGCATCCTCATCAGTTGATGGAGCAGGCACCTCAGGTTGAGTCTCAAGTTCATCTTTCTCTGTTTGCTCTGGCTTTGAAGCCTCACCACTTGGCGGAGTTAGATCTCCGTCCTGTGTGTCACCTTCCTCCTTTTCAGGCTGCTTATCTTCGCTCTCAGGCAGCTTTTCCTCAGGTTGTTTCTCCTCGGGCTGCTTATCTTCGCCCTCAGGCTGCTTTATCTCTGCCTCCTGATCAGTTGATGGCTGAGGATCAGTCTTAGGAAGCTCTGGGGTTGGCGCTTCTTCAACATCTTTACGATCAAGTTCAGGTGCAGGATCAACTGTTTCTTTGTCTGAATCTGGATCTGGATCTTCAGTATCTGGAAGGGGCTTCACATCAGTATCCTCTTTAGCATCCTCTTTAGTATCTACCTCAGGAACTACCTCAGGATCTAGAAGCTCTGTCTCTGGCGCAGGATCAACAGTAGGTGCTGGGTCTGGCACTGGATCTGGTGCAGGGTCTGGAACGGGGTTTATTTCTGAGCCAGGCGCTGGTGCAAGTGGATCTGGATCAACCGGATCTGGGGATACGGGGTCTGGTAGCTTTTCCGTGACCGTATAGCTTTGAGAAATACGGCGAGAAGAACCGTCTGCATATACCAGCCATAGATCTACACTCTTATCGCCCGCCTCTGCCGTTGAAAGTTGCTGCCCATCTACAAGGCGCAAGCTTGCGCCTTCAGGTAGGCTAAGCTGCTCCTGCAATTTATCTACGCTAATCTCATCACCTTGAGTAAACTGGGCGCTACCGCTAAGAGTTTCAGTTGGGATAGCAATAATGCTTGACCAAGGCAGGCGAACCTCTACGGGCACCTCATATACCTTAGAGCTACCGTCTTCAAACTCAACTCTTACCTTGGCAGCTTCTTTTTTCTCGGACTCAGTTGTGGGTTTGGACTCAACACGAGCGCGAGCACCATCTGGAACAGGAAGTTTTTGAACAATTTGAGAGTCTTCTAGGTTTGCACCTTTAAGCACAATTACAGAACCTGTAGCTTCAAGTTCTGGGAATGGCTTAATTGCCACCCAAGGCTTGGGAATGGGCTTAGCAGGGGTAAGAGTACTTGCCTCAATAAAACTCATGGTTTTACCACTGGCACGCAAAGACTTAACACTAAGATCTCCCAGTTTCATGGGCTCTTTTATGTTGAGCTCGATATAACCGGTGCGCGTAAAACCTAAGAGCTTGCCAGAAGGATCATAGACTTCCCATACTGCAACGGTGTCTGATTTGTTCTCTGGAACTACAGCAAATTTTTGCTTTCCAGCTTGAATTTGAGTTTCATCATCACCGCTTAGTTTAGGACTCTTATCTGTTCCAGAATTAAGCTTGAGAGAAATCTTTCCGGGGTTGTCTACCAACTGTTTACCAAGCTCTTTATCTACACGGTTCTCAATTTCTTTTGCGGCCATACTGGGAGCATAATAGCGCAGCTCCTTAGGAACAGAAGGGTACTGTGCCATAAAATCTTTAGCGGGCTGAGTTAAACTCCTATACCCTCTATCGTAGAAGAACTCTCCCAAATTAAAGCCACTAGCATATGAGAGAGCGACCATAACGCGTTGATTGTGACCAACCTGACCCTCTGAAGGAACTATCTCTTTGAGCCAACTTGGATCTTCTCGCATCACACGTAAAGCAGTTCCCCAAACTCCATACTTCTTGACCAATTCTGCACGCTCTTGAGTGAAAGGCTTGGATACCTTTACATCTTTTTTCTGAGCATCATAGTCATATTGGCTGTAGTCATAAAAACGCTTAAAGAAGTCTTGAGCAGACCAAATTGTAATAGTACGCAAGAATATTTCAGAACGTTCCCAGCTACCCTCTGGAAGCATATAATCAGGCCATTTTTCAGGATCTTCAATTATTCCATTCATGAAGGTATCATTACCATTTTGTTTGGTAAGAACATTAATGTGGGCAAGCTTATCTATACTCTGCTTAGCTTTCCCCTCTCTAAGCTGGCGCTCATATTTCCTTAAAGCACCCTCAATTGAATAAACATTGTTGGTCATCTCTAGCTCAACCCAAGTGCTATTGTCAAGCAAGTGACCATATTCGTGATTATTTGACCAACTATATAACTGTTCGTAATTTCCTTTTAAGCTTGCTGTAGCTGCCCAAAATGGCATATGGTAATACTCATGGGTAGCAAACATAGTTGAAGGATCTCCAACCGTGCTACTTGTTAACAGCACTACCTGATGATTGGTGGGAGCATGAGGGCTATCAAAATCTGCTGAGCTATCCATGCCTTCAAACAGATCGAAGAAAGCAAACCTATCAGTTATTTCTCCATAAGATTTTTTAGCAAGTTCGATAGCGGCCTCTTTTGTATCAATACCTGTATAAGCATCAGCAAACACCTGAAGTCCAGAAGATAAGTCCAGGCGACCTATACGTAAATCTGCAAGATTTGCACGCTTAATACCAGAATCAGAGGCTACGATAACACCTTGACCCTGCTGGCTACTTTGAGCACGACGCTCTGCATTAGCAGTAATTACATGCTGAGTAAAATCATAGTAGTTTTCAAAGCTACTCTCAGAGAGTTCAAAAACAGGATACAAACCAAGCTGCTGACCCAGAATGAGAGGAGCTGCACTTCCTGGCTGTGTTTTATCGGCAGCCTCTTTCTTATTGGAAGTAAAAAAGTCAGCGCTCTGAATTCTTACCAAAGCAGGGCTATTGCCATGATTTCTCAAATAAACTGCATAAGGATTTTTCCTGTTGCTAAGAGTTAAGCTTAATTTGTTATAGCCCTGTTTGAGCTGCACATTTATGTAATTAAGGTTAGTGCTCTTTCTCACGTCAGTCTGACCAAATTGGCGCAAGCTTAGTCTTAGATTCTTCTGATCATCTGGACCTTGAAAATCAACAAATACCTCAAGCTGGATTCTACCTTTAGTGCCAGACCCAGAATCTGTACCTTCAAGCTGAGGTGTAGATTGAGGGTCAATAAAGAGTCCTGTATAATCACGTGAATCAAACTTAAAATATTGCTGGGTACGTTTTTTATCTGCTTCTGGATCTCCATAGCCCTGAGCAGCAATGATGGTAGAAGACAGTGCCTCTCTATTTTCGTTCAAATAGTTTGCTGCAGAAAACAGGTCTGCAAGGCGACCTCTATAATAGGCAGCATTCTTGCTTTCTTTCTGAGCCATCTCCTCAACTTTTTGCCTTAAGGCCTGCTGATTCTCTGGCGTAGTGAGCTCGGCTTTAAGGTATAAGCCCAAATTATCTGCATAAGGATTTTCTAAGAGCTGGGCTACTTCAAGCTCGCTCATATCTGACACTGCTTTAGCAGGCGCCGTAGCACTTTGAGGCTTTGCGCTTAAGGCTTCTGTACGCCTTGCTGCAAGCTGCTCTGAATCAATAGTATGAGCCTTTTTTCTGGGACTTTTCTTATCTTCCTGGCTCTTTTTGTCACCCGCATCCTCTGCAGATGACTCAGGCTCAGCGCTTAAATCTGAGGCCTGGGCAGATCCTGCCTCAGACAAAGACAGCATCTCATAAGAGCTTGAAGCAGTACTTGAAGAAGGGCTTGTTGGAGAATCAGCCCCATTGTTAGCCTGCAAAGCGCTTGCAGCTACGTTATTATCGGTATCTTGAGCATATGCAGTCCCTGCAACTACAAAAGGCGTAGAAATAAGCATAAGGCCTGCTAGTGCTGCTGGAGCTAGTAGGCGCTTAGGTGCTTTATGAGTTCTCAAGCTAAGCTGAACTCTTTTTTGACGATCAAAGCTATTCAATCCAAACCCCTCAATTAAATCTTATGTAAACACAACCCTTTTACATGCAAGCCTTTTTATTCAATATTTTTCTTGAGGCTGCACTACTGTTTTTAGTAAATGAACTGTATAAATAGTAAAAGTTGACACATTGTCAATACTGTATAATTTGCTCATGCAATACTACCCACTTATTTAAGATAAATCGATGACAGAGGTGCGTATTCTAAAAAGCTCTAAAAAACTCTACAAGCTGAATATAGTTCTACACTCAAAGCTTTGAAGATGGCGATAAAAGCAGAGCTTACAACTTGAATATCGCACACAACTTGCAAGACTAAGCTGCAAACAAGCCTAAACCAAGCTCACTCGCCCTACCCCACTAATTACAAGAAGCAGCTAGACGGGTCCAAGAATTCATATCTTTGGGTCCTTAGTCTTTCTGGTCTACCTGGGTCTTTTTACACTACCTTAAATTTGCGCCACCTTAAAACATATAAGAATGTCGTATAATAAAATCTTGTTTGCAAATTACCAGAGATGTAATTCTCAAAAAAATCTAAGAGTTTTCTCGCAGATCAAATGAACTAAAGGAAGTGAAGATATGTGATGGACCGCAGCACTAACAAAGATCGTTTTTTTGTACTTCTGTACGCCTTTTTTCTCTACTTTATAACTGGTGCAGCCTGCGTTCTTATCGGCACCATCATGCCACAGCTCATGGAGCTTTTGCAGGGAACCAGTATAGAGCGCCTCAGTATTTTGGGCTCTGCCTATGCATTCGGCAGACTTGCAACCGTCTATCTTAGCGGCCGACTTGCCGAGCGCCTTCCCCTCAAACAAATCTATGCAGCAGGCCTTTTATTTTGCCTTGTCTTTCTTGCAGCACTCAGCATGTCACAAAGCTACAGCATTCTGCTCATAGCAGCCATTTTTGGCGGTATCAGCATGGGTACTCAAGATTGCCTCTGCCCCCTCCTGCTCTCAAAAGTCTTTGGAAAAGCTTATGCCAGCTCTCTTAGTGCAGGTCAGGCAGTTTTTGCCTGTGGCACTATGGTGGCACCATTTTTAATCGGACTGAGCTTAAATCTTAATCTTGACTGGAGGCTATGTTTTTATCTTCTGATGCTTTTGATAGTTGTGGTGCTTTTGAGCCTTCCTTTTACAGAGCTTAAGCAGCTTAAGACTCAAGATTTATCTGGAGATAAGGAAGATCTCATTCAAGACGCAAAAGTCCTCTCATTAAAGATGGAAGAAACGCAAGAGGAGCTAGAGGAGCTAGAAGCTCTAGAGGCGCAAGAAACCCCAGAGAAGCAAAACCATAAGGCTCAAGAGCAAGCGCAAAAAACAAATAAGCTTCCTGCCCTGGCTGCTCGAAACAAGCTTATGGTGTATTTAGGCATAGCTGGCTGTATTGCAACGCTAAGCTGTGTGTCTTCGTGCATCATGCTCTACACCACCTCTTTTGGTCAAGACAGGGGCCTTGACCTTGCACAAGCCACCTTTTTATTCACGCTATATAATATAGGCTGCCTCTTGGGCGATCTTTGTTTTACTGCACTGCTGCGTCGTTTTCAAGCGCACAAACTTTTACCACTTTGTTATCTGCCCGCTGCAGCTGTCCTAGGGCTTTGCTTACTATTAGATAGCAAACTTGGCTACTTTATCTCCCTCTTTTACCTGGGGCTATCGCTTGGTGCGCTCTTTAGTCTATTACTAGGCATAGCCACTAGACTCCACACAAGTCGCATCTCTGTCTCAAGCTCTCTTATCGCCATGACCAGTGGTTGTGCCGATCTTCTAACTCCCGTATTATGCGGTCTTTTAGTGGGAGCCTTGGGCCTAAGCTTTTCATATAAATTTATCTTCATTGCACTTATTGTTGGTGGGGTTTTTGCTTTCATACTTAAACAAAGTTGCTACGAGGAAGGAACGGGCTCATGTGCAAGCTAAATCTTGAGTGTTCAGAACAAGTTATTATTGACACAGATTGCGGATCAGATGACGCAATAGCACTTTGCATGGCCCTGCTCAATGAAAATAGCAATATCAAATGCATAAGTGTTGTTGCAGGTAATGTAGAACTTGAACAAGCCTGCCAAAATACATTGAGCTGCCTTGAGGCAATAGCCAGACACAAAAAGCTCAGCAAGCAGCAAGCTCATGAGGAACTTCCAAAAGTGTATAAAGGCGCCCCCTCTATGCTTGTGAGAGACCTTATTTGCGCTTATGAAACCCATGGAAATGACGGTTTAGGCGATAAGGACTACAGGCCAATCTACCTAAAAGCAGAACTAAAACCTGCGGTCTTTGAGCTTTATGATCACTTAGTTCAATCTCCTGATAAAAGCATAGATCTTATTTGCTTAGGTCCTCTTACTAACATTGCACTTCTTGCCAAAATATCTCCTGAAGCTCTGCTTAGAGCACGCCGTATAGTAATTATGGGCAGTGCTGGCTTGGGTCGTGGTAACGTTACTCCTTGCGCTGAGTTTAATATATGGCAGGATGCGGAGGCAGCGCGCATTGTGCTTGAATTGGGACACCCTCAGCTAATCTTTGTTGGCTGGGACGCTTGTTTGGGAGAAGCACTACTAAATGAAGAAGATATCAAGCGCCTTGAGCAAAGCAGCCCTCTTGGAGCTTGGCTGGTAGATGTAAATTCGCAGCTTATTGAGCTAAACAAAGAGCGCTTTGGAAAGCTTTCTCTTGATCTAGCAGACCCTGCCTGTATGGCTGCAGCACTTAATCCAGCCTGCATCAAAAAGATCGATCATCTCTACGCTCAAATAGACTGCTCAGATGGCCCCAGCTATGGATCCGTTTTATTTGATGTGGATGCTTGCCTTCAAAGAGAAGCTAATGCCTGGCTTATATCTGAATTAGATGCAAAGGTTTATAAAGATTATCTACTTGAATTGTTAAGCGACAGAGCTTCTATCTAAAAGAGAATAATGAGTGCTCATGAGAAACTGGCGATTAGGGAGTAAATCGGGGACATAATATTTTGTCTCCGACTATTTGACACGTGTATAAAAGTTAATATAATTAAACTCCAATACAAAAATCTCAGGCTTAAGCCCATCACACTTTTAAGCCTGGCATCAATTTAAGAAGGAGGCTGCTATGAATTCTCATAGCCAAAAGCGTCTTGCGCTTGTTCTTTGCGCAAGCCTATCCTTGGGCAGCTTTGCTGCCATGCACTCAGGAGAAGCAAGTCCTGGTATAAATCCTGATTCAAATTGTAAGCTTTTTTCTGCTCAACCCGCCTACGCAGCAGAAGTAGCTAACAGCTTTGAAAGCGCTAAAGAATTTGGTACTAAATCTAATTTTGAGAAATTTGACATCTATACCCTGCTCTTATCGGAAGACAAACGTACTAAGAAAAAACAAGTTGCAATTTATGGAGAGCTTAAACTTCCTTATAGTAGGCAGGATATTGATGTCTCAGATCATGATGAGAATTTCTTTAAATCAAATCCCTACCTTACAAATTTCTTTGAATGGGATGATAAACACCTGCCTGAAAATAAATGGGATGCTACTATCTTTAAGGCCAATATCAGCCCCATTGCATTTAATAGCGATGAGACAGAGCTTAAGATCACCATTGATCAAGAAGAATTTACGGTAAAACTACCCACAGAATTTAGCGCCCTTAACACAGAAGAACTCAATGCCGCACTAACAGAACATGAGGCAGAATACCAGACGGTAAAGTCAGCAGGTATGAAAATCACCAAGGATACAGAAGATGCATTCATAAAAGCTACTGAGGATGCGCGTGCCATGCTTGAGGAAGCCAAAAGCGCTGGTACAAAGCTCAAGCAAGAAGATATTGATAAGATGCGTGAAGAGTATAATATCAAATTTGCAGAGCTTAAGCCTGAGCCCTTTGACAGGGGCGCCCTTAACGAGGCTCTTGCCTTAGCAAAAGAAGCTGACGATAAAAACGGACGCGATAACAAGCGCTACGAACAAGAGGGCTATAAGGTATTCAGTCAGCTTTATTATCGAGCCCAGCAGCTAGAACAAACAGAAGATCTTAATAGCATAGTTGGCCCCAGAGAGGGCGATCCTCTCCCCACTCACAGAGATTTTGAAGAGGTCCCTAAAAAACTTAATGATGCCCGTGAAGCCTTAAAGCTTATGGATTACACGCCAGCAAACACTCAAGGACTAAAAGCTGCATATGATGAGGCCATTTCCTTGCCCATTCCAGACAATAAAGGCTATACCCCTGTAAGTGCAGAGCCCTTCTATTCAGCTCTTGTCAAAGCACTTGAAGCGCTAAGCGACCCTTATGCAGATCAAGAACAGCTTGATCAGCTTGAAAAAGAGCTCAAAGAGGCCCAGGCCAAGCTAAAATTCACTGATCTTAAGGCAGAAGATGCCTTTACCATGAAGATCATGTATCGTCACCCTCTAGATGACGCTCCTTCAGGAAAAATTGATGACTACTTTAAGGAAGGCGACAACAATATTACCGAGAAACTTGACAATATTAAACCTGGTCAAGAAATGCGCATTTACTTTGATGACAAAAAACTGATGAAAGAGTTTCCAGGCTATGCAGTCTCCAGCTTCTTTTATGCGCTAAAAGATAGCTCTCAAGACACCGTTCGCGTATTTAAAGACAAAGATGGCAGACGCTTCATCTTATTTACTGCCGAGAAAAACGGCCACCTAGACATAAAATATCTTAAAGGCCAGCCCAAGCCAGATGAGGCCGATCCAACTAAACCCGATGATACTGATAAAAAACTAGGCGAAACCCCTGGCACTCCAGGAACACCTGGTGCCCCTGGCACCCCTGGCACTCCTGGCTCCCCCGGCGCCCCTGGTACCCCTGACTCCTCTACCGATAAAAGCTTAAGCGGAGGTTCAGATAGCAAAACAGAACTCAAAGCCAGTAAACACACCGTCTTGCATGCTGGCCTACCCAAGACTGATGACAGATCTAACCTGACACTTATCAGCATACTGCTTGCATGTGGCAGCGTTCTTATCGGCATAGCTTTAAGCAAAATAAGGTATGCTAAACAAGATAAGAATTAAAAGGTTCAGGGCTATGTTAAGCATAAAGGCAGTCATAACTGCTAATCCATAGACATAGCTCTTTGTGGTGGAAACGGAGTAGTAGCCAATATGACCAAGCTTAATGAGGCTAGATTTAGCGGAACTATCTCCTATGACACCAAGCTTGCTCCCCTTACCAGTTTTGGTATTGGTGGTAAGGCGCCCTACAGCTTTTATTGCAAAAGCTCACAAGAAATAAATGAGGCAGCCCAGCTTATTGATTATGAGTTGGGCTTGCCTCTTTTTGTTTTGGGTGGTGGCACAAATGTGCTTGTAGATTCGGCTGACTTGAGTTGCGCACTTATTATTGATGAGCGACCCGCTTATATCACAGTCGAAGAGAACAAAAATCAAGATTCCCTAGTTTATCTTCATGCAGGTGGGTCCCTTGATTTTGATGAGCTTGTGGCGTTTTGTTGTGAGCATGAGCTTGCCGGATTGAGCGCTCTTTCAGGAATACCTGGAAAGGCCTGTTCTGCTCCCGTGCAAAACATTGGCGCCTACGGGCAAGAGCTTGCCCCTCATGTAGAAAGCCTCCTTGTTTACGATAGGCTTAAGCCTGAACAAGACTGCATTCTTAGCGCAGAGCAACTTGATTTTTCTTATCGTTCTTCTCTTTTGAAGCGTTCAGTAGCACAGATGCGCAAGCATTTTGCACGTGAGAGTTTTAGTGGGCGCTATATTGTTAAAGAGCTGCGCTTAAAGCTCAAACGCTGTTCTTATGAGACGGTTTATCACAAAGAGCTTGCGCAGGCACTTAATATTGAACTAGGCCAAAGTGCAAAATTATCAGACATTAGATCTGTCGTGCGAGAAATACGCAGCAATAAAGGAACCTTATTTAAAGCTGATATTGTATATAGCCATGGTGCAGGTTCTTTTTTTACTAATCCGATAATAGATGAGCCTAAGCTTTTAGAGAAACTCAAGCACTCTGGTGCTCCTCTTTATCCGCTTAATCCCCTTGAAGCATCTGTATCAGCCGCAAAGTGCCCAGCTGCCTGGTTAATTGAGCAAGCAGGAATTCCCAAAGGCTTTAGCTTACATGATGGCTCACAAGCAAGGGTATCTCCCCTGCATGTCCTCACCTTATATAATGAAGGCACAGCAGACAGCGCGGAGATATTAGAGCTGCGTGATTATATTCAAGAGCAGGTGTATAAGCATTGGGGCATCAGCTTAGTCATGGAGCCAAGCTATATTTTTTAGTTTTATACGCTTATTAACAACTACCTAGTCTAAGCCGCTCTGTAATCGATAAATCCTGTACACGTATTTAAAATCTTTCATCTATCAGGGCTCAAATCTCAAAAGATACATATCACAAAAAAGGGGTTATAAAACTATGAAGTATGAAAATAAACGGTTTACACAAGCAGAGCGAGAACTGTTGAAAAAAACTAAGGGATCCAAACTTATCAGTATAGAGGCGGTGCTTGCAGCTCCCCCAGATGCAGCATGGAATACAGTACGCCTACATTTTGAAAGCTTTGACATTGACCTCACTAACTCTTTAAGCGAAGTTGTTATTGATGAATTTGAGACACGTGAAGAATTTGGCCTTCTATCTCTAAGAACCGCTAAATCGGAGATGCTACGCATTCCTGAAGTTGGAGCTGACACCACTATATTCCATATCAATGAATTCATTAGAAGCGTATCAGTAATTAACAATGTTATTAAAATATTCGGCAATGATTTACTTATAACAAAACTTGATTATCCTCAAGCCGTAGCTTTCACCACTGATTCAGGCACAATCGTGTTGGATAAAGAGCAGTGGTTCTCAGAGATGATTGTCATTAAAAGAGGTTTAAATGCAAGTGAATTACTCTATGATGAATCAGTAAACTGGGATAATAACCCCTCAGAGGATCCAAGCACCTGCTACGATTTTTGCGTAGAGAGAGACTGTTTGTAAATGATGAAGCGATTCCAAGCCTAATCATATTTTCAATGACTCACAAAATCGTAAGAAATCTTAAGTCTTGAGTGAAACCTTACCAAAAAATCCTGCCAAGGGTGGAATGCCGATAAGAGAGCATAGCATAATGAGGCATGCCCAAACGCGTGTAGGATGGCGCTTTGCCAGCCACCTTGGGAATACAAGATACAAAGAGTCCCAAACAAAAAGAGCTATTCACCAGAAAGTGAATAGCTCTTATCAAAATGCGCAAACTAGCTACTAAACTGCTTACTATACTAGCTACTGCTCTAAGCTTTGAAAACCTCTTTAGCCATATGATACAAAAGCTCAGTACCTACACCTGTACCACCAAAGGGGTTATACTCATCTTCTGCATCAAGCCAGGAAGTAGCTGCAATATCAATGTGACAGAAGGGCTTTTCTCCTGCAAAAGCACGCACAAAGTGACCTGCTGTAATAGTACCTGCACCCATGCCACCCGTGTTTTTAATATCCGCTAACTTAGACTTGTTTTGAGCTGCATATTCATCATCAACAGGGAGGCGCCAGACCTTATCGCCACAAGCATGCGAAGCCTGCTCTAAACTTTGCCACAAGCCCTCATCATCAGCTAAAACACCTGTGTAATGATAGCCCAAAGATACGATAACAGCGCCGGTGAGAGTTGCAATATCAACTATCTTTGTTGCGCCCTCGTTTTTCCAAGCCCAGCTTACAGCGTCTGCAAGGGTAAGGCGACCCTCAGCATCAGTATTAGCTACCTCAATATACTTACCTGCATATGAACCGATAATATCTCCATTGCGATATGCGCGACCAGAAATCATGTTTTCGCACGCTGCAACAATGGCAACTACATTTACCTGTGCTTGCGCAGATGCTAAAGCTGCCATGGTATTGATAACTGCAGCAGAACCCGCCATATCAGTCATCATGGTATTCATATGATTTGCAGGCTTAATTGCATATCCACCGCTGTCATAACACATACCCTTACCAACTAAGGCAAGTTTTTCAGAGCTTTGAGCAGCATTGTTGTAGCGCATGATGATAAAACGAGGCTCTTCTTCTGAACCTTTTGCCACCTGCCAATATGCCTTAAGACCCTGCTCTTGAATCCAATCTGGGCCATGTACCTCAATCTCAAAACCACAGTGCTTAGCCAAACGCTCAGCCTCTTTTGCAAGCTGAGAAGGGGTCATTACATTGGCTGGCTGATTTACCAACAAGCGAGCATTGCTGATACTTGAGGCCAAAATACTTGCCTCTTTTACCAAACTTGAGGCAGCTTCGAGCAGTGAGCTATCTGAGCTATAAACCTTAAGCTCATTAAGTTCAAATGCTTCTTCTTTAGGAGTATCAAGCTTAGTGCTTACACCAGAAGTCTTATAAAGATCAAATTTAGAATTCTCAAGCTCAAAGCGCTTAAGAAGCTGCATGCATTGCTCTTGGCTTAGTTTGGCAGCAAGCAACAAAGAGAGCTGTGAAGCCTTAAGCTCTTTGATCTGCTTATACACCTGCCTTAATTGCTTATGCATATCATGAATACTTTGATCGTTCTTGAGCTTTGCAACAACAAGATCAAGCAAGCTTGAATTTACGATAAGAGATTTGCGCTCTACACTACCAGCCTTGAGCTCAAACTCTGCAGCCAAGGCAGCCTCGCTTAGCTCTGAACTAGCAAATAAGTCAAGAGCGTCTTTTAATGATTGTTCCTCATCCATAACTAAGACGAGCACTTTTTTACTTAACTCAGCGCTTAAATCAAAGTCCTGAGCAGCAATTATATGTGATGAAAACTGTGAATGCATAATAGCAGGCATCCTTTCTCTTGTAAAACTTAATACACTCTTATACCCGCTTATGTTCTTACATATCAAGCTAGATATACCTATGGCGCAAGAACGCACATATAGTATAATTATCTGCGCAAGTAGGCCAGATGACCGCGGACAAGCCTCTCATAATGCTTAATTTAAGCTGCTTGACGGGCTTGTATGAGGAAAGTCCGGGCTCCACAGGGCAGCATGTCAGCTAATGACTGGGCGCAGTGATGCGACGGAAAGTGCCGCAGAAAAGAAAACTCCCGGCTTTTATAGCCGAGAAAAGCTGAAACGGTGTGGTAAGAGCGCACCAGCATAGTGGTAACACTATGGCTTGGTAAACCCCATGCGGAGCAAGGGTAAATAGAAACGCTAGAGGCTTGCCCGGCCTGCGTTTGGGTAACCCGCTTGAGGCTTATGGAGACATAAGTCCTAGATAAATGGTCATCCTAGACAGAACCCGGCTTATAGGCCTACTTGCTCTCTTAGTTTGCTCCTTAACTACCCTTTTAACTTGTCCCTTGAAGACTGCTTAATAAAGTCCTTTCTAAGGCAAGGCAAAGATCCAACATAACACGTTGTGCATCCAGATATGAACAGTCCTGATCGCAAGCCAGTCGTTTTACTTCTTCATGTTCAGGCCACACGCGCACACCCCTTAGATATGAAGAATGCCAACTAAGTTTTACCTGATAGCTTTTATCGTCATACTTGACTTTATAAAATGCGCGTTTCAAAGTTTGTCGCTGAATTATTTGATAGGTAAAGCCTAAAGTGGAACTTTGCTTAAACACAAAATCTGAGCAAAGTGAAAACATTTGTTCAGAGCAAAGCAAGCTAAGCTTGTGGCCAGCCCTCCCCTTTTTCATCACACAAGGAGTAACATAAGCTTCAAGGGCAAGTGGATTGTTGGGCGAAAGAAGCTGATCTTGAAGATCTGCAAGCGCTTCTGCACTCATATCATCTATCACAAATTCAAGCTGATAAACCAAGCTATCTCCCTGCTTGCGTTCAGTATTATAAAGCTGCACACGCACAATATTTGGATGAGAAAAATCTCTTGAGCCAATACCTATGCCTTGAGCACACAAAACTTGAGCGTCTTGACTTAATTGATGCTTACAATTTTGAAGCAAACAAACAGTGGCACTTGGGGTAAGATGCTCGCCCTCCTCGTCTAAAAACTTAAGCTTAAGCTGAGAGCCTTCCAAAAGCCTGCTTACTGCAAAGCCAGGTAAGGGCATCAGTCCATGAGCACAGTTCACTAAACCTCTTCCCTCTCCAAGCTCTGAACAACTTATCTTGAGCTCTTCAAAAAGCCTCAGCAGAAGCTGAATTAAAAAGCTAAAACTTGTGAGGTCTACAAAACAATCTAGAGCTCCCAACTCATGGAAATGCACATCTTCAACAGGTATACCATGGGCTTTTGCCTCAGCTTGGGCTAATTGCTCTACTAAGTCCTGAGCTTTTTGTTGGGTGTTACATATAAGTTCTTCGTCAAGGCCTTTACGCACAAGAGTATCTGCCCATTTGCAGATAAGGGCTTTGAGTTCCTGTGGACCGCGAGCCGCATGCTCATGTCCCTGCACGTATTCATGCTCATGCTCCTGAGAATACGTAGATTCTGGCAAAGTAGTATCAAAATAGTAACCAGCACAACCCTTATCGCTATCCTCTCTAAACAAGAGACTTAAGCGCTCATTATCAGGCAAAATAGCATTAAAACTTTGTTCTAAAAAGAGCACCAAATCCTGAGCACTTGCCCTCTCACAAGAAAGAAGCTCAGATATTTGCGCCTGCTTGCCTTCTTCAAGAGAGTCTATAAGGGTAAGCAATGAGGCAATCAGCATATTGGCTCCTGCCCCAAACTGAACATCAAAATGAAGTGTCCACTGCTTAGGCTTCTCATCATCTTGCATTGCATTAAGCGCAGTAAGTGCATCATCATTGTTAAGCACATCATCATTAAACGCGTCATCATTGAGCATGTCATCGTTAAACGCATCATAGTTAAACGCGCCATCATTGAGCACATCATCACTCAAGGAGGCAGAGTTAAAAGTATTACTATTAGACTCAGCACCAGCGGCATTGAAAGCGAAATTTGGCATAAAGCTCCTTAAAGCATAATTTTGCTTAGCCTTGCGTATTTCTTAGTCCTTATCCCACACTCAGCAAGAATCTGTCTAATCTTTATCAAAGCGCCCGTTTACCCTTCTAATTATGCCGTCTGTCCCCCTTATTTATAAAGAGACTGTAGACGCAGCCATGAAGTGGGCATGAACAATACAAATTTATCTGTTAATTAAATTTAGGGATTGTTATGCCTCAAGCAAAACAAGCAAAGATCACATGCCCGTCAGATCAAGAGCTGCCCTTATCACCAGCAGCTACAATGTCGCGCCAAGATTCTTGCATAGACACAGATCTTGAAGAAGCTCTTATTCAAAAAATGACTGAACTCTTATCTGAAGGCGTAGTGGTAAGCTTTTCTGGAGGCGTGGATTCAAGTATGGTGCTGGCGGCTGCTCAAAAAGCCCATAAGCGACAGCCTCAGCTTAGAAAAGCCCTGGCACTTACCTTCAAAAGTCCCTTTCTTTCACAGGCAGAACTACAAGAAGCGCAAGAAATAGCCCATGAGCTGGAAGCAGAACACAGCTTTCTGGAGCTCAATTCTCTGCCTGATTTTATCGTCAGCACACATCCAAGTGACCGCTGTTACCACTGCAAAAAAGCAGTTTACCAGCAGGCCTTAGATTTTGCAGCACAGCATCAGTACCGCTGGGTTTGTGATGGAACTCAAATTGACGATAAACCCGAGGCGCGCCCTGGCATGAAAGCCCTCTCTGAGCTCAAGATTCGCTCACCTCTTCATGAGTTGGGCCTGGGAAAAGAGCAGCTGCGGCAACTTGCAAGACAATGGAATTTATCGGTAGCGCAAAAACCCAGTGCACCCTGTATGGCTACTCGTTTTGCCTTTGGAGAACCCATTAAGCTTGAGCTCATCGAAGCGCTTGCGCAGTTAGAAAGACAATTGAGCCTAAAAAGTCTGCGCCAAGTCCGCCTTCGTGTCTTAGACCAGGCACGCTGCTGCAAAATTGAATGTGATCCTTCTTGCTTTATGCAAATACTTGAACATAAAGATGAACTTATATCTCAACTCAAGGAATTGGGATTTAAGCAGGTCTATCTTGACCTGCAGGGTTATAGGTCTGGCTCCATGGACGAGAAAGGATAAGTATGCAAATCAAACTTCCTTATGGAGATGGCTTTTTAACAGCAGAGCTTCCTGATAACACCGCTATTCTAGAACCAGCTCAAGCAGAATACAACAAAGAACTTAGCCAGGAAGAGCTTATTGAACAGGCGCTTAATGAGCCCATTGGAAGCCTGGGTCTTGCAGAGCTTGTCCAAAAACGCAGTCAAGAAAAGGCACAAAGCTCAAGTGAAGCCTTACGCGTAACTATTATTAGCTCAGATCACACGCGCCCCGTTCCCTCCAAGCTCACCATGCCTTTTTTGCTTAGAGAAATTCGCAAGGCTAACCCCAAGGCTGAAATCACCATTTTGGTAGCAACTGGTTTTCACCGTGGATCTACCGATGAAGAGCTTAGAGCAAAATATGGCTCAGAAATTTTTGAAAACGAGCGCATTGTCAATCATGACTGCACTAATTCCCCCATGGTTGAGCTGGGAACCTTGCCCTCTGGCGGTAAGCTGGTCTTAAATGAATTGGCGATAAATACTGACCTTTTAATAGCAGAAGGTTTTATTGAGCCTCATTTCTTTGCAGGCTATAGCGGTGGCCGTAAATCCGTGTTACCAGGCATTGCATCAAGAGTAACTGTTCTAGCAAATCATTGCTCAGAATTTATCGACAATAAAAAAGCGCGCGCAGGCATAACCGAGGGAAACCCCATTCATCGTGATATGATTTTTGCTGCACAAGAAGCAAAGCTTGCCTTTATTCTTAATGTTGTTTTAGATGAGGATAAAAAGGTTATCGCCGCATTTGCAGGAGACCCCTTCAAAGCGCATGAAAAAGGTGCTGCCTTTGTTGATACCTTTAGCCAAGTACGCCCGGTGTTCTCGGATATTGTAATTACATCCAACGGTGGCTATCCCTTAGACCAAAACATCTATCAAGCCGTGAAATCAGTTTCTGCTGCAGATGCAAGCTGCAATCCTGGCGGCGTTATTATTGTAGCCAGTGAGTGTAGGGATGGACACGGTGGTGAGGTAATGTATCAAAGCTTTAAGGAGGCTTCTTCTGTTGAAGAGGTACATCAAAAGATTATGGATACCCCAGCCACCCAAACAGTTCCAGATCAGTGGCAAACACAGTTCTACTCAGATATTATGAAGCGCAACACCTTAATTATGATCTCTGACCCCAAAAATAAAGAGATTATTGAAGATATGTATATGCTTTATGCTGCCAACTTAGACGAAGCGCTTAAACTTGCCTATGATCGCAAGCCTGGAGCACAGGTAACAGTTATCCCAAACGGAATCAGCGTTATCGTAAAATAAGCTTCTGGTAAAAAGTGCTCACTAAGACGGGCACTTAAGCATGAACTTTGACTTCTGCGGCCAGTGATAGTAAGAGCGATAAATACGGTCCTCAAGAGGCAAGAGAAATTATGGATATAGACTTTGATTTTCAACGGATACAGCGCAGGCGTATGGGCGAGAGCATTTTGTGTGAGCACAAAAGCGTAGCTCAGCTGCTGTCCTTAATGCAAGAATTAAGCAGCCATAATCAAGCCTTTTTGGGGACCCGTCTTAATTGTGAACAGCTAGAGGCTCTTAAGAATCTTAAAGCTCAGCATAAAAAAGATACTCCCTCACTTACCCATGCTCCTAACATTGCTTTTGAAATAAATGAGCTTGCCCGAACCATAGTAATAAACCCGCATCTACTAAAGCATAGAAAAGCTCTTTCTGGCAAAGTTGCCATTGTATCAGCAGGAAGCTCTGATCAGCCGGTCTTAGAGGAAGCAAAAGCCTGTCTAGAGTTTTTTGGAGCTCCTCTGCAATGCTTTGCCGATAAGGGTGTAGCTGGTTTACACAGGCTTTTATCGGTGCTTGATGAGATTAGAAAAGCTCAGGTAGTCATTGCTATTGCGGGTATGGATGCTGCCTTACCAACCGTATTAGCTGGCTTAATTGAGGTGCCTTTAATTGCTGTTCCCACCAGCGTAGGCTACGGGAGCTCTATGCAGGGACTTTCTGCTCTTTTATCTATGCTTAATTCTTGTTCAGAAGGAATTAGCGTCGTTAATATTGACAATGGCTTTGGAGCCGCCTATCAGGCAGCTCAAATTCTGCGTCTTTTATCGACACAAGCTTAAACTTGAGTAGAAGCTTGCACCTTAGCGCTGAGGGCTCGATCTCTTAAGTCATGACAACTCAATAACTAATAGATTTGATCGCATTATACAGATACAAAAAGGCTTTTCCTTATCGTAAACAATATTAAAGAAGCCAACCTAAGACTCAAGGCTGGCTTCTTATCGGCTTATAGGCTCTAAAGAGTAGATATCCTGCTATGAGAGCTTATGCTAGCTTAACTAATCATTTGTTTTTAAAGCCTCTTGTTCTTGCAAGGCTTCCTCATCTTTTGGTAAGACCAGGTTCAAAATAATGGCACACAAGGCAGAAACCACCAATTCTGATGCCCCAAAGACTCCATCAACCCAAGCAGGCATACCGGGGCCTGCAAGACAACCAGAAACGTGATAGATACCTAAACCAAGAGCAATTGAAGTGCCCACTATGAGCTTTTTTCTATCAGTAAGACCGCCCTCAATAATGAGCTCAAGACCACTCATTGTGATAGTAGCAAACACACCCAAAACTGCTCCACCCAAGACTGGCTGAGGAATGCAGGTTAAAAGAGCTGCTAGTTTAGGCAAAAATCCTGCGACAATAAACACCAGACAGGCAAAAAGAAATACGAGTCTATTTTTAACGCCATTAGAAATAATAATGCCTGTGTTTTGCTCATACGTAGATTGAGGGACTGCGCCAATAAAAGCACCCAGGATACTCATGATGCCTAAAGAAACAATGCCACCACGGTACTCTTTTGAAGTGGGGATTCTATGCTCTACTGCATTAGTAGTCATAGCTACACCACCCATATTTTGTAAGCAGTTAACCACATATACTATGGCTGCTGTTGCCATGGCAGCGGGAGCAAAGTTTAGTTCAAAATGTAAAATACCAGGAAGAGCCAGCCAACCTGCATGAGAAAGATTACTCAAATCAACCATACCAAATGGTAGAGCAATTATGGTGCCAAGGATAATACCAAACAGCAGTGAGCCTTGGGATAAAAGTCCCTTAGTAAAGTTAGTCAGCAAAAAGACTATAGCTAAGGTCAAAAGCGCAATAAACCAATTGAGCAGACCTCCGTATCCGGGAGTTCCCTCCCCTCCTGCCATCCATCTAATGGCAATGGGATATAAGGAAAGACCAATGGTAAATATTACCGTTCCCGTGACTGTTGCCGGGAATAGATGTTTTACATATTTAATAAACAGGCCAACAATGATAGCAACTATACCACCTACTATCTCTGCGCCTAGGATAGTTCCTATGCCAAATTCTGCTCCAATGCTAGAAAATACGGGGACATAGGCAAAAGCAGCACCCATGATAATAGGTAGTCCCGTACCAATCCTGCCAAAAAGCGGAAATAATTGCAGTAAGGATGCTATACCTGTCATGATAAGTGAAGCTTGTATCAGTAATGTCTCCTCTGCAGGTGTTAAATTACAAATACTTGCCAAGATCATGGCTGGTGCCACAACTCCCATAGCAGAAGCCAATACATGAGAAAGCCCAAGGGGCACAATCTGAACAAACTTTGGTCTACCCTTCCAGGTAAACAGAGGGTTTGTAGCCTCATAAGACTGAGCTGACATAGCTCACCCCTTTCCCTACCAAAAATAGAAGTTAACTCTATTATGACAAGCTTTGAGCACAATGTAGCTTAGATTCATTTACCGATAAAATACAACCGTTTAGGTGATTTATATCACATAACAATGATAGAGATTAGAATCATTTAGAAATTACAATTAGTTATTTTGTTTCAAGCCGTTTTCTCATCCAACAATGAGCTACGCCTTCATCGTAAAAAAGTTTACCGTAGCGCTCATAACCCAGCTTCTCGTAGAACTCTTTAACCTTATACTGTGAGGCTAAATCTAAACTTTCTGCCTTGAGCTCTACTGCTTTTTTCTCTGCAGCACACAGCAGCTGAGAGCCATAACCTTCTCCCCTATATTCAATGCTAATAGCTACTCTGCCTACAATAAAGCTTGAACGCTGGCATGTTACATAAGAGCCTACTTATGCACTAGCAATATCCCAAAAAGTAAGTTAATATATACTTCTGCTTTGCCTCCATCACACAGGCATATGTTTAATAGAAGAAGGGATTTTGCATGCACAATGCTCACATGGAGCAGAAGCCCAGTGCTTCTCGCCCCCATATTTCTGCGCTTGTAGCGCTTTGTCTTATCGGCAGTACCACCGGTTTTATTTTGCAGAGTGATCAATCAGGTACTAAGCACTCTATCATTGAGCAAGCTTTTGGTATACAGAAAGCTTATGCAAGTGAAGTAAACTGGGAAGCCAGTGACTTTATTGCTGAGGGCGACACCCTATATGGCCTAAGCGAAGCTGGACTAGAAAAACTCTCATCAACTGATGGAGAATTGGTTTTACCACAACATTCTGCTGAAGGCACTCCTTTAAGTACGGTTGCAGCCTTTGCTTTTAGACCCAATAAATCTCAAGAAATTAATGAATATACTGGCCGTGAAGGCATAGGCGGAGAAGTTAATGACCTTGATGTAGACGGAAATAAGATAGTCGATAAGGGCGCTAATTTTTCTAGCGGTCGCATAAAAAGCCTGGTAATTCCCAAGGGTTATACCAAGATTGGCCAAGATGCCTTTGCCTTTAATAAATTGCTTTCAAAACTAAGCCTTCCTGAAGGTTTAAATTCTATTTCTGATTACGCCTTTGGTCACTGCAGCATCACAAGTCTAGATTTACCTGACTCAATTGAGACAATCAAAGACCAGGCGTTTTTTGACAACGCTATAAGTGGAGAGCTTAAGCTTCCCAAGTCTCTTAATAATCTTGGGGAGCGCGTTTTTAAAAGCAATAAAATCAGCTCTATCAACTTTAATGAAGCCCCTTTTACAGAGCTAGATGAAGGTGTTTTTGAGGATAATCAGCTAAAAACTGTTGTGTTAAGCAACTCTATTAACAAAATAGCTAACGATGCCTTTAATGGAAATCCTGGTGAGCTCTCATATGGTTCTGCTGTAGTCTTAAAAACGCCTGAAGGAAATAATCCAAAAAATCTGCCCAGCTTAGGCAACTATTTGGTAGATCCAGGCGATGATCACAAAACCTCAGAGCTTGATATAGATACAAGCACCTGGACTAACGAAGACTTTAGCTATGATCCTGATGACCCTGGCATCATCACCGGCTTTTCCAATATTGGAAAACTAAAGGTGCGAGAAAACAAAGAGCTTGTGCTGCCCAGCTCTAATAAGGGTGTTGCCATCCATAAGATTGCTGCCAACGCCTTTAGAAATGTAGACTTTGACGCCTCGGCGCTAAGAAAATATGACTTAAGTAGTGTACAAATCCCCAGCACCGTCACAGAAATTGGGGCTTTTGCCTTCCAGTCTAACAAAATAAGTGAGCTCATGTTTGACCCAGAAGACCCCTTAGAGAGTATTGCTGAGGGAGCCTTTATGAACAATGAAATTGAAATGCTGGTACTTCCTTCTGGCCTTAAAAAGCTGGGAGATGCGGCATTTCACATTAATAGGATTAGCATGGTCTTAATTCCTAGAGAACTTACCAGCATAGGCAGGTCTGCCTTTAGACAAAATACCATAGAATATGGCGTAGGCTTTGAAGAGGGTAGCAAGCTTGAACATATAGATGAGATGGCCTTTGCAGAAAGCAATATTAGCAGCGTTGATTTTTCAAACGCAACTCAGCTTAAGAGTATTGCAGTCCAAGCCTTTGCTGCCAATGAGCTTTCAGATTTAGTGCTTCCCGCACAGCTTGAAAGCATAGGTCCCGAGGCATTTAGAAGCAATAAATTACGCAAGCTTACGGCTCCAGCAAGCCTTGCATCCATTAGCTTTAATGCCTTTGACGATAATCCCGGAGACCCTACACACGGCAACAAGGTCCTTATTAATCTGCCCGCTGAACTCAAAGAGCATAAACTTGCTAATGGCGATAATTTTGTAGTAGCCCCTAATCTAAAAGCCTCTGATAGTAGCGCCGTTAAAGAGCTTGTCGATAAGATAGAGACGATTTTAGATGAAGAGGAAGCAAAGCAGGGTGATCAAGCAGATTCTAGTTTGCGACCAGAAATGCTAGCTGCGCTTAAAGAACTAAAAGATGAAGGTAAAGCTCTTCTTGCCAAAGATAGCATAAGCCAAGGCGAACAGGCCCAATATCTCTTTAGAGCACCCTTTTTCTTAGATAGGCTAAGCTTGGATAGAGCTATCAAAAAAGCTGATGATGCTCTTGGACAGCCTAAAGATGAAGAAGGGGCTAAGCTTTTATCGGAAAAGCTTGATTATGTAAAACAGCACTTTAACAATGCTGCCTGGACAGATGAAAAGCTTGCTCGTGCAGAACATGAACTTTCACTGCTTACCGATTTGAGCCTAAAGCAGGGCCCTATAAGCAAGGCTAAAATGATCCAAGGTGTGCATGAGCTGGAGTCCAGTCTGCCCATTCCTCCCTACTTCATTGGATTTAATGTCTATTTTGATCCAGAAACCGATAAGATCTTATATGTCTTAGACAGAAGTTACAGTATTGGTGCTGGTGCTCTAGATGAGTGGGGTAACCCCATTTTAAATGTTGACGAGGATAACGAAGGCTATCATGAGTTAGCGATTGTCACCCTTGCTGATTATGAAGGTAAGACTGCCTCAGAAATTATCAATCATGATGTTGACAGCCTTGGTGGAATTAGAGAGGCTGAACGTGCAAAAGAGCACAGAGCTGGCGTATATGCGGCGATAAAAGATGCCGCTTCTGACTATCTAAAGATTAAGGCTGCAAGCGCTCCTGCTTCAGATGAAGCGACACCCGGCACGGCACCTGATACAACAGACACCAAGCCAAATCCTGACAAGACAGAGCCCACAAGTGGGCCAAAGTTTGACTTTAGCCTGCCAGGTTTATTTAGTGACGCAAACGATTTACCAAAAGATGGCGCTAGCAAGTTGGACTACCTAAACGCTTTACTTGCAGATAAGGGCAAAGAACTTGGGAAAGTAGGACAAAACAAAAGCTCAAAAGGCTTACCTAAAACCTATGATTCAAGCTTTGGCTTCTTTTCTTATCTAGCTCTTATCTTTATGGCTCTATTTAGCCTTTTAATAGGCTTTGTTAGCTTAGCTTTTAGGGCTCATGAGCATCTTAAAAGATCGGGCAAAACAAAATAAGAACTTAATTGGGATTATCGGGCTTTAGCGCTCTTAGTCAACTAAACTAGATGAACAATAAGCTTGCAGGTCTTTACAGATTTGCAAGCTTATTGAGTTTTGAGGCATATAGCCTAGATGCTCCGTATATTCTTATTAGTGACATATTTGTGTCTGGATCTTTACTCACGCATAGCCCTAAATGCAGGCATCACTTAATCTTTTAAGCAGGCAATTCCTTGATTTGGCGCATTTTCATTCCTTGATTTGGCGCATTTTCATTGACTCATACACTTTCTTGTAAGCAGCTAGCACGCTATTCAACTCTTGTCTCATAGCTAAGAACAAAGCTTCCGACACAGATGTAACTATCTGGCCCTGAAATCCTCTAAAGTATGATAAATTTAAAATTAGTATTATTTGTAAGATAGTTAGCAGGAACTTTGCTATCTATGACATGGAATGCATGCACAATGATTCAAAAAAGAATAAAAGCTGGCAATCAAACACTACTACAGCAAATTCAAGACTATAAGAACACTAACCAGGCATACTGGGAAAAGAGAGCCTGCTCATATTCTGAGCTTAATCAGCATCAACTTAAATCTGCGCAGCATATAGTATGGAAAGACTTTATCGACCAGCTCATTCAAGATCACCTAAGTGATCAAGCTGCAAAGCCGTGTGCATGCGATAAAAGACAGCAGCACCAGCAGCAGGGCGTACAGTCAGCAGCACCGCAAAACATACAAGCACAGGTGCAGCAATGCAGGCTGCGAGGCACACAGCAGAGCGCACAACAGAGCGTTTTTATAAGAAAGAATATCAAGGTCTTAGACATTGGTACAGGACCAGGCTTTTTTGCCATTATTTTGGCACAGCTGGGCTACCAGGTAAGCGCTATAGATTACACGCACAATATGCTAGAAGAAG
>JAEZZM010000026.1 GCA_023418575.1 Actinomycetes bacterium | reverse complement strand
CTAATTCCAAAAACTATCTGGCTTTCATACGCAGGCATTTATCCAGATTTGCCCTTCATTTGGGAGCTGCACCCCAAGGACTGCATAATCGCTGCACTATCCGTATTAGCAATCACCTTGGGCACTTCTGCTTTTGCTATTAGATACACCTTAAAAGAAGCTCCAACTCAACTTATGATTGCGCGCTCACCCCAGGTTGGTAAAAGGATTCTTTTAGAAAGATTTAAACCTTTGTGGAGACGCCTTGGTTTTATCGGCAAAGTATCTGCCCGAAATCTCTTTAGATATAAGCAGCGCCTTATTATGACCGTATTAGGCGTTGCCGGCTGCACTGCTCTATTGCTCACCGGTTTTGGTATTGGTGATCATATAAAAACCTTTGTCGACAAGCAGTTTTATGAGATAAACCGCTATGACATTAGTTTGCAGCTTAGCAATACATTAAGTAACCCATTAAGTGACACATTGGCAAGTCAGCAAGAAAAACAAGAGTTCGGGCAAGATCTAGAGCACATCTCATCTATTCTGGGCAAGGAAAACTGGGCTTTCATGAGCAATGAAAGTATTTTGCTTGAAAATAAATCTGCTCGTAGTGAGGACATTCCTTATGCTACTGAAGGCAAAGACCTGCAAAATGGCTCATCTGCCTCTCTCATGCTGTTAAATGCTCGCTCAGACAGTTTAAGTCCTCACTTTACTGAGGGTGTGGTGAGAGAAGCTCAGCTTATTTGTGCTAACGGAGCTAATCTGGATGAGCAAAATCTAACTCTTTCTAAGATGTTTAAGCTTATAAGCACTCAGGATAAGCATGAGGAGTTAAGGCTTAATAATGAAGGCATCATAATTAGCCAACGCTTGTCAGAACTATTGCAGCTCAAAGTGGGAGACAGCATAAACTTACACCTCTTAAATGAACAAAAAGAACTTAAAAAGAGTGTACAAGCAAAAGTAAGTGGCATTGCAGAATTTTATGTTGGTCATAGAGCTTTTATCAGCCAAGACTTATATAAGAGCTTGTTTGATCAGGACGTACAATTCAATACCATTTTAGCTCAGGGATCTAAGGATCAAGTGAAACGCAGTCAGCAGATAAAAGAACTTGATGAGCTTAGTTCTATCTCTTCTATAAGTCTGCCTGAAGATATTGCTACACCTTTTAATAATCTCAAACAAAGCTTAAATATGATGATCTTGCTTTTCATTGTGCTTTCAGGCTCGCTGGTGTTAATTGTTCTCTACAACCTTACCAACATCAATATAGAGGAGCGCAGCCGAGAAATTGCCACCTTAAAGGTTTTAGGCTTTTATCGTCTTGAGATAGATAAATATATCTTTAGAGAAAATATTGCTCTTTCAGTTATGGGCATAATTCTTGGACTTCCCTTGGGCAAACTCTTATGTACCTACATTATGAGAAGTGCAGAGATTGATAGTGCCATGTACATGCGCCATATAGCTCTAGATTCTTATGCGTATGCCTGCCTCATCACCCTTGGATTTACCATCCTAGTTATGGTAACCATGCATTTCAAACTGAAATCAATAAGCATGGTTAGCTCTCTTAAGGCGATTGAATAGTTCTAGATTGAATAGCTCTAAACTACTAGCTTTAATTATGACACCTGGGATGCATGAGACTGTGCAAGGTATTCGACTTATAATAGAGGCCCCTACACCGTATAGTGTAAGGGCCTCTATAGTTTAGTTCTCTAGTTTAGTTCTCTTAGGAACTTACTTAACGAACCTACTTTTAAGGGTTTAAGCCTTCTGTCTAAGCAGCACGCTTTCTTGCAATAAGACCAGTAGCAAGGCTGAGCGCAGCAAGGGCGATAAGGCCAGTTTGTGCGCTATGGCTTTCACCAGTCTTGGGCAGGTAATGCTTAGCTACAACAGCAGGTTGTGTAGGAACGCTGGGTTGTACAGGCTGAGCAGGAACACTTGGCTGACCAGGCTGTACAGGCTTAGAAGGATCAGGGTCTCCTGGCTTGCTTGGGTCAACAGGTTTGCCTGGATCTACTGGCTTTGGATCACTTGGATCTTTAGGCTTCTCGCAAACCTCTACCTTGTAGCCAAGAACTACCTTCTTATCCTCGGTAATATTGGTGAGGTTTTGCTCACCTTCAACTACCTTATCAAAGCGATAGCCTTCGATGTCTTTAGCTTCAACCTTAAAGTTGGAGCCTTCAACTACCTCATAGCTTGAATTAGAAAGCTCTTTACCGCTCTCATCAACATAGCTTACGGTAATCTTATGCATCTTAGGAGCTGGGCAATCCTGTCCCTCAACCTTGCTGTAGTTGAAGGTGATCTCACTTGGGCTATCTTTGCTTACCGTGATCTCCTGTTTTGCATCACTAGACTTATAACCATCAATGTGTTTAGGAGCAAGCTCGATCTTATCGCCAACAGTTACCTTGTACTCTGCAGTCTCAGTCTTGCCATCATTAGTTACATACTTAACAGTAATAGTCTTAGTCTCAGGCTGAGCAGGTACTTCTGGACACTCTTTCTCTTTAACCTTGCTGTAGGTGAAGGTGAAGTTTTGATTGCCATTTACCGTGATCTTCTTAGCGCCGTCCTTGGTCTCATAAGAGTTGTAGTGACGAGGCTCGATGGAGATGCTGTCGCCCTCTTTAACCTTGTACTCTACTGTCTCTTTACCATCTTGGCCGCGATCATATACAACGGTAATGGTGTAAGTCTTAGGAGCCTCTGGTACCTCTGGACACTCTGGCTCTGCGTTCTTAGTGTAATTAAAGGTGATGTTCTCATCCTTAGTTACTGTAATAGTCTTTGGAGCATCAGCTGAGCTGTAGCCGTCAATGTGCTTTGGAGCTAAGTTGAGCTCGTCGCCGTCTACTACCTTGTAAACTGCGGTGTCAGTGCCCTTATCTGTTACATAGTTAACAGTAATGGTGCGCTTAACAGGTGCCTCTGGAACCTCTGGGCACTCCCTCTCTTCAACCTTAGTGTAGTTGAAGATGATCTCACTTGGGCTATCTTTGCTTACCGTGATCTCCTGTTTTGCATCACTAGACTTGTAGCCATCGATGTGCTTTGGAGCAAGCTCGATCTTATCGCCAACAGTTACCTTGTACTCTGCAGTCTCGGTCTTACCATCATTAGTTACATACTTAACCGTAATGGTCTTAGTCTCAGGTTGAGCAGGTACTTCTGGGCACTCCTCATTCTTAGTGTAATTAAAGGTGATGTTCTCATCCTTAGTTACGGTGATGCTCTTTGGAGCGTCAGTAGAACTGTAGCCGTCAATGTGCTTTGGAGCTAGGTTGAGCTCGTCGCCATCTACTACCTTGTAAGTAACGGTATCAGTACCCTTGTCTGTTACATAGTTAACAGTAATGGTGCGCTTAACAGGTGCCTCTGGGCACTCTTGTGGTTTAACAGGACTGTACTCAAAGGTGTACTCTGCAGGGGTGTTTGCATCAACTGTGATGTCTCCACCATCTTGAGCATTCTTTACGGTGTAACCGTCATAGTGCTTAGGAGCAATGTTGATCTTGTCACCTACGGTAACAGTGATCTTTTTGCTTTCTACCTGTGGCTCGCCACCTTCTACCAACTTCTTGTAGTTGATAGTGATGGTCTTGGTCTCAGGAGCTGGGCATTCCTGAGGCTCTACTGGAGTGTACTCAAATACAAACTCTGATGGAGTCTCTTCTGCAACAGTTACATTGCCAGCACCGTCTGCCTGCTTGCTTATGGTGTAGTTGTCAAAATGCTTGCCGTTGATAACGATCTTATCGCCAACATTAACGGTGATCTTCTCGCTGCCAAGCTCTGATTTATCTTTAGCATTTACGTACTTAAGAGTGATCTCTTTGCTTACAGGAGTGGGGCACTCCTCTTTTGGTGTGTAAACAAGGATAACTTCTTTGTTTTCTTTTACACCAGTGAAGCTGAGTTCTCCCTTAGCCTCTGTATAGTTGTAGTTTTCTACCCACTCAGGAACTACTGTGAAGTCATCACCATCATGCACCTTATATACCGTATCTTTAGTGTTTGGAATTTCAGCACCATCTTTGTCTTGATGCTTTACGGTAATGGTGTAAGTCTTGGGAGCCTCATTTTGCTTGTAAACAAGGGTGATATTTTTATCAGCATCAATCTTGCTGATCATAAGGTTTTGCTCAAGGCCTTCGCCTGTCTTGAGCTCTTTGTAGGTGTAATTCTCAACCTGTGGTGTTGTCACCTCAAAGTCTTGACCCTTGAGAACTTTCCAAGACTTTGAAGCAAGAACTTCGCCGTCTTTTTCATCTACATAATTTGCAGTAACGGTATGGGTTTCACACTGATCTACTGCTTTCTTTACGTAAACATACTTAAACTTAAGATCTTGACCTGGAATGTAGTTATTTTTAGCTTCTGGGGTATCCTTGCTTGGCTTGTTGGGAGCTTTTTCATCTGCCTCAACTTTTACAAGGGTATAACCTTCACGGTCAATCTTGTTGTTAGTAAAGCTCTCTGCGTCATCACCTGTGCCTGATTTCTTCTCAGAATAATCAGGGCTCATATCATCAGTTAAGGTATCAAGAGTTCCATCTGGGGTGCTGTAGTACTCATGGACTTCTTCATAGGTACCGGTCTGATAAGTCCTCACATAGACGTATTCAGCCATCTGCTGTTGGTCATCTTTAAAGTTTTTAACAACACGAGGATTCTCTACACTTGGCCCCTCACCATCAATATTAGTGCGCATTACTTTAACAAGCTTAAAACCCTCAAGTAAACGCTCTCGTGTGGTGAATTGCTCAGTACCCTTACCCTCAAGATTGCGTACTGACATGAAGTCAGGTCCTACACGATCAAAGTCATAAGAGTCTACATCAGTGCCTTCAGGCAAAATATAGTACTCGTGAGTCTCTACATAGGTACCTGTTGCCTCTTTTACAAGACCATAGTCAAGACTTAAATCATCTTGTGATTCTTTTGTAACTACAACCTGGAATTTTTGACCATTAGAGTCCTTCTCAGTGTCACCAGCATTAGTTTGTGCTGGAAGATAGCCCTCATGGCTTGAGAACTCAATGGTATAGGTACCAGGAATTACCTTATCAAATTCATACTTACCTTCACTGTCGGTAATGTCGTAGGCAATGGTGTTATTGTTTTGATCAATAAGTCGAACTAACACACCAGCAACGCCTGGCTCACCATCATCTTGAAGGCCATTATTATTGCTATCCAGCCATACAAGATCACCAAGCTTAACCATCTTAGTCTCAGTACCAACAGCACCAGAACCAGAGGTGATCATTCCAGCACTGGTAATATCAAATACCTGAGAACCGGAGGTATTAGTAGTAAGTAAGTTTGCAAAGATATCTTTATTGAGTTCCTTGGTATGTCCCGAAACTTCAACAATGTAGGGTTTATCTACACGACGAAGTGCAAACGACTTGCCTGCTTCATTGCCAGCATCGTGAGCAGTAGCACCATCAAATTGCTCTACAACTGAAACATCACCATTACCAGGAGTGTTTCCGTCCCAGTAAAAGAATGAGTCTGTAAGGCGAGCACCTGGCTTAAGCTCCATTACCTTAACCGAGTCGATAACATAAGGACTATCAGAGTCAATAATATCTTGTGGACCATTAATTACCTCTGGTGCATCATGATCATTTATCGTAATGAAAAAGGCATTCTGATCTGAACGATATTGACGCTGTAAAGGATTAATATATGCACGATATACAAATCTTCCGTCTTTATCTACTTTATAAAGAACAGACGATGAATTAGGTCCGCTCTTATCGCCTTCGCTAATGATTCCAGCCTGTTCAGTTGGATATTGATCGTAGGTAACATTAAAGTTCTCAACATAGGTACGTTCATTGATACGAATAACAACTGGAACTTTTGACGTATCATAGGCAACCGCATCACGATCTACAAAAAGTGAAACAGCCTGTAAGAATTTAAGACCACGCTTTCCCACTACATCTTGATTAAAAGTATATGTAGCCTTACGCGTGGCCGGATCAAATTTTACGTCGGCAACTTTAGTACCGCCGACAATAAAGTCGGGTACCATCTCAGGATCATTGGTATCTCCTGATAATGACATGTTGTAAGGATAAGTAATAGTAAAACTCTCACCAGGAGCTGGATCTTGTTTAAAAACAATACCAATATAGGCTACGGCATTTCCACCATCTACCGCCTTGTTGGGGTGAATTGTTTGAGTTTTGCCTTCTTGTTTTTCCTGACCAGGAATTCCAAAATCGACCGTAATCACCATATCATTGGTGTCATACATACTTGCGGCAGCAAATGCACTATCAAGCTGTGATGACATCCATGAGTGTAGCGGGCCAATAGGACTAAAAGCTAGACCTGTGGCCAGCATACCAGCAGCAGTAAGAGCAACAAGCTTTTTGCCAAAACTTAATTTTGTTTTGGAAGAAGCCGATGCGCTACTAGCTGTAATGCCTGAAGGACGGGGGGAATCCTCTAGGTGCTTGTGCATACATCCTCCTTTACAAATGCACCAACCATGTCCTTACTATGCAGATGCACAATAAGGGTCTACTGCTTTTCCCTTGCAAGCATGTAACTATTCCTTTGTAAAAGAGATTTAATAAAGATCAAATTTAGAAAGGGGGCTTCAAAAAATGTGCCCCCCCCCGCAATGTCTACATTTAACCTGCTTTTACGGAGGGTTACTATCTTGCCTTAGCAATTTTGCGCTCTAATAATAGCAAGCTATTGACACTTCAGAATGACAAATTGTCAAGTGTGAAAAAAACAGATAAAATATACATAACTTGTACACTAGTCAAAGTAATATAGATTACTAGATTAATAGATATTTATGCAATTAATATCAAGAAACAAGCAGCTAGATAATAAAAAAAGTGAAGCTCATAAACTGAACTTCACCCTTAATTTGCTATTTTTAGAAACGAATAAAATATGAATACTCTAGTTTTGACAGTGTTGAAAACTAGTTATAAAACTACTATAAAACTATTCTCAAAACTACTTATGAGAGCCTCTTCTGTATGAATTAATACGGCTCATATCGCGCTTCTTTTCCTCTGGCTGCTTATCGGTCTTGAGCTTATCATCCTGCTCTGCATCCTGTTCACCCTGCTGAGCTTCTTGTGCTGTATCGCAGCCAGCATCCTGACCTATATCCTGTGCAGAAGCGTCCTTATCGGCAGTAGATGCAGACTCATCTCCTTGTCCTGCTGACTTAGCCTTCTTTTTTAGCTCTTTTTCCAACTTCTTCTTTTGATTCTTGCGAACTTCTTCTTCTAATATTGCATCTAATTGCTTTTTGCTCATGGAAGCAGCCTTTACACGAGCAGCTTTTCTAATGGGTCTTACCTTTGCAAAGTCTAAAACAATGGCGATAATAATGGGTGCATAGGCAGCCAGGAGCAAGCCAATTGAAAGATAGCTTACTGTTTTTTGCTCATGCAACTTAAGCTTAACCTGAATAATCCAGGTGCAAATCAAAATGAGAACAGCAAGTCCCAACATGGCCCACCATACAAGCTTAAATTTCTTATAACGTGGGTCATTATTCATCAAAATAGTTGCAACAGAATAAATAGCATTGCTATGAGCGCGCTCTTGTTCACGCTTGATCTTTTGCTCTTCTTTACTTAATTTGGGCGTAGGTTTAGAGCTTTTTTGCTTACTATTACTTATGTAAACCGTATCAGCAGCCTTGCGCTTTGGTTTGGCACTGGCAGCGGACTTACGTGTTTGACCTGCAGGTCCACCATCGGTATAACGCTGATTCATGGGATTGCGGGTAGCCACTCAAACTCTCCTCTATAGATCTATTAGCTTTATATGAGCTTATCGCTTAATCAAAAGAAGCTTTTTATTTACACGGTTATTATATAGTTTATCACGCAGCTTCTAAGATTTAGCCCAGCATAATATCATCATCTTTAGCCATCTGCTCTTTTTGTCGTGAAGCGCGTCTAATATCGTTAAAATCAATCTTGCCAGAAAGTGATGGGTCTTTTACAGAAGCTGAGCCCTTATCGTCATCTTTACCTAAGACTTTGGGCTGCATCTTGGGAAGCACTATAGTAAAGCTTGTGCCCTTACCCAATTCGCTTTCTACCTGAATATAACCAAAGTGGCGCTCAATTACCTCTTTGGTGACAGCCAAACCTACACCAAGGCCTCCCTGAGCTCTATTTCTTGAAGCCTCAGCACGCCAAAATCTACCAAAAACTCTATCTAGATCCTCTGCAGAAATTCCAATACCGCTGTCCTTCACACAAATCCAGGCATGCTTTTTGTCTGCCCCAACACTAAGCTCAATTTCTCCACCACTGTCGCTATACCTAATGGCATTGGAAAGCAGATTGACCACCGCTTGTCGTATGCGATCTTGATCCATTTCAATCATGAGCTCATCTTTGCCCGTAGTATTTTTAAAGCTCAAATGCATTCCCGCTTCAGAGACCATAGCCTCATGAGCACGTGCAATACTCTTGCTAAGTTCAACAATATTTACCATGCGGTAGTCAAATTTAGTAGCCCCACTTTCAAGACGTGAAAGCTGCAAAAGGGCATCTACCAGCCTGGAAAGGCGACGGGTTTCTCCGCCAATAGTAGCCAGGCGCTCTTCATCAGCAGGAAAAATTCCGTCTTGAATAGCCTCTACCGTTGCTAAAATTGCCATCAGGGGCGTTCTTAATTCATGAGCTACATCTGTGGTTAGCCTGCGCTCTAGCTCTCTGTCCTTTTCAAGAGAGTTTGCCATTGCATCAAAAATCTCTCCCAGCTGGGCAATCTCATCATTACCGCTTAAGCCCGTGCGAGCACTTAAATTTCCATCCTTAATTTTTTCGGCCGTCTCTGCCACGCGCCTAACCGGCTTAACCAGCCCTCTTGAGAAGAGAAAACCTAAGGCCAAAGCCAAAATGATGGCGATAATAGCGGCCACAAAAATAGCACGGTATGAATTTGCTCTAAAGGTAAGATCACTTTGCGTAAGGAAAAATTCAGAACCAAAGGTCCAAATGCGCACCATTCCCACCAGCTCACCAGCTGCATCTACTACGCGCGCTACTTCCATGCTTTTTTGCCCTGGAGCCAAAGACACGGGACTTGTACCTGGATTATGCAAGGGAACGGTACCTGAAACAGGGCTAGCAGCCCAGGTATTATCAAATATAGGAACACCTGATTCATTAAGCAGCTGAATTCCCAAGCCTGTGTATGAGGCAGACAGATAGCTTAATTGGTTTATCGCCTCCTGTGTCCAAGCCCCATTTAAATTATAGGTCTCCGATAAGGACTCAGCCGTTGAAGAAGCAAGTTTTTGTACATTAGCACGGGTATAATTTTGAAACTGGTTATCCCAAACCACGGCAAGAACGGTTACTAATATTAAAGCTGTCATTGCAGCGGTCATAGCAAAGGCTGCAGATACGCGCGTAGCATAAGAAAAACTCTTAGCCTCAGTAGCACTCTTGGTTTTCCAGCGATTTGAGTAAGAAGCTTTTTTCTCTTCCTCTTTTTCAGTCTGGAACTGCTTGCCCACCGTATCGCCAATAATTTTTATGATTGAAGCCATGAAAACTGTCTCCCTACATAGAAAAATAAGAGCTTAAGCAGGCTATTTTAGCTTAGCTTAAGCTCTTATCTATCATATCAGTTTGCTGATGCTTTATTAAGCCTCTTTGCGTGGAGTGGTCTCAGGGGCCTCAAAACGGTATCCTACACCATGTACTGTGTAGAGCCAGCGAGGATTCTTGGGGTCATCTCCCAATTTAGCGCGCAAGTTTTTAACATGTGAATCAATAGTGCGCTCATAACCCTCAAAATCATAGCCCAAAACTTTTTCAACAAGCTCCATGCGGGTGTATACCCTTCCTGGATAACGGGCCAAGGTGGTAAGAAGCTTAAACTCACTGGCAGTTAAATCTATCTCTTCATTTTCTACCAGGATTTTGTGACCAGAAACATCAATAACCAAATCACCAAAGCTTAATACCTCACGCTGAGGCTCTGAATCAATATGGCTGCGGCGCAAAAGTGCACGAACGCGAGCAACCAGCTCACGAGGGCTAAATGGCTTGATAAGATAGTCATCTGCACCCAATTCAAGACCAATGATTCTGTCTTCTACCTCACCTTTAGCGGTAAGCATAATGATGGGAACATCTGAGGAATCTCTAATTGCGCGGCAAACACGCTCACCTGAAAGCTTAGGTAACATAAGATCAAGAACTACCAAATCAAAACGATGCTTTTGGAATTCCATTACCGCCTCTTGGCCATCACCAGCGCCGGTAACCCAATAACCTTCACGCTCAAGATAAGCTGCTACTGCATCACGAATTGCTTTTTCATCTTCTACTAAAAGAATACGACGTGCATCTGAGCTCATAGATTCTCCTTACCTCTACCGCCTGTCTGCGGTATATATAGTGTCCCCGCCCATACAAAGCTCAATCACTAAGGGTAAAAAGGGGCTTCAAATGTGGAGAATACTAAATTGGTATTAATTTATTAAATTTTTTACCAGGTGTTTTTTCTGCTTTAAGCACCGCCTGCACCCGTGCTGCTCCCAGCATCAGCAGCACCACCCGTAGATGCGCTTTCTGCTGCCTTAGTCTCTGCGCCATCTGTACTAGATCCACTAAGATCTAGCCTACTGCCTTCAGCCCCCTCAAGAGGTTGTAAGGCCTCTTCTTCTTGCTTGGCGCGTGCCTCAGCCTCTGCCCGCTCTTGAGCTGCTTTAAGGCGCTGCTCATCAACATTATCGGGTACTTCAAAGACCCTAACCACCACTTTTTCTGGGAGCCCGTTTTTCTCGGATTTTACCGTAGAATAACTTACCACCTTAGAGCTTAAACCGGGCTGGGCACAAAATTCACCCCAGTCAAGCGCGTTGTTAGATGCAGCCAATCTAAAATAGGTTTGATCGGATAAATCAAAGACTAAAATAGAAGCTCTATTTTTAATTAGGACTCTATCTTTTACCATACTTATTGCAGTATAGGGCTCACGCAGGCAAGCATAAAACTTTTCGCCCTCAAGACCAGTGCCCACATAACTGCCCATATGACCCAAAAGGCCTCCGTAGTTATAACTTGCCTCAATAGTTATGCAAAACTTTCCGTCTGCATATAAAGCGGTGGTAGGTCTAACATTTTTGGGCATAACCAAGCGAGCCAACTCTTTATTTTGCGCCGCCAAATCATAGGCATAAATTACGTAATAATTACTCTCATCAATTTTTTGCCTGGGACATAAACTTAAAACCGATCCAGAAATATGTAGACGGCAGCCAAACTGTCCATTAGATGAGATGAGCTGTCCTGCTTCTTGCGCACCCTGATTCCACAAAAAAGCCTTTGAATTCTCCGTCTTTTTTGCACCATCCGGATGAGGAATTTCTTGCCAAACTACTGAATTTTGGTAGACGATAAATTCGGGCGGCATAATATCTTTATTGCCTTCTACCAGCTGTACCACTTCTTTGGACAAAACTCCTTCGTCTAAGCTTGCTGCGTATAAAGCCCAGTCATAGCTCTCATAATTGATCTCTATCCAGGCCATTAGACTGTCTGAGCAGCGCACATCATACAGTGAGTAACTTAAACGACCCTCCTCTGCGCGCTGGGGCTTATCCAAAACGCGGTGGTACTGAGCGGTATTGCTATCAAACACGCCCAGGTGAGAAATGGTCATCTGTTCAGTTGAGCGCTCCAAGACCGCAACATACCTCTCAGCACTCATATGCAAAACAGAACCCAAAGGCAGATCTGCTGTATGAAGCAATTTAAAATCAGGATCAATATTGGTGAAATCCAGCAGATTATTATATTCACTCTTATCTATAACTAAGGGCTGATCTACTTGCTCTTCAAGCTTTTTACTGCACGCGCCCAAGCTTAAAAGCGTAGAGCTTCCAGCAAGTCCAAGACCGCCTAAAATAGATGCAGCAAGCACCTTGCGCCTACTAAATGAGCGCGAAGCTTTTCTCGCCGTAGTTCTTTTATGAGAAGGGGCTCCAGAGTGCCGAGCTTCTGACATGCATGCATCCTTTCTTCTAATAAATTACAATAGTTATACCTCATACATGTGCGTAGGCTGTGAGGCTCGGCAATGCTGTGTTGCGCAGCAAAGGCACAGCCCCTAGAAGCCTTTGAGGAAAGGATGCATAAAAATGGCTTATAAAAACCTTGTTATTAATATTGCCCGTCAATATGGTTCTGGCGGTCGTGAAATTGGAGAAAAGCTTGCAGAGCGACTGGGACTTGCGTATTACGATAAGGCCTTGATTGCCTTAGCTGCCGAGAAAAGCGGGCTGGACCCAGAATTATTTAAGCGCCAAAATGAGCAAATTAAAAGCGGCATTGGCTATCTTTTGCAGCATATATCTAGAATAGGCTCAGAAGATATGCCCATGGCAGACAGACTTTTTGTTGCTACTAGTAAAACCATTAGAGATCTTGCTTATAAGCAAAGCTGCGTAATAGTTGGACGCTGCTCAAATTATGTTTTGGAAAATGAGAACAAAGACCTTCTTATTATTGACGCATTTGTGCGAATCTCAGATGAAGAGCAGGCTATAGGTCGCATTATGGCGCGCAATAATATTGACAGAGATGCAGCTCTTGAGCGTATGAAGCAGGTCTCAAAAGGTAGACGTGGATATTATGAGCGCTATACTGGTCGCAAATGGGGAGCTCTAGAAGATTATGATATTTGCATCAACACAGCTCGCTGCACCATTGATGATGCTGTTGAAACCTTGGCTACCTATATCATGCAATGCTTAGCCTTTGAGGGCTTAAGTTTAGAAGATTTTAGATCTTAGCTTTGCTTACGCATGCCGAGCGCAGCCTGGCGACATGCTGATGGCATGCCAGTGACATCAGGGTCACGCGCCAAGCACATCCCTAATGACATGCGTACAAGCACCTCAAGCCATTAAATTACTACGCCTAATTATCACTCATGGCCATGTAAAAAGGAGGGAGACATAGACATGAGAAAATATAAAGCATTAAGCCTGATCTGTAGCTTACTGCTTGCTGGAAGCAGTTTAAGTCTAGCTGCTTGCAACTCTTCAAGCTCTTCAGATTCAAGCCAAAAAGACTCAGCTACAGCTCAAAACTATACACCTGGTAGTTATGAGGGAAGCGCTCAGGGTAAAGGTGGAGAAATCAAGGTTCAGGTAAGCTTTAGTCAAGACAAAATTGATAAGATTGAAGTGCTTGAACAGCATGAAACACCTGCCATTGGTGGACCGGTATTTGAGCTCTATCCTCAACTTATTGTAGACAATCAAGCTTTGGGTGTTGATGAGGTTGCTGGTGCATCCATCACCTCTTTTGCCCTTAAGAGTGCTATTGCAGAAGCGGTCGATAAGGCAGGAGGAGATTCAAAGGCGCTCAAACAAAAGAAGGTTGAGCGTAGTTTTGAGCCCATTAATGATTCTTGTGAAGTAGTAGTTATTGGTGGAGGAGGCGCTGGTTTATCGGCAGCCGTAGCAGCACAAGAAGCTGGAGCAGAAGTTATCTTAATTGAAAAAGGCTTAGGACCTGCTGGTAACACCGCACGCTCTGGTGCCGCCTACAATGCAGTTGACCCTGCTAGACAGGCTAATATAAAAGCAGAGGCTGGAGAAATTCAGCAGCTTAAAGAAATACTTAATCAAGATCCTTCAAGCATCTCTGATCCCGGTTTTAAACAAAATCTCATTACCTTGCAGTCACAAATCAACGAGTATCTTAAAAGCGGATCTAATAAGCTCTTTGATAGTAATGAACTGCACATTTGGCATACCTACAAGGGTGGTAAACGTAGTGCTTTAGATGGAACAGAGATTACCGGTGATTATGCCTTGGTATCACACCTGGTAAACAATGCACTTGATACGCTTAATTGGATTGATGGGAAATCCGATAAGGACGTATCAGATAAGATTGGAACCGTTGTAGGTGGTCTTTGGGCACGCAGGCACATCTTTGGCGAGGGAGGCGGCTCTCTCTTTATTGAAACTCTCAAGAAAAGCTTTCTAGATAAGGGTGGAAAGCTTTATACAGAGACTCAGGCTAAAGAGCTTATCCTTGAAGGAGGAAGGGTTGTAGGACTTAAAGGCAGTCGCCCTGATGGACAGCCTGTCGAAATTAGAGCCAGCAAGGGTGTAGTTTTGGCTAGCGGCGGTTTTGGTGCTAATGCCAAAATGTGCAAAGACTATGACCAATACTGGGGTATATTGGACGAGCACATGCTTAGCACTAATTCTCCTTTAATCACTGGTGACGGAATTGAGATGGCTAAGGCTGCTGGAGCCGATCTTGTTGGCATGGGCTTTGTGCAACTTATGCCCAGTTCTGATCCAAACACTGGTGAGCTTGGCTATGGTCTGTGGGATAGTGCAGATAACCAGGTATTTATCAATAAAGAGGGTAAGCGTTTTGTAAATGAATACGAGTCAAGAGATGTGCTTACCAAGGCCATCTTAAAGCAAACTGATGGCATGTTTTATATTATTGGCGATCAGGTCTCAGTCAATGCAGATCGTGAGATTACTCAGTTTGGTGATAGAGTTCAAGATCTTATCGCTAATGGTAACGTAATTAAGGCTGATACTCTTGATGAGCTTGCTCAAAAACTTGGTATTGATCCTGCTGTCTTAAAACAAACTGTTGATACTTATAACAGTTTTTGCGATACAGGCGTGGATACTGAGTTTGGTAAGCCCAGAATGGGTGACAAAATTGATAAAGGGCCTTTTTATGCAACACCACGAAAGCCTTCCATACATCACACCATGGGTGGGGTAAAAATTGATACCTCATGTAGGGTGCTTGATGCAAACAACCAGAGTATTCCTGGACTTTATGCAGCTGGTGAGGTTTGTGGTGGAATTCATGCCGGCAACCGTCTGGGTGGTAACGCCATCCCTGATATTATGGTTCATGGAAGAACTGCTGGTACCTCTGCCGCTAATATGACTTAAATCATTACGTTCTTAAGCTTTTTTAGATGCTACTTGAACCCTGGCCTCATAAGAGATCAGGGTTTTCTTTTTTAAGCTCATAGTTGTTGCCAAGTTCTAAAAAATAATGGCTTATGGGTCAAAATAATGAAGCTCACAAATAGAGGGGCTCACAAGATTTGCAAAAACTGTTCGATTTCGTTTAGCTAATTAAAGGTATACTTTTTATTAAGCTCTTTTAGGCTTATTACATTGCTCTTTGATGTAGTTACTGTCCTGTACCCCATATAAGAGAGGTATGTATGAAACGTAAGCATCTAATTAAAGTCGGTTTATTAAGTGTTTTATTATCGTTCGTTTTGGGATGTAGCTCCTTTCCCCCGTCACTTTATCTTTTGCAGATGATCTAACAACTGCCACCACCACAGTTGAAGAAAAGCAGCTCCCTCTTGCATTTATCATCACAGGTCTTGATGGTAGACGCACCCAAGTTGACGCAAGCATGGTTGATATACAGGGTCAAAGTCTTACTGGCGCTTATAATCAGTATCACCAGTGGAAAACAGCTAATCCTGTAAAACCCGAAACCTATGTTTTAACATTTGCCAATCTTCCTGAAGGTTCTAAAGCTATTGAAATAGACAGCGACTCTCTTAGAAATGTTGAAGTAAGCCCTGTAGAAGGCAAGCCCTTAAGTTTTAATATGAAAGTTCTAAAAGCTGAGCCATCATTTGGTTTTACTGCCTTTTACGGCGCATTTAAACTTGTAGCTGGAGAGCCAGAGGAAAATAAGAAGCCTATCCCTGGTACAGACCCTCAGCCTACTGATCCAGAGACTCCAGCTCAGCCTGAACAGCCTGCTCAGCCAACTAAACCCGCTGAAGGCTCTAACAGCGGATCATCTGTTTTAGATTCAAGCAGCTTGCCTAGCTGGGTGCATGCAGCTTTAGCCGATAAACCCGAGTCCAAAGACCAGGCCAAAGACAACACTGCAGCAAGTAAAGCATCAAAGCAGAATGCCGCAAAAAAGGGCTTGCCTAAAACTGGTGAAAACCGCAGTTCAACGCTATACCTAGCCTTAGGTAGTGCTCTATTACTTGGTGGATTTGCCTTGCGCTATATGCAAAAAGCTCAGCACCACGTACACCACTAGACCGTTTTATAAATTATTACTGTCTAAAACTTCCAACTTGTGGTAGTAGTAGTAATAGCCAACTTACTTTAACTCAGCTTAAGACTTCATCACCTATGCTTATGCTGAACATGGTTGGGCCATCACTATCATTCCTAAGGAGGAAATTTATGGCAATAAAGGTTGTATTCTGGTCTGGTACTGGTAACACAGAAGAAATGGCAGATCTTGTAGCTCAAGGCATCAAAGATGCTGGTCAAGAGGTTGAGCTTCTTAATGCAGAAGATGTATCAGCTGATGATCTTGCAGATGAAACCGTACTTGCACTTGGTTGCCCAGCTATGGGTGATGAGGAACTTGAAGACTCTATGGAAGAGATCTTTAGCAACCTTGACTTAAGCGGTAAAAAGCTTGCTCTCTTTGGTTCATACTCTTGGAACGAGGGTGAGTGGATGGAAATCTGGAAAAACCGCGCTACCGAGGGTGGAGCAGAGATTGTTGCTGTTGCAACCGCTTATGAGGCTCCAGAGGGCGACTCTGCAGATGCATGTGTAGAGCTTGGAAAGGCTCTTGCTCAGGCATAAGCTAGCCAGCACAGGCTACTTGGAGCAAACAGCTCTCAAGCTTAGCTTGCTTAACTTAGCTTAGATCTTGCCCACATAGCTTGATATGACCCCTTACTGAACATGATTTTTAACATGTTTTTAGTAAGGGGTCTTTTTGTGCTTATATTCTGCAAATATTAAGTTTGTTGCAAATAAATTGTACTTCTATCTATAGTTTGTCAATACTGAGTACTACTGAATAATACTAAATTAAAGAAAATGTCAACACTTGCTTTATTGCTTGAGGATCTTATCGGATAAGCACTACAAAAACTTGCAATAAGGCAATTAGCTAAAACGCACTAGAAGGTAGAAAGTATAAGAACTATGAAACATTCTCAGTCAGGTAGAGCTATTGCCCTTCTTGCTGGACTTGCCTTGGGCAACAGCTTTCTTTTGGGACTCACGCAAACACATGAGGCCTATGCTCAAGAATCTAATCCCCCTCTTACACAAGAACATGAGCTAAATAGCCCTGCAAGCCCTGCAAGCTCTACTTTAAGCAGCAGCCAAAACACTGAGACAAGTCAAGCAACAGCTCACACAGCTACTCAAGCAACAGCTCACGCAAGTACTCAAGGAGCATTTGAACTCAATGGCACACGCTATCAAAGCCTCTATGAAGCCTTTGATGCCAGCAAGGGTATGCAAAATGCCCAGATAATGGTTGATGAAGGAGAATATGAACTTAGCTCAGAGTATCGTTTTACCTCAGAACATAATCTACAACTAAGCTCCAAAGGACCTGTAAGCTTTAAAAGAAAGGCTGCCTATACTGGAGCTTTATTTACCCTGAAATCAGGATCACAGCTAAGCATAAAACAAACTGATGAAAGCAAGCCCATTAGATTTGAAGGCAATGAACAAAGCAATGACTCCTGGCCTTTCATCTTGGTCGAGAAAAATGCTCAGATTAATCTAGAGGGAAAGATTAGCTTTTCAAATATGCAGGGCAGCCGTTATGATAGCTCGGCGCTCCACAATTCTGGTACCGCAATTATTAAGGGTCTAAGTTTTGATCAGCTATCCTCAAGATTTGGAGGAGCTCTTTACAATGCTGCCTCTGGACGTATGGAAATCTCTAATGCACAGTTTTCTAACACCCGCTCTACTCGCTCTGGAGGTGCTATCCAAAACCTGGGGCACTTGAGTGTGCGCTCCAGTAGTTTTAACAATTCTCAAGCCAGCGATACCGGCGGAGCAATCAATACCGAACAGCGTGGCAATACCAGCCTAGAAGACGTGCGCTTTTTAGATAGCATCCAAGATAAACGAGGCGCTTTTGCACTCAGTATTTCTTCTCCCGCTTCTAGTTTAGAGCTCATCTCAGCTGTACGTTTTAATAATCAACAAGGTATAGCCCTTATGGATACCGGCTCCCTAACTCTAAGAGATGCAAGCTCTTACAGCAGCTCTACACCTCTTTTCGTTCAGGTCTTTAATGCAAAACCCACGCAAAAAATCCTACAGTATCAAAGCACTTCTGGTGCAGATACACTAAAAGACATTTTGCCTGTTCTCAAAATTACTGGTACCACTATTAAAATCTCAGAAAATGAAAACAGCCTTGTGAGCTTAGATTCTAACGAGGCGCAAGAAATTGAGATAATCTCAAATCCTTACCAAGATAACCTAGGTCTTAGTCTAAAAGAGAACTTCACCACAGAGGAGGCTCGCCACAGTCTTAAAGCGCAGGTAGAACGCATCTATCAATTTAACCCTCAACAAGCAGAATATAAAAACTATCTTCTTGCAGAAATTGATCGTCTAGGGCAGATGCATAACTATCTAAGCCAGCATCAAGATTTAGCACAAGCCAGCACAATTATTGCTGAGGGCAAAGGACACAGAAACAAAGATGCCGCATTGAGACAATTTAGCTTTCCTTTAGATTACAGGACCTTTACTGGTCTTGCCTTAGTGCCTTCTACAAGCTCTCTCCCTCAAGCCAATCATGCTGAGAAAAGCAAAGCTCAGGGCATCATAAGTCTTGAGGTTTTCCTTGATGTTGACCAAAATAAGGACCCTTCCTACTACAAAAATAAGGTTGAGCTTGCTTGGCGCATGGTGGGTAGCGCCGATGGCAATTCATATAAGGAGCTTGACCTGCGCAACAGAATCCTAAAACCTGGTTACAACCGCATTAGCATTGATGTTTCCGATAAAACCAAGCCCTTTGCCTTATACGTACGCAACACTCTAGAGGGAGAAGCTGTTAAAGTGCGCATTCAAGCCCTTGATGCCCATCTTTCTGAGACTCAAGAAGCGGCTCGCCCTTCACAAGCTCATAGCGCAAGCCCCGCTTTTATCGGAAGCCAACTAGCCCTCTACCCCAGCTATGAGTATGATGCAAAAAGACCTGAGCTCTTTTGGGACTATATACAGCATGCTCGCCAGTCACAGATAAACATGGCTGATACCCGCTTTGGTAAGCAAGATCTTTCATCTTCGCTTGCCTCAGTTAAGCTGGCCTACCAAGATATTCAAACTGAAGAGCAGGCAATTGCCAAGGCCCGAGAGATTTATAAGAATTGGAAGTATCGTATTGATGCACTTATGAGCTTTGATGGCTATGATCTAGAGGAATCTTATACTGACCCCAATAGTTTAACAACACAGCAAATCGTTACCATAACTGATCCTGTTGTTACCTCACCTTCTAGCCTTTATGCCTATTATTTTTATTATCATATGCCAGAAAGCTCGGGGACTCGTTTCCTGCGTGGCGATATGAGTGAAATCATGAGCTGGGGTCATAACCATGAGCTTGGACATCAAATGGACAATAATAAAATTGTTCAAGAAGAGATGACCAATAATGTGTATTCAATAGCTGCCGTTTTGGCTGGTGCACGTTATAATTTGGAGCACAATAGAGACATTATTCCTTATGAAAGGGCTTTGCACCCCAACGCCAGGCGCGCTGAAAACAGAAATGAAGCCTATATGAACCGCGTTTTACAAGGCCTGGTTGAGGATCCAAGCGCCTTACCCGAAAACGGTTCTCAGGGATTCAATTGGAATAATGGTGGAATTTGGACACAAACCTTAAGCATCTTTAATGCCTTTGATTTCTTTAGTAAGCTTGATTATTCTTCCTATCCCTTTGAATCTTCTAGCTATACTCAAGAACAAAATGAAGAACGTAAAAAATATGGAGCTTGGGGTGCAGCCATGCGAAAAATGCGTAGTGATCCTCAGTTCTTTGAAAGCCTTTCTTCTGGAAGATCTCATAACGATAAAACAAATCGCATTATTGCCATGCTAAGCTACAGCAGCGGATACAATGTAGCACCTTACTTTGAGGCCATGGGCTTTAAAGAGATTAAACCCGAGGTGCAATCATTTGTAAGTCAATACAAGCAAGCCCCTCAAGAAATATTTTACGCCTCTGTGCAAGACAGCATAAAACAAATGCAGATCACCCAAAAGATTTCTCGTGGACAGGCAGAGCAGATAAATTATGATCCTGGTAAGCTACAGTTAAGCTTTGAGCAAGATAGAAAGATCTTAGATCTTTCTCAAGGCGATAAACCCGTAGAAAACAAGGAGCTTATCATACGGGTGCGCGCTGACAAAGCAAGTGATAGCTTAAGCTTATACGTCTTTAAGCACAAAGAACAGCTTCTTGGCTATAGTAAAAACCCTATCTTAAGACTGCAGAACACCAAGGATCTTGATTTAAGCGCTATTAAGGTAGAGGCTCTTGATCACGCACATAAACCAGCAGCTAATAGAATTGCAGCCTCTAGGTTGACTGCTGCAAAGATTATTGAGCGCATTCCTGCCATTAAACTTGAGCCTGCTAAGACATGGGAGCGGATTCCTGCTATTGAGCTTACACCTGCAAGAACTATTGAGCGCATACCAGCAACACCACTTCAAACAGCTACAATCATTGAGAATAGCTCGACTATAGAGCCTAATCATAAGCTAGCTGCTGAGATCTCTAAACCCACAGAGAGTTCAGAGACAACAGGAACTACTGGAACTGCTGGAACTACTGGAACAACAGTTAAGAATCAGCCCTCTACTGAACAAGCCCCCACTGCTACAAGCAGCCACCGCGGCGCTGAGCACATAGCGCTTGTTGAGCGTATATCGCTTACTGAGCGCAGTGGCTCTGCACCTGCGCGTGCACGCGATGGTCAGACAAAAATTACTTCTGCCCGTCAAAGTTCAACAGCTACTCAATCTCAGGAAAACAAGAGCAGTGTGGCTTCTCAGGAGCTGCAGTCAGAAAAAACAGAAGCTCAAGCAGATAAGACTCAAACACAAGAGGCTCAAACACAGGATCACAGCAAACAAGACAGCGCTGCCAAGAATACAGAATCAAAAAGCAGCCAAGATGCTCTTGAGAGCTTAAAGGAAGAAGAGCGCAAAGCTAAACCATGGGTTATTTTAGCTGCACTCTTTACTGTAATAGCCGGCACAGGAGCTGGAGCTTTGGCTTTTTTCAAGAAAAGAGCTACAGGCACTAAGATCACTGGCAACTAACAAACAAAAAGGAGCTAAGCTTAAAAGCTTAGCTCCTCCAAGCGATCAAAGACTGTTTGGCTTCTTTGCAAAAACTGCCAAGGATCAAAGATCTTGTCAAGTTGCTCACTTGAAAGATCTACGCGTTCATCTTCTTCCAAAAGACTTCTTAAGCTTAAGCTTCTATTGCCCTCCTGGATCTCTTGCCACACCTTCATAGAGTTTTCCTGGACTATTGCGTAAGCCTCTTCTCTTGAAAGGCCGCTATCTACTAGAGCTAGAAGCGCCTTAGAGCTATATATTAAGCCTCCAGTTTTATTAAGGTTAGCACGCATACATTCTGGATAGATTTTAAGTCCTTCGATAAGCCAATTCATTTTATGCAGCATATAGTCAAGAGCGATAAAGGAATCAACCAAGGCCACGCGCTCTGCACTAGAATGAGAAATATCTCGCTCATGCCAAAGGGCAACATTATCAAA
>JAEZZM010000025.1 GCA_023418575.1 Actinomycetes bacterium | reverse complement strand
TGAAAAAAGGTATCTTGAAGTCGATAAGATACTGACGAGCTCCTGGAGTAAGCCTTTCATCAGCTTGCAATATTAGCTGTTTAATTTCAGAGGTCTTCGCCCGCTGACGTAGCTCTGATTCCGTTATAAACCTCATTGAGCACCTCCTTTCATTCCTACTTATATTGAGAAAGATTATTTAAATCTGTTCCGTCAATTACAGTTTTCACGCCAGCTCTTAGCAAAATTTGCTTGCAAAGATCAAATCTCTTTTTTCTTTCCTCAGGCATTCCATCAAAAGAATCTAAATGCGTTATCACCCCTATTAAGGGAACGTTAAAAACAGAGGAAAAACCTTCATTGTAAACCTGGCGCGGATCCCTTCCATCAAGCAAAAGCCATAAGGCTTTCCCTTGGTTTTGCACAATGGTTATTACAGTTTTTGTTAACCATCTATTTTCAAGGTACATAGCTGGTATCTCTATAGTTTTGCTTCTATAAAAAACTTCCTGAGAAAATGACTTTTCTACATTAAGCCCTTCAATATAGTTAGCAATTCTAGTTTTGCCGCTCCCGTCAGGGCCAAGCAAAACTATGCGTTTAGAGATACTCATCTTTGTGCCGACCGCTATGATCTAGTTACTTGAACAACCGTAAATCCCAAAATGTTTTGAAACATTTTGCATACCTCTTCAAGTGCATAGCTCACAGCATCCACTTCCCCGCTAATAACTACTGATCCTGTAAATCTGTCTACAAAACCTAAGTCCACGGGCGCAGATTTTAGGCAATAGTCAGCTGCAATAATTGCAGTTTCAGAAGGTGTTAAGGTAAGTATCCCAAGAGCTTGACTCTCTTCTATGCCTATACGCTGCGGTATCTCATAGCTTGGAGAGGCAATTACATGTGCAATCGTAATTTGCTTTCCAGGCACACTTTCTTGAATAATTCTCTCGAGCGACATAACTACACCTCCATCTCGAACAACTAATGACGAATCAGTTTTACTGGGAACTCTTCATCTTTAATCCAAGTCTCAATTTGCATAAGCTCTTCAGTAGATAAAGAGGGGTCATCTTTTATCGGATACTCAATATCAAGCTGCTGATACTTGCCAACCCCCATCTTGTGATAAGGCAAGAGATCAACGCCCTCAAAATTTTTATAATGACGGTAGGGTTTCAGGAAACTAATTACCGCAAAAATCTCTTCTTGACTATCATTAATTCCTTTTAGTAAAGGCATCCTAATCTTGACGTGTTTTCCAGCATCTAGAAGCGTTTTCAAGTTATTCAAAATAAGCTCGTTATTAACACCAGTAAGCTCTTTGTGTTTTACAGGATCCATATGTTTAATATCAAAGAGGAACAAGTCGATATACTCAGCCATCTTCATAAGGTTCTCAGTTTTGCAATAACCACAGGTTTCTATTGCTGTATGAAAGCCCTCTTGCTTACAGGCCATCAATAGACTTGTTGCAGACTCACTTTGCGCAGTGACCTCACCACCGCCCAATGTGACACCTCCGCCTGACATAAAATAAAAATCTCGATCCTCATCAATTACCTCGAGAAGTGAGCTAATTGTTCGGTCTTCTCCCATAATTTGCAAAGCTTTTTTAGGGCATGCTTTTTCACAAGCATGGCAACCTAAACATTTGATGTTTCGCCTTACCTCATGTGTGCCCTGTATCATCGTGTGAATCTGAACAGGGCAAACCGGAATACATGCGCCACAGTTAATACAACTCTGGCGCTTGTACATAACCTGATACTCTCTAAGCCAGCTTTCAGGATTAGAACACCACTTACAACGCAAGGGGCAACCCTTGAAAAAAACCAGAGTTCTAACTCCAGGCCCGTCATACATGTTGTACTTCTGTACATTGAAGATACGAGCCATGCGTTCTACACGGTCAAAACTATTTTCAATCATTGCCCCTCCCTTCGTTTAGCTTCATTCACCTAACAGCAGAACTCTTAGAGGTTCTCTAGCATAGTGCGGCTAATAATCTCATCCTGAACTTCTTTACAAAGCTCAACAAAGAAGGCCGAATATCCTGCTACGCGTACTACAAGATCACGATGAGCTTCTGGGTTCTTCTGTGCATCTAACATAGTTGCGTTATCAAGATAGTTGAACTGCATTTCTCCGTTGCCGTACTGGCAAGCAGTTCTCAACAAAGTAATAAGGCCGTTCTCTCCTTCTGGAGTATCAAGCAGTCCAGCCATGAGCTTAAAGTTATGAACCATACCAAGATTCATATCGTCATTAGCCATCTTAGATACAGACTTAATGATGGCGGTTGGGCCCTTATAGTCTGCACCCTGAGTTGGGCTAATACCATCAGACAGTGGAGTCCAGGCTTTTCGGCCATTTGCTGTAGCACCAGTCATTTCACCAAATGGGGTGTTATTTGAAATGGAAAGAGTGCCATGACATAAGATTGAATAGAGAGTGCGATACTTTCTATGCTCAATCTCGGTAAAGTGAATGATGTCATTACAGATAAGATCTGCGTAATCATCATCATTACCGTATTTAGGAGCATCAAGACAGTCTGAACGCACCTGATCATAGCCTTCAAAATCTGCTACCAAGGCTTTGTTAAGCTCCTCTAAGGTATATTTCTTATCGTCAAAAACAAGCTTCTTAATTGCAGCCATTGAATCAGCATAAGTTGCCAAACCAGACCATACTACGCCTGGTCCAAAGTTATACATAGCGCCACCAGCTGAAACGTCGCGGCCGTTTTCCATACAACCTTCGTACATAATAGACATCAATGGTTTTGGTGCCATATCTCTATGTACGCGCTGAGAGATGGTTGTAGCTGCAGCGGTTAAGCGAGTGATATATTTAATCTGCTCTTTAACTGCTGCATCAAACTTCTCAAAGCTGTCATATTGAGACAGTGGTCCCAGATCAGGAGTTACTTGTTTTCCGTACCACAGAGGAACACCACGGTTTAATACCAGCTCAATAGCTATTGGCCATTGAGTATAAGATGTTGAGGTCCATTGATAAAGACGTCCGGCTTTTTGAGGCTCTACGCAGCCCATAAGGCAATAATCACGTGCATCTTCAATAGATACACCCTTTGCAAGCATCATCTTGATGTGAGTGTCATCAAAGTGGCAGGCTGGAAATCCCATACCAGAGCGAACCACATCAACAATCTTGCGCATATATTTTTGAGGTGATTTATTGTGAATACGACATGCAACTGAGGGTTGATAGATTCTTACATGTCTAACGGCATCCATCAATAGATAGGTCAGATCATTGGTAGCATCTCGGCCTTGGCGAGTAACACCACCAAGAGTCATGTTTACAAATGGTTGGTAACCAGCGAAGAACTTAGATCCACCTTCAGAAGTAACCCACATCATTTCAGACATTTTGATAAGCATACAACCAGCAATTTCAAATGCCTGATAATCATTTAATCTACCTGCTTCTTTATCAGCTTTGTAGAATGGATACATATATTGGTCTACACGGCCAATTGACATGCCCGTCTGATTCTCTTCTACAGGCAACAATGACTCAATAGTCCACACTGCCTGCACTGCCTCCCAGAAGGTACGAGGCTTGTGAGCAGGTACATGAGCGCAGTTTTCAGCAATTTGGTATAACTCAGCCTTGCGCTTAGGATCACTTTCCTGATCCGCCTTTTGACGAGCATATTCTGAGAGGCGACGGGAATAAATCATTACGCCTTCAGTAGTGTCAATAACTGACTTATAGAAGTAGATCTTATCGATATCCTCAGGATTTGAGTAATCTAGATTCTTTAAATGCTCTTTTGCCTCATTTTGGATATCTAGCATACCTTTTTTCATCAGGATAACATCATAGCCAGGATTTGAATCTCCACCACCATTTACCTGGTGATAAGAACAGTCCGAAACAAATGACTCTCCTGAGAGCTCCCAAACACCAGCATCACGATACTGGTCTTCACAATGCTCATCCAAAGATTTGCCCTCCCAATAAGGGAAAAGCTCTTCTTTCATATACTTCTTATCTTCTTCTGAGATATAAAAAGGATCCTGAGGACGTGTTCCAATGGTATCTAACTCATCCGCAAGCCAACGCCAAGCAATATCAGGAGAAAATGCACCGGCACGAGGAGCTCCGCATGGATTACCCACAATGAGCTCGTTATCTTGAATTACCAAAGGAGCTGTCTCACAGCAGCTCTTAAAGCACTTAGCACGTAACATGATTTTTGGCATACCAGGATGCTTTTTAGTATATTCAGTTACAGCACGAGCGCGATGAGTAGTAATAGTGGGAACCTGCTTTAAGAAATTCTCTTTGAGAGCCTTTAAGCGAGGTGTTGGACCATCTGGAACTTCTGTTCCCTCACTATGAATGGCAGCCTCACTTGGCAGATCCTTGGATAGCTGATCAGACACCTTAGCAAACATCTCTTGAACAGTTTTGCGCTGTTCTGGAGACATTTCTTTAGTGGCCTCAGCGAGCCTTTTTGAAAACTCTTTAAGATCCATTACATCCTCCAGTTCTTATACAGTTAAGGCCTTTTACCTTTACTATTTGACTCGGACTTTAAATCGCTCATGAAATTACTAAACCAGTCACCTGAATTGCTTTTCTTTTGTTCTTTTCGATCCTGAGCATAATCGGAAAGCATTTCAACTGGAATACAACCCTGGCAAGGTGTTGCATATGAAATCTCGCTTAAATCCTGTTTAGAAGGAATAAGGAAGTTATCAGTCTTCTTATCATCGCTAGACTTAAGCGACAGACTGAAAGCATCTTCGGCACTCTGTAACTGATCTGTAGCATTTGAATTTGCGCTGGCTGATTTCCTGCAAAGCAGAAAATGTTTGGGTTGCAGATTAGCCGAAGCCTCTCCTCCAACTCCAGCTACAGAAAGCGTATAGCTTAAAAATAAACCAGTATTTAAGCCTATACTGCCAAAGGCGCTTGAAGTATTGCATAAAACTCTCGCCACGGGCTTTTTAAGGATAAATTGACGGATTACCTCTTCATCCTTTGAATAAATGCTTAAGCTATGACCATGCCTTTCATTTAAGATAAGTTCTATGCATTTCTCGCAAGCATGACGCCAATCTTCCTCAACATATAAGGACAAAACAGGAGCAAATTTTTCTTTTGAGTATGGTGAATACTGCGATACAAAAGGCCTGTTAACGACCAAAATCTTAGTATCTGCTGGCACATCAATATGAGCACGCACACTCAAATCTAGTGCCGATTTACCCATAACCTCTCTACGTGGCAAACCTTGTGCATCATAAAGAACTTTTTGTAACTTAGATGCCTCTTCATCACTAAGGAAGTAGGAGCCCGCTTTTCTTAATTCAGCTTTAAATGCATCTTCAACTGAGGCTTCCACGACAACAGACTGCTCAACACCCGGAAGTAATCCATGCATAAAAGACTAACCTGCAACAATCTGCTCAGCAGCATGTTTTAAATCTGCAGTCTTTTCGATAAATACGGGATTATTTCCAATTGTTCCTTTGAATCTTGATTTGCCTCTTGTTTCTTTCCAAGAACAGCTATGCTCTCTGCAGGTCTCAATTACTAGAGCTACATCTGGAGAGCTTACAAGTTCACACTCCCCTTCAAAACTATAGTTAGCTAAGACAAGAACTGCACCTTCTGGATAGTAGACTTCTGACAATGCCTCAGTAATTATTTGCATAAGCCTACATGCAGTCTTTACTGCCCTTCTATGCGGGACAACTATTATTGGATTGCCAGTTTTAATAGAGAGCACAACATTATGAATAGTCACAAGCGTAGATAGCCAGGCAGATGGCAAAGAGACAACAATTCCCTTTGGAATTCCCACTTCTGATATACCTGTCTGCTTATCATGCTCTATGACACCCACACAAGTCATAGCTTCTAATCTTTTTGGGAGCTCTTCAAGCAAATGAATAAGTAGACGTCGTTCATCCTGCGGATTACCATAATCAGTCTCTTTATAAGCAAGCTCTACCAACTCATCAACATGTGGCTTGATTCGCTTAATCAAATGCAAGTACACTTGATCTAAACGGCGCTGCCCGGTTAGAGCAAGCTCCTCACGGGCTTCACGCGCCTTTTCTAACAGTATTCGAGCTTCTTGAACAGATAACAAATCGCTATCAATTACGTTCATGACAATCAGCTCTCAACACTAAGCCAACAAACCGGCAATATCATAACGGTCGGTAATCTTTTTTAATTCATAATGTGGATGTGCAATTACAACGGAACTGTAGACCTCAGCACCCATATCCTGAACAGACTTAACGCCTGCCTGAACAGCACTCTTGCATGCAGCCACATCTCCAGAAACTAAAATTGAGATATATCCTGAGGCTACATTTTCGTAGCCAATAATCTCAACATCTGCAGCTTTAGCCATAGCATCTGCAGCCTCTAGAACAAAAACTAATCCAAATGTTTCTATAGCGCCTAAAGCAGCAGGTCTAGAATTTAAAGCCTCATTACTACCTGGGTTTTCAACATCATGAACAGCAACAACTGAAGCTACCCCCTCAACAGGGCGTTTAATAACATTTTTTGCTGTCAATTTCCCTATTTTTGATGCTGCCTCTGCTCCTGCCTTAACTGCAGCCTCACAGGCTGCGACATCGCCCGTCACAACCACAGTAACAAGAGTAGAGCCTATGTTCTCATATGAGATCAATTCGACATCTGCAGCTTTAAGCATCTTATCTGCTGCATCTAAAGCTGGAACCATGCCTACTGTCTCGATAAAGCCCATAGCTTGTCCAACTTGATAATTCACAGAACTCACTCCCTACTTAATGTAAGCATTAATAGTCTTGCGCTGCTCTTCATCAGCACCATAAATAACTACTAGGTCCCCATCTACAATTTCTGCACGCTTCTCAGAAATAAGAGCATTACATTCCGCAGTCATCAGCGCTTCTATCACATTTTCTTTAGTAAAGGTTTTGTAGTTTGAAAACTTAATTCTTAGAGCATCCATAACATCATCTGCAGAAGCTTCATCAACGGTAGTGAAGTATTTCAAGATGTCATAGTTTAAAGTTCTATTCTTGTTTTGGCGCATAAGTTCTTTATTTGGATCTTTCTTAAATAAATCAAGAGGATTCATTGCAATAACCCAAATACCAAAGGCCATCAGAATCGCAGCAATCCATGCAATGAGAGGTAAAGACCATCCATCAACGCCAGCAAAAACACCAATTACAAGCCAGCAGAAGAAAGGTCCCCAGAAGGAAAATGCACCATTGCATGCCATTCCTAAAGCAGCGCCGCACATGGAATTTCCCTTATACCAAAGACTATAAGCAAAAACTGCAAAGAAGCCTGAAATAACAAAGTAGATCATTGCATGAGTTGAAGTTATTGCTTGACCTGCTAATTCCAAAGGATAAGCAGCATTAAAGCCTCCAATAAGGGCCATTATTGGAAGAAGAATAAAAAGGTTTCCAAGACCTGAGGTGATCTGACGAATGGTAATACCTATTTCATAATCAATCATTGAGGTACCATAACCCGCAATACAACCTTCAGCACCCCAACCAAAAGCAGCTATGAAAGCAATTAAAATGCCTAGAAGAAGACCATCGGGAGCTGTCTCATCAAGTGCGCTAGAACCGATAAGCGCAGATGCTACCAGGCATATTAGAATACCTAACATCATTCTTTTATTTAATTCTTGCTTAAAGAGAACGCGCCCTAAAATAGCTCCAATAGCAGGACAGAGTGCGCTGATAGGTATGACTATAGAGCCAGCCATTTGAATCGCCACGATATAAGCTGCTGAGGAAATAGGTCCACCAACAAGAGCAGCACATATCATGATGATACCTGGTTTAGTTGGAATAGATTTAAAGAAATCCCCAAGTTTACCTTTGCGTGCCGCAAAGAAAAGACACCAAATTGCAGAACAGGTGTCGTTAATAGCACTACCCAAGGTAGCTACAAGAAACGTAATGGTAAATGCTGCAAGCAGCGTTTCTGGCCCATACCACTCTGCCCAGATACCTTGAGTCATACCTAAATTTAGGAAGGCGGTATACAAACCATAGGTGATACCAGACAATGTAGCGGTTACTACACCTCTCTTCAAGAAAGCTGAATCTCTTTTCTGCTTCGCAAGAAGAGTAGCCGTACTTAACGAGTGTTCCATCGTAAGCACCTTTCTCATAGAAATCCCCACACTTGCCGCGATGTCCCTCTCAACGCATAGGTCAAGTGACTTTAGTTAATGGTCGCTATTTACGCAATGAGAAAGTCAAAAAAGCATTGCAAGAGCAAAAAATTGGAGTTTTATTCAAGAAAGTAGAAGCTTTATCGTGTTTTGAATCACAAATCCTAAGGTATCGATCCGATCACAGTTAAACGGTTTGTTTTTATCGGTAAACGGTAGCAATTTAGCAAGCTAACTAATTTGCCCTGCTTGTAAATTTGCTTATTTACAAGCACATTTAATCCTTAACGTTGGGTGAGAGTTGTAAAAATAAAAAAATAAGGTGGAGCATGTCCACCTTATTCAATGACAAATATATATGGAACTTAAGATCTCTTACAGCCTAAACCCAATTGTCAGGACGCGTAGCTTTAATTATGCGCACTGACTTATCGGAAGCATTCATAATAATGGTATTAGTCTCAATTAACCCGCGGTAACGTCGAACGCCTCTTAACATCTCACCATCAGTCACGCCGCAGGCAATAAAACATGCATCCTCACTTCTAACAAGCATATCCATAGTAAGAGGTGCATCTAGATCCAAGCCCGCCGTCTTACTTGCACGCTCGCGCTCCCCTTCACTTCTAAACTGGAAGCGTCCCATGAAAAATCCGCCCTTTGCCTTAAGGCCAGTGCATGCCAAAACTCCCTCAGGCGCGCCGCCCGCTCCCATATACAAATCAATCCCTGTTCCAGGAACTGCTGTTGCAATAGCGCCAAACACATCGCCATCTGAAATAAGTCGAACACGGGCACCGGTCTCACGAACTGCCGCAATCAAGTCCTGGTGACGCTCTCTATCCAATATACAAACACTTAGCTCTGAAATTGGTTTATGCAGCGCCTCTGCAGCTGCCTGAATATTTTCTGCGGGACTCTTGTCAATGTGAAGCTTGCCAAGGCAGGCAGGACCTGCAGCAATTTTATTCATATAGGTATCAGGAGCAAATAGCAGAGAGCCTCTTGGAGCAATAGCTATAGTAGTGAGAGAGTTGGCCTGATTGTAAGCGCACAAGTTAGTTCCCTCAAGAGGATCTACAGCAATATCAATTTCTTCTCCGCCTTTACCAAGCTCCTCCCCAATATAGAGCATGGGAGCTTCATCACGCTCACCTTCGCCAATAACAATACGACCAGAAAACTCCATATCGTTAAAAGCAGAGCGCATAGCCTCTACAGCAGCTTGATCTGCCTTGTCCTTCTCGCCCCTACCAATCCATGCTGAGGCCGCAATAGCTGCTTTTTCCGCTACCTCAACTACTTCCATAATTCTATTTTGAAGCATCTAAATCCTCCTTAAGCTCCATTAGCTATCTGTAGTATATCTACTGTTTTGGGTTCACGAGCAAACTATAATCAAGAAACTAAGTTAATTCTACAGCTATCTTACTTTAACCAATCGAGCACAAAAGTGCCCATCTGCACCACCTTCAACGGGGAAACTTTGCAAGAAACCATCTGGCGTACAATGATCTTTTAGTGCTTTCGCTTCTGCTGCCGATAAGCCATCGCGCTCATAAACAGGCAGACAAGCAAAGGCTTTACCCTCAGGGCTTTGCAAGAAGCTGGCAACAAGTCTCTCATTTTCTTGGGGCAAAACTGAACAGGTGGAATAAATGAGTTCTCCCCCTCCCTGCACATGAGAGCTGAGAGCCTTTAGCATCTTAAGCTGAAGTTGGGTAAGAGCTTTAATCTTTTGACTATCAAAACTCCAGATAAGCTCAGGGTTTCTTCTTAAGGTACCGCTACCTGAACAAGGAGCATCCAAAAAAATAGTTTCAAAACTACCCAGTTTGTTTAAGTCCTCTTGCTGTGACGCATCTGCTGTAACGTGCTTAACCTCTGGCATACCCAAGGCATGTAAGCGCGTTTTTGAAAGTTCTGCCTTAAAAGCATGAATATCCAAAGCTGTAATATGTGGGAACTTTTTTTGACGCAAGGAGCGCGCTAAGATGACTGCGGTTTTAGTCCCTCTACCTGCGCCAACCTCCAATATAGTACCCGTCCCTTTTCCAGCCGCAATTGCGGCTATGACTTGAGCAGAGTAATCCATGGCGATAAGACCCTCGCGCTCAAAAAAGCCCGCTTTTATAAATTTTGCAGGATCTTGAATAAGCCAAGAACCCGCCAAAGGTAAAAGCGGGCTGGCAATAATCCCCTTATCTAAGAAATTTTGCTCAAGCTCATCTTCTGAAATCTTACTGGGAAGTGAGGTTACAAACAGAGGTGCGGGAGAATCTTGAGCTTTTATCAACGTTCGTGTTCGAGAAGGTCCTATTGATTCTTCTAAAAAGCTAAAAAACTCAAAAGAGAAACCATGCAGCCTACAAAAAGCTTCTTTGTCTTGTTCTTGATCTCCAAAAGGAAATTGTGGGCAGTTTTTAGCCATACGCCTACATACCCAATTAACAAAAGAACTGGCTTTTGGACTTACACGTTTAGCTAGTTCAACTGACTGGCTTACTGCAGAGTAGGCATCTTTTTTAAGAAAATAAAGCTCATAGGCGCATATGCGCAATATAATGCGCACCCGTCTTTCAATCTTTGTCTTTTTCTCTAAAACTCGCCCGTACAACTCATCAAGAACACCTTTACAAGCAACAACCCCAGAACATAGAAGATGGCAAAAAGCCTTGTCTTCATCACTTAAGGCCTGAACTTTTTTATGTGAAGCAAGTAAATCTTTCACATAAGCTTGTCGCTTTTCTTGCTGGTATAAAATTTCATGAGCAAAAAGCCGTGCAGGGCTAAGCTTTATTACTAAGCTCATAGAGATCGCCAGCTTAGCAAAGAATAACGAGATAAACCTTGCGCCCAAGCTGAGGCGGCCATAGCTTGCTTACCCTCAGGTTTGAGCTCTAAGAGTTCTAAAAAGCTCTTATCGTCACAACATAAATAGAGAGCGCGCTTAGTTTTTATGATTGGGGCAAGCTCACTTAAGGCCTGTTCATTGTGAGGCTGCTCATCTGAAGCCTTCTTAGATGAAGGCTTATCATGCGCCACCAGCTCAGCTGAAGCCTCCTTGCAAGAAAGCTCTTCAATCAAACTGGGAATCAAGGGATCTTCTTCTTGCAGCGCTCTAGCCTTAAGCACGCGAACTACAAGGTCTGCACCCTGCTCATTACAGAAAACAAAGCGTGCTGGAGCAGAATCAGAAGAAGCCTGAACACGCAGGGCGTTTTTATGCGCACTCAAAGACGGCTGGAGCAAGCACTCATGTTTAGCAAGTTTTTCTGCGTAGCTCACTAAGCTCTCATCTTGCTTTACCCAATTCAAACTACCTGCCTCTAAAGATTCAAGAGCAGAAATCAAAGCTTTTGCACCCAAGCTTCCCAGTTCTTCACTTAATTCATCTGCGCTTTTATCGGCAAGCTTAGTTTGTGCGCATAAACAATAATCTCCGGTATCTAAACCTTCCTCCATCTTCATAATGCAAACGCCCGCATATTCATCTCCTGCTAAAATAGCACGCTGAATTGGGGCTGCACCCCTCCAACGAGGAAGCAAAGATGCATGGACATTAATGCAGCCATAAGGCGGGATCTCAAGAAGCTCTTTGGGCAAAATGGCACTATATGCAGCCACCACAAATAAATCTGCATTAAAGGATTTCAAAAGTGTTTGAATTTCATCAGAGCGCAGACTTTTGGTGCAAATAATTTTCTCTTCTGGAAAGCCCAGTTCTAGAGCTCGCTGCTTTACCGGGCTGGGATGCAGAGCCTTACCTCGTTTTGATGCAGCATCTGGTCTAGTAACTACCGCACAAAGCTCATGATGAGCATATAAGGCCTCAAGACTTGCAACAGCAAAGCTGGGCGTACCCATAAAAATTACGCGCATTAATCTACATCTCCAGGTTTTGCGCCGGCAGCAAGTGCCTCCTGATACAAACGAAGCGCTTGCATACGCTGAGCTGGATCAAGACGCTCAAACATGGTAATACCATTGGTGTGATCAATCTCATGCTGCAAACAGCGATTAAAAAGCCCTTCATCTGCCTCAAGTTCAAAAAAGCTTCCCTCAAGGTCTTGCGCCCTCACCTTGACCCAGGTATAACGGGGGATCTCAAAGCACACGCCTGGAATAGATAAACAGCCCTCTGGACCCAAATATTGCTCATCTGAATGCTCTACAAGTTCAGGATTTACTAATACCAAAGGATTTCTATCTTGCTCATCATAGTCACAGTCTACAACTATAAGGCGCTTACTGACCCCAATTTGCGGAGCAGCTAAACCAACACCGCCTGTTTTATACATAGCCTTTAGCATGCGCTCGCTCAACTTTTTGAGCTCTTTATCAAAAGAAGTCACCTGCTCACAGGGCTCACGCAAAACAGGATTGGGCGATAAAACAATTTCTGATTTTGAAAACATAGTCACCTGCAAAACTACCAAAGCTCGTAAGGATCAACATCAATAATACAGTGTATTTTACCCTTAAGCTTGTTCGTTTTTTCTGTTAGATGCTCTAAAAATTTATCTACATTCTGAGTAGAATCTAAGCAAAATATTACATGCCAGCGATACTTATCTTTAAGTTTCTCAATCAAACAACTACTGGGGCCTAAGATCTTTAATCCTTCTTTCTCGCCACCTAGCTGTGGATCAATAGCAAACAAATTAAGCTGAAAATCTGAAGCCAGCTTAAAGCAAGCTCTTTTAACCTCCTCTTGTTTATCGCCCGAAAAAACCACTCGTATCAATTTAGAGAACGGAGGAAAATGCCCAAGTTTTCTTTCCTCAAATTCAGCCTCTCTAAAAGCTTTAGCATCATGCTTTTTAAGCGCTTGTAAGATGGGCTCATCTGGATTATAGGTTTGCACAAGCACCTTACCAGGAATAGAAGCCCTACCTGCTCTACCTGCAACCTGCTCAAAAAGCGCAAAGCTTTTCTCGGCAGCCCTGAAATCTGGAAGTTTTAAACTGGAATCAGCGTCTATAATTCCAACTAAAGAAAGCTCTGGAAAATCAAGGCCTTTTGCCACCATTTGTGTTCCCAATAAGACAGCAGACTCTGTAGAATCAAACTCCTCGAGCACACGTGCATGAGCACCTTTTTTTGAACAGGTATCTGCATCCATACGTATTACAGGCACTCCATGGCCAGGACCCAAAAGCTCATCGAGCAAGCTTTGAAGCTCTGCCTCTACGCGCTGAATACCTGCCCCAAAACGCTTGAGATAGACAGAGCCACAACGCGGGCAACGCTCTAACAAAGGGTATCTGGCACCACAACTGTGACAATGCATAGAATTATCATCCCGGTGATAGGTTAAAGAGCTGGAGCAATGCTGGCAGCGTGGAACATAACCACAATCTCTGCATAAAAAGAAATATGAAAAACCTCTTCTATTGAGCAAAAGCAGGGCCTTATGCTTATTCTTAAGGCAGGATCTAAGTTCTTCTTGAAGTCTTCGAGAAAACATTGAGCGTTTTCCAGATGCAAATTCTGCAGCCATATCAATAAGCTCTACGCTGGGCAAAGCTTGTTTATTGCTGCGCTCTGGCATAGAAACGAGCTTCCAGTTTTCTCTCAATTCACATGCGTATAAGCTTTCCAGCGAAGGTGTTGCCGAACCTAAAACAAGTGGCACCCCATATAATGAAGCAAGTTTTTCAGCTAAATCTCGTGCATGATAACGCGGAGATGAAGATTGCTTATAGCTGCTTTCATGCTCCTCATCAATAATATAAATTCCTGGATTTTTAAGGGGAGCAAAAAGAGCAGATCGTGCACCCACCACTATGCGCGCTTGACCCGATCTAATACTATCCCATTGATCATAGCGCTCGCCTATAGACAAGCGAGAGTGCAAGACTGCTACCTTATCGCCAAAGCGAGATCTAAAACGACCTACCGTTTGTGGCGTAAGAGATATCTCAGGCACTAAGACCACTGCTCCTTGATCATTGTTAAGGCAGCGTTCTATAGCCTGAAGATAGACCTCTGTCTTGCCTGATCCGGTTACTCCATCAAGCAGAACTACCTGCGCCTGAGCTCCCTTTCCTAAAATCTGCGCTTGTGCACTTGCCTGTTCAATGGCATGCAAGGCAGCTTTTTGACCTGAACTCAATTCATCATAGGAAAAGCTAGGTGCCGTGGCGCTTGAAAGTCTTGTTTCATCACCTACATGCCTGTAGCTACGGCGCTTCTCCTCATGGATATATCCCTTATCAATAAGAGCTTTTATTGAGCCTGCTGCATTATTATGTGCCAGTGATAGCTCAGCTTTTCTAAGGGGCCCCTCAAGCAAAGTCTCAAGTAGCTTTTTTTGACGATAAGCCCGCTTATCAATCAAGGCCTTCTCAAGCTGACGCCTACCTTCTTGCGTAATACTTAGATAGCTACACTCTTTTGCTGAAGCCTCTTGGCTTTTAATGGTCCATCTCCCACTTTGAGGATCTTTTTTGAGCTTGGGTCGCCCCCCAGGTGGACAAAAAAGCGCAATACATGTTGATAAAGCTGCAGCATAATGCCTGGCCATCCAGCGTGCAGCGGCCAGCCCCTCTGATGTAAATAGATTTTGGACTAAGAGCTCCTGTATTTCCTTATACTGTATGGTTATTGTTGACTGAGTTGTTGTTGACTGAGATCCTGCTAACTGAGCTGTTGTTGACTGAGATCCTGCTGATTGAGATCCCACCGGCTGAGATCCTGCTGACTGATCAGAAGGTAATGAATGCATTGCCTGTGGCTTATCGCTCACAGACAACACATAGCCTAAGGCAAGACGAGCACCAAAAGGCACTAAAACCAAAGAACCCAAGGCCTTATCGCCAGAAAGCTGGGCAAGAAGACCTTGGGGAACTAGATAATCAAAGCACTCATTAAGCTCTTTGCTTGGTATGTCTAAGAGCACCTGAGCATACATAGTTTAAGCTTCGTATTCAATCTGCGTAATCTTAGAAAGTTTGGGCAAACAACCTTTTTCTGCTTGGAGCTCTTTTACCTTGTTCATAAGATCCTCACGCAGAGCATTAAGATCATCTTCAGTGGGAACCCACTTTTGCTTGTATTCACCAAAAGCAAGCTCTAGCTGGCATTCTTTAAGTGCTTCAGCAACCTGACCCACACTTTGACCCGACCAGCCATAAGAACCAAAAGGAATACCTATAGCATGACGATTTCTTGGGGTTAAACCTTTAAGGTAGGTTAGAAAACTTGCTACGGTTGGCATAAGGTTATTGTTAAGCGTTGATGAGCCTACAGCAACATAGCGCGCATCCAAAGTCTCAGTAATAATGTCTGAAATATGATTCACTTTTAAATCAAAAAGACGAGCAGGTACGCCAAGTTCCATAAACGCATCAGTGATCTGACTTGCCATATCTTCAGTAGAGTGCCACATGCTGTCATACACAACTACAGCATATTCTGAAAGCTTGTTGTGAGACCATTTGTTGTAAGACTTCATAATCTCTTTAACATATGAACGCCACACAACACCATGTGAAGGAGCAATCATATCAATTTCAAAGGGAGCTAAGGCATCCATGACTTTTACAACCTGAGGAGCAAAAGGCATAACAATATTGGCGTAGTACTTTTTGGCCTGCGCCATAACCTCTGCCATCTCAACCTCGTCATCAAAGCGCATAGATGAAGCAAAGTGTTGACCAAAGGCATCCATAGTAAAGGCAATCTTATCAAGATCAGAATAAGTTGCCATGGATTCTGGCCAATGCACCATGGGGGTATGAATAAAACTTAAGGTTCTCTTACCAATATTAAGGGTTTCACCTGATTTTACGCCGATAAACTCAGCCATATCACCAAAGTGAGCCTTAAAATGCTCAATTCCCTTGGGAGCAGCAGTTACCACCTTTGCTTGTGGAGCAAGTTTGAGAACAGCGGGAATACCGCTGGAGTGATCCATTTCAGTATGATTTGAAATAATATAGTCAATTTTAGATGGATCAACAATTTGAGAAATTCTTCCGATAAGCTCTTTTTCAAAACCACGCTTAACGCCATCAATAAGGGTAATTTTCTCATCTACAATAAGATAAGCGTTATAAGTTGAGCCGCGATTAGTGGTATAACCATGAAAATTGCGCTCATTCCAATCAATTGCACCAACCCACCAGACACCTGGCTTAAGTTGCACCGGAGCCATCATATGGCTTAACACCTCCATATTCAATGTTTTACCAGCAGCTTTGGTAAAACTACTACTCAAGTAACAGTATCACTGTGGCATAAATCCCTATATATAACTATGATTTTGCTCACGCTTTTTAACTATAGCCATTAAAGCCGTAGATTATTCAATTCTAGCTAGAGCCTCTTTAAGCTGCTCAACCTTATTGCAACGCTCCCAAGCAAAGTCTTGATCTTCTCGCCCAAAGTGTCCATAGGCTGCACTAGCCCTAAATTGAGGCTTATTGAGCTCAAGTTCTTGTATTATAGCTCCTGGCCTCAGGTCAAAAACCTCTTGTACTGCCTGCTCAAGTTTTGAAATATCACAACGCTCTGTTCCGTGCGTATCAATCATTATAGACAAGGGGTGTGCAAGACCAATAGCATAAGCAAGTTGAACCTCGCAGCGATGTGCTAGACCAGCAGCAACAATATTTTTTGCCACCCAACGTGCAGCATAGGCTCCAGACC
>JAEZZM010000034.1 GCA_023418575.1 Actinomycetes bacterium | reverse complement strand
AGCTTTGTCGGCAAGATAGACTTGCCGGAAGCCTAACGCCTGACCTATCCGACACAGCCCTAAGTGCCGGATAGGAACGGCAAAATTTTTTACACTTCTATTACTTCTTTATCGCACATTAGCAAAGACTTAAGGGTTAAAACTTAAGACTCAAAACTCAAGACTTAAAGCTTAAAAGGCCTATTTATCCTTTAAGCTCTTCATTCAACTGATCTATCAGATAATTGAGCAGCTCTACATTATCAGAACATAAAAAGACATAGTAAGCCTTGCCTTTGAGCTCCCGTGATACTAAAGCCCAATAATAGCCCTCTTCATGAGCACCTTTATAAAGACTTGAGCTTTCAGACTGTTCTGCTGTGTTTTGCATATATTCTTCGGGTTTATCGCCCTGCAAGACATCCTGCTCTTTTAAGATCTTGTGCTCTAAAGACAAGCTTTTATGTGCACGTTTAATAGATATAGTCCAAGCGGCTAAGGACTTAATTTGTCCTTGATCTGCCTTATTTAAGGGGACCCGAACGTGAAGCTCCTGTAATTTATGTGGCTCAAAACTTGCGGTAAAGCTTGTGCTAAGCTCCCCTTGCCAGGGTAACAACTGCGCAAAAAAGCGAGGGGCCTGAGCAGTCCCCAAAGATGAGCTTAAAAGATTTCCCAAACCTGAAAACTCATCTTTAAGCACTTGTAAAGCAGGGGTATTATCAGGCTTTTTGTGTGCATAGATTTTTATTTCTAGGCCTTTTTGAGAGACAAAGGGTTCTTCTTTTACCTGAGAGCGCTTGAGACTGTCATCAAAGCTTTGCAAATCTTGACTAATATAGGCTTTCATGAGGGGCGCATCGCGCTTAGTAAGATGAAAACGCACAAGCAACAACAAAGCAACTATCAAAAGACTCATCAAAATGAAGCCGATAAGATAAAGCCGTTTAATCTTATGCTCTTTGCGCTTTCTGTCGCGACTTGTTTCTAACCTGGGAAGCACAACATCTGGACCAGGGCTTTGCTTATACTGCTCCTTATAATAATTGCGCAGGGCATCTGGACCCAACTCATCAAGGAGCTTTTTTAATTCTTGATTCTTTTGTTTTTGGATCTCTTGTTGGCCTACTGCCTGCTGCTGGATTACTGCTGCTTGCAGCTCTACTTCTTGTTGGCCCGCTGCTTGCTGCGGGCCTGCTGCCTGCTGCTGGATTGCTGCTTGCAGTTCTACTTCTTGCGGGCCTGCTGCTTGCTGCTGTCCTGTTTGCTCAGCTGAAAGCTGCTTGTCCCTCTTAGCAAGCTCTGAAGACGATTGACTACAATCCTTTCCATCTGCGCTCATCGACTGCGCTCCTTTAGAGCACGCTGAATCTCTCTATTTGCATCTCGCTTAGCCATATCTGCGCGCTTATCGTGCAGCTTTTTACCCTTACCCAAACCAAGCAAGAGTTTAACCCTATTATTGGCATCAAAATATAAGCTGAGCGGTACCAGAGCATACCCTTTTTCTTTGGTTTTCCCAATGAGGTAGCGAATCTCTTTTTTGTGCAATAATAACTTGCGTTTTCTATCCGGCTCCACATTGGACTGGTGGCCAAATTTATAATGAGGAATGTGCATATTATTGAGCCAGACTTCGCCTTTTCTTATCAGAGCAAAACTATCAGTAATCTGACAATGATTCTCACGCAAGGAGCGCACCTCTGTGCCACTTAAAACTATGCCGCACTCAATTTTTTCATCTATCATATATTCATGATAGGCAGTTCTATTTTTTGCTATGAGTTTTTCAGATGACTGAGCTTTTGCCATTAACCTTAAGCTTCCTCTTTAATAATTTGCGATAAAACCTGAGCGTTTTTCTCGCCCACTAATTGCGCTGCCTGCTCAAAATATGCCTGCTCATGCTCTTTATTTCCCTCAAGCGCAGCTTGATCAGCAGCAATAAGTATACCAATGACCACGGCAAGATTGGCACCTTCTGGAAGCCCTTGTTCATCTAAGAGCTCCTCTGCCAGCTCATCGTCTAGCTCAAGGGCCTCAGTCCCTGCTGCACGCAAGGCATATAAAGCCTCTTGCAAAGGCGGATATTGTGGATCTAGCTTATGTGCTGCCTTTAGAATTGCCCCAGCAGTAGAGAGCTTTTCTGCCTGCATAAACACACGGGCAAACATAAGATAGGCTAGTACTAACTCCTTGGGCTTTTGCGCACGCTCAAAAACAGAATAAGCCAAACTTAAGGCCTCGCTTTCCTGAGCATCCTCAAGCATGAGTTGGGCTAAATTCAGGCGATAGCTGCAATTCATGGGATTCCAGCGAATAGCCTGTGCCAAAGCATCCTTTGCCTTTTGCTTATCCTCAAGCATAAGATAACAATAAGCAAGCTGAGTATAAAGCTTATCATATGCCTCTGAGACCATCACAAGTTGCCTAGGGTCTTTTTCTACCCTGCTATAGAGCATCTTTTCTAAATCAGACCTAAAACAAAAATACTGAATACTCTCGCTGGTTTTAAGCTCTTTTTCTTGGCGTGCGATAAGTTCTGATCGCAAGAGTTCTAACTCTTTTAATGCTTCTTGATACGCTTTATTTGCTAAATGTTTTTCTATATGCTCGAGCTTATCGTTAAATGCAATCTTCACCTATTACCACCTAATACCAGCTATCACCAGCTATTATCAATTGTTATCAGCTCTTATCAGCTCTTATCAACTTTAATCAGCTAATAACGGTAATTACCAGCTAACAGTAGATATTGTCTTTTTTTATTTTACCTAAGTCTGGCTCAGGGCTCTTGCAGCTAAACTGAAAGCCCTGAGCCTGCTTATCTACACTGAATATTTACGCTTAAATCTTTAAGCCAAAACTTTGCGCTCAGATTTAAGCTACAAGCACCAAAAGCTCTTAGTCTACAAATGGAATAAAGTTGCAAGAACTATCTAAGTTCTCAATAAACTTTACTAAAAGCGCAATAGTATCATCTAAGTCACTAAGAGCAATGGTCTCTGTTGGTGTATGCATGTAGCGCAAAGGAACAGAAACAAGGGCGGTAGCTTTACCTTCTCTGCTTACCTGCAAAACGCTTGCATCAGTTCCGGTGACATCTTCTTCTGCTTGGATTTGATAAGGGATCTTAAGTTCTTCTGCAGCCTCAACAAGACGCTCAAAGAGAACGGGATTGATATTGGGTCCTCTACCAATAATGGGGCCACCCTTAAGCTTGAACTCACCATAGTGATTTTTGTTAATTGAAGGATAATCAGTCGCATGAGATACATCAAGAGCTATGTTGATATCAGCATTAATCTCATAAGCTGCAGTTTGAGCACCTCTGCAGCCTATCTCTTCTTGGGTTGAACCTAGGCAATGTACCTCACCTTTATTGCTCTTCTTCTTAGCAAGCTCTTCTATAACGCGAGCAATAACAAAAACGCCCATCTTATCGTCAAATGAACGAGAAACTGCCAAGCCGTCACCAAAACGCTCATAGCCAACACCAAAGTGTGCAACATCTCCAATGCGCACGCGCTTTTTTACCTCTTCTACAGGTAGACCTAGGTCAATAAAGAGATCTTTTAGTGGGGTAACATTTTTTCTCTCATCAGAAGGGAACAGATGGATGGGTCTTCTTCCAACCACACCGCGCAAGACCTCATGCTTTCCCTTGCCAAGGCCTGTGGCATGGAGATCTACGCGTTGTCCTGGAAGAATAGCAGCATCTATACCGCCCACCATGCGCACATATAAATATCCCTGGTCATCAATATAATGAACCATAAGGCCAAGTTCATCCATATGAGCAGCAAGAAGTACTGAAGGGGCCTCAGCACGTGCATTAAGCACCGCATCAACCTGACCCATAACATCAGTACGAATACTATCAGCATAGTCCTTAACAGCATTGCGATAGCACTTTGCCACTAAGACTTCATCGCCTGAAGGTGAGTGTGTTTCAACCAATTCTTTTAGCAAAGCTTCATGTTGCTCAGTCATTTACTATCCTCCTAGATACCTGTCAATCAATAGAAGAGGCAGCGGCTGCCTGTGCCAATTGCTGCCTGGAGATATATAAAATTGACCACCTGTTAATCTCTAATACATCATATCAGCTTAAAAGCATAAATCATCGCAATTGGGCTTAAAATCTATATAAGCTCTGCTTAGATCAACCTGATAGACCTCAACCATAAGCTCTTGTCCCAACTTAAAAGCAAAATTGGTGCCTACTAGCTCAAGCTCATTGCGCCTTTGATTATAAAAGAGCTCTAAATCCCAATCCTGAATGCCCAGATGATTGAGCTTAAGCTCTGCGGCCTTCTCGTGCTGCACATGCTTGTGCTGGACCTTCTCGTACTGCGCCTGTTTGTGCTGCGCTCCCTCGTGCTGTGCTTGCTTGCGCTGCGCCTGTACCAAAGACATTTGAAGCAGGTTACGCGGTACCAAGCCTTTAACCATACTGTCTACCAGCTCAACAAAAAGACCATATGCTTCTATACGATAAATTCGCGCCTTAAATGTTTTCCCTTTTTGCTCTTGCATATACTCTGCCAACTTAAGCTTTACTGATTCTTGAGAAGCCTGCTCTGCAGCACGCTCCATTTCTGAGCAATGCAAAGCCAGCTGGTGGAGCTCTGCTTGATCAGCCAGATAAGCTTCTTGATAAGCCGTAGATCCCAAGGCGGCCTTAAGCGCGCGATGCACAATAAGATCTGGGTAACGTCTAATGGGACTAGTAAAGTGACAGTAATGCTCTAGTGCCAATCCAAAGTGTCCCCTATTTATGGCTTCATATTGAGCTTTTTTCATAGCCCGCAAAAGCAGGTAACTTATTGCATATTCATTTTCTGTACCTTTGCTTTTTAATAATATCTCTTGTAAAGCGTAGGGATCTCCACAAGAGAGCGCTGCAATAAGCTCTTTGTCATCGGGAAAATTTTCTAGCAAAAAGGCTTGCAGTTCTTCAAGACGCTTTGGGTCTGGCTCATCATGTACTCGATAAGAAGCCTGAACTGATCTCTCAGAAAGATACTGTGCAACAGCCACATTTGCAGCTATCATACATTCCTCAACCAATTTAGTTGCTTCATTGGGCTCTTTTAAGCAGATGTCATACACCTTACCCTCATCATCACAATAGAGTTTAAGTTCACGCGATGAAAAGAAGAGCTCTCCTCTCTTGCGCCCTAAAGCCTCACGCTTTTGAGCAAGCTTGTGCAAGTTAAGCAAGAGCTCTTGATGAGCTTGAAGCTTTTCTTTGACTAGCTCTTGATCTGGCCCGTTCTCATCAGTATTCAAAAGAAGTCTATACACCTCATCATAGGTATAGCGCTCATCAGAGCATATAATGCTGGGATAAAACTTCTTTGAGAGAATCTGCGCCTCGGCAGACAGATGCAGTTCAACCGTAAAGGCAAAGCGCTCCTCATAAGGCTTTAAAGAGCATAAATCACAAGAAAGGCGCTCAGGAAGCATGGGGATGACTCCATCTGCAAGATAAACACTGCAAGCACGCTTTTTTGCTTCCTTATCTAGCGCAGTCTGAGGCCACACATAATGGCTTACATCGGCAATATGTACCCATAGTTTATAGCTCTTATCAGGCAAGACTTTACAAGACAAAGCATCATCAAAATCACGAGCATCAAGAGGATCAATGGTAATGGTTTCTAAGTCCCTTAAGTCTTTACGCTCAAGCTCACAGCCGTAGTCGTACCCATGCTTTTGCCCACACTTTTGCCCATCTTTAGCAGCAAGCACAGAGGAAAACTCTTCTGCTGGAGTTTTGAGACCTTGTAAGGCTTTTTCAATAGTCTGCGAAAATGATGCATTGAGATTATATTTTGCCTTGAGCTGTTCTTGAGCAAGCCTCTGAGCATCAAGCTTATCTAGACGCTCCACTACCGTACATAAACCAAAGCTCTGTGCTGTGGGGTAGACGGTAATCTTTCCTCTAACAATATCACCATCACTCAGACCAAGATGCTTAATGGAGCTATCTGTAGGCTCAATGAAAAAGTCATGAGGTATGCGGGGATCTAGAGAAACCAAGACATTAAGCGCGCCGTCACTTTCAAAACGCCCCACTAGTTCTTGGGTATTTCTTTTCAAAATCTGGCGCACTCGTACCATTTTTTCTTTTGAGGCTCTGTGCCGAGCCGAGCTTGATTTATGCCAAGAGCAAGCCACTATATCACCATGCATGGCTCCCATCTGGGCATGCGCGGCAACTTTAAAGCGCTCTTGTTCGCAAATAAGCTGTGGTTTATCGCCTGTTGCCGATAAAACAAAGCTTCCAACAAGAGGGGCTTCTTGCGCTTTTGCCCTATAAGGGCGCTTATGTTTTTGTCCCTTTGCTTTTTTAGCTTTCTTTGGCATCTTAGTCCTACTTGCTTTTATCTATCTTTTAAGCGCCGCTACTACTCTTTACTCTCTTGCTGCGCATCACGCTCTTTAAGCTCTGCTACTGGTCTTTGCTCTCTTGCTGTGCATCACGCTCTTGGCGAGCAGCCCGTGTTAGCTCATCTTGTGGACCAACAGGATTATCAAGCCCTTCAAGATCTGTAGTGCTAGGCTTATTAATTAGCTGTTGCGCTAATACAAGAGCTGCCGCAAGCTGAGGGTCTGTAGCTTTAAGTTGATTTATACGCTCTGGGCTAGCTTCCTCAAAGCTCTCTTTTCCCTCTTCACCAAAGGGCATAGGGTTTTGATGCTTAAGTTCTAGCACTCCATCATCTGATCCCATGGCCACTATCTTATCGGGCAAAACTCCTTGGGCGTCCACCGTATGTCCAGCAGCACTCAAGTAATGAGCAATAGTATATTTAACACCGCCGCCAAAACTTAAATCTCTTACTATTTGCACCGTACCCTTGCCATAGCTCAACTGACCTACCACTACAGCGCGCTTATAATCTTGCAAGGCAGAACACAAGATCTCAGCCGAGGAGGCCGAGTTCTCATCAATGAGCACAATAAGAGGCAGATCAGTTATAGCATCTTTTGTGCCTTTTTCTACCTCAATGGAACCATTGGTTTCAACCTGAACAATATCTTGCTTGCCCAAAAATTGCGAGGCTACCGCCAAGGCTTGCATAAGAGGACCGCCAGGGTTTGATCGCAGGTCTAAGATCAAGGCTTTAGCCCCCTGCTGCTCTAAGGCTTCAATAGCTTCTTTCATCTGAGCTTCTGATTCATCATTAAAACGACTCAGCGCAATGAGACCTATGTTCCCCAAGCTCTCATAACTTAAAGAAGGGTAGCGAATACTTTGTATAGTAGCTGTTGCCGTCTTTTCTACCTCTTTGCCGCTCTGCTCATCAAAGCTCATCCAGCTAAGCGTAAGCTCAGTACCCAAGGGAAGCCGTATTGCAGACGCCAATTCCTCCACTGACCAGGAGTCTTTTCTCTTGTCTCCCACTGCTACTATTTTATCGCCAGGTTTCATACCTAAGGCCGCTGCTGGGCCTCCAGCATACACCCTAACAATACGAGCGCCTTTGTCGGTTTGTGCTAATACAACGCCAATTCCTCCAAAGCTGCCTTGGTTACTTTCTTGAAAACGAGCGTACTCATCTGGTTTAAAGTACTCAGCATATTTGTCATCTAAGGCAGATAGAATTCCCTGCAAAGCACCTTGGGTAAGCTTTTCTTCGTCACTTTGCGAAAGAGATTCTTGATCAAGAAGATTAGTAAGCTCCATCACACGCTTGGCCAAAGTGGTAGAGCGTTCTTGAGCAAGCTGCGGACCTTCGGGGCCTGTTACAATGGGCACGCCCAACTGCAGCGTAAGAGCATTTTTTGAACCCCAGTGCATGCCTATAGCAAAACTGGCAATAAGGGCGATAAACCCAAGCAGCATATACTTTTTGGGAAACTTAAAGCCGCGCTCTGTTGCGCGCTCTTGCTTTGTCTCTATATCTTGATTGGCATCCTTGTTTTGGTCGTTTTTTACACCCAAAGCCTAACTCCTTAGATGGCAAAAGAAAGCCCCTGTCACAAGCAGGGGCTTGATCATCTTCTTTATTCTTGTACCCAGGAATTTTTCTACCTTGGCACAAAGTGGCATAAATACAAGAATCTACACCTTTAGATAGCGCCTCATAGCCAAAGCCGAGCCAAACAAACCTATGATCAGACCTATACCCACAAGCAGAAGATAGGTTTTTGCAAAGGTCATAAACTCAAGGCCAAAGGACAAAAATTGCAGGCTTTCGCTGACATGAGGAAGCAAGAAAAGCCTGAGTAACTCAAGTGAAGATATGGCAATGAGACTTCCCAAAATTGCCTGTAAAACACCCTCCATTAAAAAGGGCCCACGAATAAATCCATTTGAGGCACCCACCAAACGCATGATAGAAATCTCACGCTTGCGCGCCATAATGGAAAGCCTAATGGTGTTGTTAATAAAGACAAAGGCCACAAAAATAAGCAGAACTACCAAAACAACACCCACAATACGCAAGTAATTAGTTATGGTAAAGAGACGCTCTACTGAACCTTGTCCATAGCGTACAGATGCTCCAACATCTCCCCTGTCATGAGCAATAAGTGCAAAGTCCGTATCGCCAATAATCTCTTGAGCAACCTTTTCTACCTGCTGAGGATTATCCAACTGAATCACCAATGAGGCGGGAATAGGGTTTTGCCCATCAAGTTGCGCAATGGCGTCAATAGAGTTTTTTGAGGTCATAGTCTTTTTATACTCTGCCAAGGCCTCGTCTTTATCTTTATAGCGCACTTCTGCAACATGCTGTACGCTACTGAGCTTATCTCTATAGCGCTCAACTGCGCTTTTATCGGCCTCATCACTAATGAAAGCTTGAATGGTTACGCGAGATTCAACATCACCCACCACATTATTAATCATGAGTGAACCTAAAACAAAGATGCCGATAATAAAGAGCGACAAAAAGATGGTAACAACCGCTCCCAAAGAAGTAGACCAGTTGCGTTTAAAATGGCTCCCCGCTTCATGCAAGGAGTAACCAAGCTTAAAAGGCACCATAGCTACCATAGCCTCCGTTCTCCTCGTCACGAATAATGTGGCCATTTTCAAGGGCAATTACGCGGCGGCGCATTGAATCAACCATCTCTCTATCATGGGTAGCAACCAAGACGGTGGTACCAGTGCGATTAATGCGCTCCAAAAGCTTCATAATTCCCAAGGAAATAGCGGGATCAAGATTACCAGTTGGCTCGTCACAGATAAGTAGTGGAGGCCTGTTAACAAAGGCTCGCGCAACTGAAACTCGCTGCTGCTCACCACCTGAAAGCTCCTCTGGGAGCATATGCATTTTGTCTTCTAGACCAACAAGGCGCAACACTTCTGGCACCTGAGTTCTAATCACATGCTTAGATTTGCCAATACACTCAAGCGCAAAGGCAACGTTTTCATATGCCGTTTTCTTTGGTAAGAGTTTGAAATCCTGAAAAACGCAGCCAATATTGCGGCGCAGATACGGAACTTTCCAATCTCTCATGGTAGTAAGATCTTGCCCTGCAACCATAACGGTACCCGTTGTAGGCTTAAGCTCTCTAATAAGCATGCGAATAAAGGTTGATTTACCAGAGCCGGAGTGCCCAACCAAAAATACAAACTCACCTGCATGAATATCAATATTTATGCCATCAAGTGCGGGTTTTTGGGGCTGCGCAGGATAAATCTTAGAAACATTGCGCAAGGTGATAACAGGGGCTCCCAATTTTTGGGGGGCTTGATACTGCTCAATCTGAGGAAGTGTCTCTAAATGAGCCTGAGTTGAAGCTACAGGTGCCGCCGGAGCTGCTGGAGCTGTGGGTGCTGCTGGGGCTGGAGGTGCTGCAGGTGCTGCAGGCTCAACAGGTTCTGCCGCTGCTGCAGGCATCGCAGGAGCCGCGGTCTCAGCAGGTGCTGCTGGCATCGCAGGAGCTGCTGGCTCAACAGGTGCAGCAGACGCTGCGGGCATCGCAGGCGCTGCGGGTACAACTAAAGCCTCAGATGCAGATGCTTCGGGCAGATGTTCAACTGTTGGAAGACTATGTTCTTCTATACTAGGCACAGAAGAAAGAGACTCTAATGCTGAAGTTTCTTGTTTTGGTGTTTCAGCCAAAATTACTCCTATCAGCTTGACAATACTACAACAAAGACAAGCACAAGATGCTTGTCTTTGCACAAATGAGGTACTTTATTTTATCAAAGCTTACCAGCCAAGACGTGTAGAGCCTGTGAGAGCTTTTACAAAGTAGACACATTAGCAAGGCACACTTTTCTGCCTCGTCTCAAAGCCTGCTTTAAGCCTTGCCTTACAGCCTGCCTTAAATCTTGCTTTACAAGCTGCCTTAAGTGTCACCTACCAGCTTGCCTTACATCTTGCCGTGAACCGCACTTAGGCAAGACGATCAGATCTTATCGCCCTACAAGCTTTTTGGCAGCACGAACTATAGACTGAGCATCAAGCTGATACTCCTCTAAGAGCTCTTCAATTTCTCCTGAGGTTCCAAATACATCCTGAGTTCCCACAAAAGCCATATGACAGGGGTGTTCTTGAGCTAAAAGCTCTGCAACGGCTGAGCCCAAGCCACCATAAATTGAATGCTCTTCGCAACATAAAACTCTATTAGTCTTTTTTGCAGAAGCCAATAAAGCATCTCTATCTAAGGGCTTTATTGAGTAGACATCAATAAGATCAACTGTGATGCCCTCTTGCTTTAAAATCTCCGCTGCCTTTATAGCCTCTGAAACCTCAAGTCCACAAGCAAAAATACTAAGGTCTGTACCATCTTGCAGCTTATGAGAAGAGCCAAATCTCATTTGTATTTGTCCTTCTTCATACAACTCAGGTACCGAAGCGCGACCAAGACGCACGTAAACAGGACCCTCTTCTTGTGCCGCAAGCTTTATAGCCTCTTTAGCAGAGTGATAATCTGCAGGTACCAAGACGCGCATATTGGGAAGGCCCCTCATGAGTGAAATATCTTCAAGCATTTGATGAGAGCCGCCGTCAGGACCCACACTTACGCCAGAATGAGTGGGGCAAATCTTTACATTAAGCGCAGGATAGCAGACTGTATTTCTAATCTGATCATAGCATCTACCTGTGCCAAAAACAGCAAAAGAACCAGTAAAAGCGCAGGCACCACTGAGTGAGAGACCTGCAGCAAGTCCTATCATATTTTGTTCAGCTATGCCAACATCATAAAATCTATCAGGATAAGCAGCTCCAAATTTAGCTGTCGTAGTAGAGCCTGCAAGATCAGCATCTACTGCAACAATGTTATGACCTTGAGAAACCAGCTCAATTAAAGTCTCTCCAAAAGCTGCGCGCGTTGCCTTTGCCATCTTAGGCCTCCTCTCTCAGGCAGCTCAGTGCCGCTTGTAATTCCTCTAGTGCCCCTGCGGCCTCCTGAGCGCTGGGAGCTTTTCCATGCCATGAGCATTGATTTTCCATGAAAGAAATGCCTTTACCCTTGGTGGTTGAAAAAATAACAGCACAAGGCCCTTGCTTATATGCTTGAGCAGCTTTAAGCGCAGCATAGATCTCTTGCATATCATGGCCATTTGCCTCAAAAACTTGCCAGCCAAAGCTCTTAAATTTTTCAGCCAAATTTCCCAAAGAATTAACCTCTGAAACCTTGCCGTCAATTTGAAGATTGTTGCTATCAACTAAGGCGATAAGGTTGGAGATCTTCTTATGAGCTGCATACATGAGGGCTTCCCAATTTTGACCTTCCTGAAGCTCTCCATCCCCCGTTAGAACATATACGTCTGGGCAGCGCCCTATTTTATCGGCATCATGGGCAAGTCCCAATGCAAGACCAGAAGCAATGGAGAGGCCTTGACCCAAGGAGCCTGTTGAAGCCTCAACACCAGGACATTTTCTCATATCAGGATGTCCCTGAAGATGTGAATGCAGTTTTCTCAAACTATCTAACCAGCTATGAGGAATATATCCAAACTCTGCCAAAACCGCATAGAGGACGGGGGCTGCATGGCCTTTTGAAAGTATGAATCTATCGCGCTGTTCCCATTGAGGATCATCAGCTTTTGCTTGGAGAACCCCTGAAAAATAGAGGCAGCTTAAGATATCGCTTGATGAAAGCGATCCACCGGGATGACCACTTTTTGCCTGTTCAAGCATGCGCACAATATTCATGCGCACCTCTAAAGCTCTTGCCTTAAGTTCTTTAACTTGCGCAGTTGTGAGCTGCTCTGGTTGACCTGACATTACTGGACTCCCATCTCCTTGAATCCTTCGCCAAACGCTTCTGTTACTTCTGAAATTATCACAATTGCGTCCTTATCGACACTAGAAACTATATTTTTAAGCAAATTAAGCTCTTTGCGCGACAAGACAACAAACAGCACAGGCCTATCTTTATTAGTCCATGTTCCTTTTGCTTCAAAGCAGGTGCAGCCTCTACCCAGTTCATGCAGGATAAGCGGGGTAAGTTCTTCGTATTTACTAGAAATAATCCAGGCAGCACGCTCAGTCACCAGACCATCTACGACCCTATCAATGATATAGGCCGTAATTCCCATAGAAATGGCAGCACAAAGAGCGGCTTGTGGCGAGAAAACCGGAGCACTTGCAGCAATAATCAAAAGATCAATGATCAAAAGCCAGGCTCCCACACTCATTGAAGAGTGCTTGGCTATAAGTTGAGCAACAATATCGGTACCACCTGTATTGCCACCAGATTTAAAGACCAGGCCAAGGCCTATACCGGTAAGGATTCCTCCGCATACGGCAGCCAATAGCAGTTCATCATTAACCAGATTGGGTAAAAATGGTGCACTTATGTCGATAAAGACTGCAAGAGCCACTATGCCAAAAATAGTTCTACTGGCATAGCGAAAACCGCCTGATTTAAATACGGGAACTAAAAGCAGGGCGTTCATTACCAAGGTCTGAAAACCAACAGGAATATAGAGATCAAAGCGCAGGCCTATGTGATAAATAATGGTAGCAAGACCGCTTGCCCCACCTGCCGCAAGTTCTCCAGGAATCAAGAAGCAATTCAGTGCCACAGCTGTAAGAAAGGCTCCCAAAGCCATAAGCAGGTAATCTTTAAGCCAGTGACGAGATAAAATTGGATCTGATATTTTAGAAAAACTTAATCCCACGATTAACCCTCTACTTTAAAACCTTAACTACCAAGTTTATTCTGCACTATTTTGCGCTAGTTTGCGCTAATCTGTACTAGTTTGCGCTATTTTGTGCTAGCTTGTGCTATTCTGCACTACTCTACGCTAGCGCTATTTTGCGCTGAAAGATGTCGGTGGTAGGCAATTATAAATGGATCAAGCTTTCCTCCCGATAAAACCGCATCAACATCTCCCGTTTGATAGTCTGTACGCAAATCTTTTACTAATTGATAAGGGAAAAGGACATAATTTCTTATCTGGCTCCCAAAGGCTATGTCTTTTTTAGGCCCTCTTAACTTATCCAACTCTTCTTCTCTTTTTTGTTTTTCTAGCTCATACAAGCGCGAGCGCAAGATTTTCATTGCAGACTCTTTATTGTACGTCTGTGATTTCTCGTTTTGACAGGTCACCACAATACCTGTAGGCATATGTGTGATACGCACAGCAGAGTCAGTAGTATTGACCGATTGTCCTCCGGGGCCACTAGAGCGATATACATCAATGCGTAGATCTTCTTGCTTAATATTAAGCTCGATATCATCAGGAATAAGTGGTAGAACTTGAACACCTGCAAAAGTTGTTTGCCTGCGCTTTTTCTCATCAGTAGGAGAAATACGCACCAAACGATGCACCCCTTGCTCTGCACGCAACATTCCATATGCATTGGCGCCACTCACAGTAAAAGTTGCCCTATCTAAGCCAATAACTTCACCTGATTTTATATGGTTAAGCGTATAAGCCCAACCGCGATTCTCGCAGTAGCGCAGATACATTTTTAAAAGCATTTCAACCCAGTCTTGCGCCTCAAGACCCCCTTGTCCGGGCGTAATAGTGACGATAGCATCACCATGATCAAATTTTCCTGAAAACCAGGTATTAAGCTCAAGCTCATCAATATAGTCTTTTAGCTTAGTACATAGATTTTGATATTCTTCAACAAAACCGTCATCTAATTGAGAAAGCTCAAAGGCGGCAGTAGCCTCCTCAGAAAGCTCTTGAGCTGTCTGAAACTGAGCAAGGACATCACGCAGCAAAGCCGCCTGCCCCATAAGGGCTTGGGCGGCTTGCTGATCATTCCAAAAATCTGGAGCTGACATCTGCTTTTCAAGCTTAGTTAGCTCAGCCTGTTTTTCAGAGATATGCAAATACTTTGCAATCTCTGCTAGACTTGCTTGAAGCTCTTCTAGATCTAAATCAAATTCTTCAACCATAAAAACTTATGCGTTCTTACCGTGGCAATGCTTGAATTTTTTACCACTGCCGCAGGGGCATGGATCATTTCTACCTACTCCTGCATAGGGACTGGGGTCTTCCGACTTTTTATAGGTGCTTACCGTTTTAGCCTCCTGTGGAAGCTCGGGCATGGAAGCCATAGCAGGATCAAGATGCGCATAAGATCTACCATGATCACCATCTACTTCTTCTGGCCCTGAATACTGAGCTCCTTCAAATGAAGGGGTCTCAGGTTCTGCCTTGGGAAGCTCTTGTAAATCAAGATTTAAGATAGTGCGCAAGAAGTCCTCATACATAGCCTGAACTAAGCCACCAAAAGCAGCATAGGCCTCCGACTTATATTCAACCAAGGGGTCTCTTTGACCAAAACCTCTAAGTCCTATACCTGCTTTGAGATAATCCATCTCTGAAAGATGACTCATCCAGCGCGTATCAATCACCCTGAGCATAACCTGGCGCTCAAGCTCTCTCATAACTTCATCACCCAGGTGATCTTCTTTTTCTGCATATACCGAACGGATATAGGCATAAATAGCGTCTTCCAAAACATCTGGGTCTTCATCATGTTCTAGACTTGCAGCATCAAAATCGTTGCGGCCACACATCTCATGAACCCAAGTATTTAAGCTCTCAAGATCCCACTCTTCAACACCAGAACGATCAGGCACACAAGTATCTACTTGGTTTTGGACCAACTCTTTCATGAGCTCTTCAACGCTCTCATGAATGTCTTTACCATCAAGAATCTTGTTGCGCTCTGCATAAATCACCTTTCTTTGGTGATTCATTACATCATCATACTCAAGAACATGCTTACGAGATTCAAAATTCATCTGCTCAATCTTTTGCTGCGCAGACTCTACTGCACGAGTAATAAGCTTAGCCTGGATAGGCATATCATCAGGCATTTCAGTCTTTTGCATCATTGCAGAGATACGATCCATGCGATCCCCACCAAAGCGACGCATGAGGTCATCTTCAAGTGAGAGATAGAACTGGGTAGCACCAGGATCACCTTGACGACCAGAACGACCACGAAGCTGATTATCAATACGGCGAGCTTCATGACGCTCAGTACCCAATACTGCTAGACCACCAGCTTCTAGCACCTGCTCTTTTTCTGAACTGGTAATTTGCTTGGCCTCTTCAAGGGCCTTGTGCAGTTGCTCTTCTGTTGCTTCTTCAGGCTCTATACCTTGCTTGCGCAAATTCTCTAAAGCAAGCTCATCTGGATTTCCACCCAATAAAATATCAGTACCACGACCAGCCATGTTAGTTGCAATAGTCACTGCCCCCAGGCGTCCAGCCTGAGCAACAATAGCTGCTTCGCGCTCATGATGCTTTGCATTCAAAATCTCGTGTTTAATACCGCGCTTTGTTAAAAGACGAGAAAGACGCTCTGAGCTCTCAATTGATACTGTACCAACCAAAACAGGTTGACCCTTTGAATGACGCTCTTTAACCTCATCAGCAACAGCAGAAAACTTTGCATCAATGGTGCGGTATACCAAGTCATCATTATCAACACGCTGAACAGGACGATTTGGCGGAATGGGCTGAACTTTGAGTTTATAAATCTGTCTAAACTCAGAATCCTCAGTAAGAGCAGTACCGGTCATACCAGAAAGCTTCTCATATAACCTAAAGTAGTTTTGCAGGGTAATAGTAGCAAGTGTTTGATTTTCCTCACGTACCAATACACCCTCTTTTGCCTCTAAGGCTTGATGCAAACCTTCTGAATAGCGACGGCCTTCCATTATACGGCCAGTAAACTCATCAACAATCTTAACTTCATCATCTAAGACAACATAGTTCACATTGAGATGGAAAAGATACTGCGCACGCAAAGCTTGCTGCAAGTGATTAACAAGCTGACCTGATAAATCAGCATAAATATTATCAATACCAAGGCGTTTTTCAATCTTGGTAAGACCACTTTCAGTTGCAGCGATAGTGTGCTTTGCCTCATCCATTTCAAAATCTTCATCACGAATAAGACCACGCACAGCCTCAGCAAACTTTGCATACGTTTCACTGGAGCGTGTACCTGCACCTGAAATAATAAGAGGAGTTCTAGCTTCATCAATCAAGATAGAGTCAACCTCATCAACAATGGCAAAATAATGAGGGCGTTGTACTCGCTGATCTGAGGTAGTAACCATATTGTCACGCAGATAATCAAAACCAAATTCTGAGTTAGTGCCATAGGTCACATCAGCCTTATATGCATCTGGTTTAGCTGAAAGACTCATTGAGCTTTGGAGCAAACCAACCTTCATACCAAGCTTGTTGTAGAGTTGACCCATCCACTCAGAATCACGTTTTGCAAGGTAATCATTAACAGTAACAATATGTACACCTTTGCCTGATAAGGCATTAAGATAACCTGCGCAAGTGGAAACTAAGGTCTTACCTTCACCGGTCTTCATCTCGGCAATCATACCTTCATGAAGAACGATACCGCCTATAAGCTGAACGTCATAATGACGCATGCCCAGATAGCGGCGTGAAGTTTCACGCATGCCAGCAAAAGCATCAAAAAGGATGTCATCTAAAGACTCTCCCTTTTCTAAACGCTCCTTAAGACGAGATGTAAGTTGTAAAAGTTCAAGTTCTGACATCTCCTGATAGCGTGGCTCCAACTCATTAATGCGGGCCACCATAGCTTTAATGCGTTTGAGGTCTTTATCAGCACCAACTGATAAGATCTTGGACAAAATACCAGCCATTGTTTCCTTCTCATCTGTAAAGTTAGCTAACTTATTAACTTTAGCACAGCAGGCCACAAGTACATGCACAGTTCTTCTGATTTCTTTATCTTCCTTAAAATATGCATGCTTAGAGCACTAATTATATGCAAGAGCCAAGCCTAAGTAGCCTACCTTCTTAAGATCCGCTCAATACTTTACCCTTATTTACTAGAGAAAATAGCTCCTGTATCTCTACCGAGGGCTCTAGATCATATTCTTTTGCCATATAGCTTTCATAATCAAAGAACAAATCAACGGCTTCTGCTCTGCGCGAATTCTCGTGTAAAAATCTCATAAGAGCTTTAACAACATCATCTCTATAAGGCTCAGCTTTTCTCGCACGCTGGATAAAATAATGTGATAGATTCTCATCGTCTAAACTCAAAGATAAGCTATGACCCAAAAGCATGCTATCAACAAATTCTTCTCTTAAATTTGCCCGTATTGCATTAAATAGATCGAGATCTAGGCCTTCTAGGTCTACAAGATCCCCTTTATAGAGCGTATCAAGCTGTAAACACAGATCTATCATCTCAAGTTTTGAAAGACTGTGTTGCTCTGTTTTTAAAATGCGAACTAGGCTTTCAAATTGCATAATATCGCTTTTAATAAGATCAGGATTCAACCTAATAGAATTACTCATACAAATAAGCCACTCTCTGCCTTTTAAAACCTTATCAAAGCTTTTGCGTAACAAAGAAAGAGTAGAATACAGATTGTTTCTTCCCAGGCAGTACTCAAGATGAGGCCAAAGATCTGCAACTATCTTTTGTCTACTAATCTCCCTTACTTGGTGGAGCGCCAAATATGATAATAGCTGCATATTCTTTCTTTTATGAAACTCTTTATCTGCAAGAATCTTTCCTTCATAACTTAATTCAAAACGACCAAGAAGCGCCAGCTGCATGCAGTCTTGATCTTGTTCAGGAGAAGCTATTGTTACGCGGGGCAGCTTTGAGTTAATACACTGCTTATCACCGCTCGACTCACTAAGAATAGCTTTAGCTCGGTTAAGGACAGCTAGTGGCAAGAATTCTGATAAAACCTTTGCCCCTTCAGGCAGAAGCACTGCAGTCCTAAAGAGTTCAGCTCTTTGCATGGGTGAAGCTAAGATTAATCCAAAGCGCTTGCGCAATATTGCAGAAAGTTCTTTCTCAGCACAAACTTGCGCAGCAATAAAGAGATCAAGAATATATAAGGCAGTTGTTTTTTCCTGCCTTTTAGTTGAGCTATCTTTGCTATTGTCTTGGCATAAATCCATGTTATTTTGCAAGTCCAGATCATCTTCGATAAGACTTGCACACAATTCTCTGTCACCACAATCCTTTAAAAGCCTCTTGAGTTCCAGTCTCATAAGCTGCGGCTTTTGGGGCTGAATGTTTATAATAAATAAGAGATGCTCGCTTAAATCTTTTAAGCTAGCAAGGCCTGATGATCTAAAAAATTCTTTGCTTTGATTAAGCCTGATCTGAGCTTTTGCTTGGGCTCCAGCTAAATACTCATGTTGAGCTGCATACAGAGAAAGCAAGGCTAAGATAAAATTATCACTACGGCGTGTAGCAACCAAGAGCGCTTTTTCTAAATCCGGCAGCTTAGTCTTTGAAAGATATGATTGCATGCATATAAGCTTAACTGCCTGCAGATATGCCTCAAGGTCTTGATAAGCCAATTTTTTAACTAGAGTCTCTGCATAAAAGAAACTGCTTGGTAGCTCAAATGCCTGAGCATCAGGAATATAAGAAAACGCATTCAACAAGCAAAAATCTAGCGCTAAATATACATCCTCAATACTTGAAGCTTGCTCAAAACTCCCCTCTTTAGCAACAAGCGCCATACCTTCATGATACAAGCCACTAAGTATGCAGCATAAAGCTATGATATGCGTGTACAGCTTTCTGGAGATCTTTTCCTGCTCTACATGATTAAATTTGTAAATCTGAGACAAAAATGCAGCTTTGCTCCCCTCATCTGAACTCTGCAACAGCTTCATGCAACAAGTGCAAAACTCTTTAACAGCTGCACACTGAAGATCCTCATGTAAAAGATCTCCCTGTCGTAAAAATGACTGATACGCTCTTAGTAAATCCGCATATTCTCTTAGTTCAAGAGGTATCTGTTCAAATGAACGTTGATACATATCCTCACAAACTGCCGCCAAGCGCAGATCATTAAACTGTATAGCAGCATATTTACAGGCAAGCAAATCTTCAGGACTGGGGAAATTATAGGTATGTAAGCAATCTTTTGCATAATGCTTTATTAAGGCTGCAGGCATAGTTCCCACAAAAGCCAGGGGATGCAAGCCCAAGAGCTCCTGAGGCTTTGCTTCACTACCAAGCATGGTATAAATCAAAAGAGCTCGCTCATACTTTTGAACTTTTACACACAGGCCAAGACACTGCTTGACTAAAGACACGGCGTCTATTTCAAGATAAGACATCAACTCTCTAAGACTTTCCATAGGTAAATCAAAAGCCTCAAATGTTTGAGTAAAGATATTTATATTGAAATAGCTGTGATAATTATTAAGATACGATAGGAGCTCTTGAAGATTATCTTTTTTATAAAAATGCTCTAATTGAGAAAAATTACCTTCTTTTAGAACACACATAATAAAGCAGAGCTTTACAACAGAACTCAGCTCATCAAAAAAGAGATAACGCAAAAGCTCAAGCTGCTCACGTTTAAAACTTTCAGCACTATAGATATGACCATCTTTTTTCAAAGACAAAGCAGCGATAAGGGCAGGAATTCGCAATGCTAAATGCTCATTTTCAAGTTTGCTTAAATCAAGACGATAATGTTGTGCCCAGAGCTCAAGTTCTGCTTCCTCTACAAGAAAGTGTCTTGTATCTAAAAGTGAAAAGGATGAAAAATTATCAGTGATATGTAGCTGACTTGGATATGCCGCAATAACAATGATGCAACCTTTATCTGTAAGCTGTTTAACTAATTTACAAAATTCTTGTTCATCATCAGGGCGCATATTAATTAGATCATCAATGAGAATTAAAAGATCTTTAGACCGAGAGTTCAATGTAGAGCAATTTTCTAAAAGCTTAATAAGCTCTTTGGGAGAATAATCTCCACTTAGTTGTTTAACAAGTCCTTCTGGAACATGTTCTAAATAATATGAAAGACACGAAGACAACAAACTGGTCTTACCCATCCCCTTGGGGGCAATTAAAAAAGAAAGGTTGGTCTTTCTTTCTTGAGAGACGCATCTCTCAACTAATCCGCTAAGCATAATAGTGTTTCTCATATTTACTCCATTTAAGTCTACAATTACCTGAGAAAACAGCTTAAACTTAGCTCTATACTAAACTGAATTAAAAACTTAAGGTTTTTCTATTTACTACAGCAAAAGTAATGTAAGCATAGAATTAGATATTTCAAAGATTTGATACCCTCTCTTTATCATTTTTTGAAAAAGCGAAAAAATTTTATAAAACAAATGCTTAGAGCTCTACAAAGAAGCTCATCAAAAAAAATCTTATGCATCAAAAACACCTTTCTTGATATCGCTTACACCTCTTATCTGAGCTGTTCACCTAATAAAAAAGACTGGATAAGGATTTCTTAAACGGTAGTCATTTAGAGGTAGGTGGCATAATAAATTGTCAGAATTTAACATTTTATTTGTAATACTAGCCATAAAAAGATGTTATTTATAAACACTTTTATTTATATCATCGGAGGCTACACTGGTTTGAACTATATAAAAACTCTTATTCTCTTGTAACTATCCTGTATCTATCGAATTTCTCTTTGATAATTAAAGCCCTTAGTTAAAAGCTCTAATTTTTTACAAGATAGATCATCTGTGTATGCTATAGCATAAATTGCTAGCTACTATTACAATTTATTCTGTATCAATAGCTATACACTCAAATTTAGCTTTGTGCCTTACCTTTAACGTTTAACCATACAACTCAAGTTGAGAGGACAAAAAAGGTGCCTACACTGTTTTCATTTAGTGACTCAGAAGAAAAAAGACGTCCGCAATTTCCTAAAAAAGCAGTTATTACTGCCGGCATGCCTTATGGCAATAAGGGCTTACATTTTGGACATGTGGGCGGTGTTTTTGTTCCTGCAGATGTGTGGGCTCGTTTTTTGCGTGACAGGCTTGGCTTTGAACAAGTGATATTTGTTTCAGGAACTGATTGCTATGGCTCCCCCATTGCCGAAGGCTATAGAAAAGCTCAAGAACAAGGTTTTGAGGGCACAATTGAAGACTATGTTTTACAGTTTCATACACTTCAAAAAGAAAGCCTAAGCGACTACGACATAAGTCTTAACCTTTTTGCCGCTTCAGCACTAGGTCCTGCAAAAGATATCCATCAAGATTTAAGTTATGAGATTTTAGAGCGACTCTATGAACAAGATGAACTTGAAAAAAGAAGTTCCTTACAGTTTTATGACGCAGAGGCTGAAGTCTTTTTAAATGGGCGCCAGGTGCAAGGACGCTGTCCCATCCAGGGATGTAAAAGCGAAAAAGCATATGCTGACGAATGTGATCTAGGCCACCAATTTGAGCCGGCTGACCTTATCGCACCCATTTCTCAGCTCACCGGCACTAAGCCTATACTTAAAGAGGTAGACAACTTTTATTTCAAACTTCCAGCTTATAGAAACTTTTTACTAAAACACTGCTCCTCATTAAAGGAGCAACAAGATGTGCGTCCCGTAGTTAGCAGCACCATCGAAGAGTTTTTAGGCCAGCCTGGAATCTTTTTGAAAAATGAGTCAGAAGAGCTCTATCAACAAATTAAAGATGAGCTACCTCCTCATGAATTTCAAGCTGCCGAGAAGGGCAAGACCTCATTCAAGATTATCTTTGAAGATAATGAAAGCTGTGATAAAGCAAGACAAATCTTGGCTGCTCATGATCTGCGCTATAGAACAAGTAAAACATTAGTTCCTTTTAGGCTAACAGGAAATATAGAATGGGGTGTAAAAGCTCCCAAGCTAGAAGGCTCTGACAAGCTTACCATTTGGGTGTGGCCTGAGTCTCTATGGGCACCTATATCTTTTACTCAATGCTATTTACAAGAAAGGGGCTCCTCTGAAAACTGGAAAGATTGGTGGTGCACTGATGATAGTAGAATCTACCAGTTTATTGGCCAAGATAACATTTATTTTTATGGCATAGCTCAAGCTGCACTTTTTGAGGCTCTCAACTGGGAGCTTAAGCAAAGTACGCTTATCGCTAACCATCATATTCTTTTCTTGGGAAGCAAGGCTTCAAGCTCAGGTGCCATTAAGCCTCCTTTGGCTTCTGAACTGCTTGAACACTATAGTGCAGAACAGCTGCGTAGCCACTGGATTTCACTTGGCTTAGACAAGAAGTCTGTATCCTTTCAACCTAAGGTTTATGACGAGAAAATCAAAGATGATCCTCGTGTTGCAGATCCTGCACTTAAAGAAAGCGCACTGCTTACCAATATCTTTAATCGCTTAGCACGCTCAGTTTTTTATGGCCTAGCCTCAGAATGCAGCTTAAAGCTTCCTGCTCTTAGTCCTGATCCTCAGTTTATTGAGTACTGTAAAGAAAGCCTGCTTAGGTTTGAAGAACATATGAGTAGGTTTGAATTTACTCAAGCCTTTGGCTGTGCAGATGAATTCATTAGAGAAGCTAACAAACGCTGGTCAGCAGAATCTAAGGCTGCACGCAGCACTGCTACAGAAGAGGGGCAAGAAGCCCTTATCAACCAAAAAGCTCTTGAGCAGGCGCTTATTAATGCAGCATACGCTTTGCGCTTTGCAAGCCTCATGATGCACCCTATTGTCCCTAAGGGCTGCGCCCTTATCGCCCAATACTTCCAGATTCCTGAAGAAATCTTATTTGACTGGGCATTAGTTGACCAAGATTTTACTGGACTTATCAAAGCATCAGGCTTAGAGCCATCTGAGCATCTGGTAAAAGAATTGCTACCCAGAACTGATTTCTTTAGAAAGCATGAGTCTCAGTATTAAGTAGATCTTAGTACAGCAATAAACTTCACACTGCTCCTACGGCAATCCAAAAAAGGGTCCATAACTATGAATTATTTCAAAGCTATGGACCCTCTCCTTTTTAGAATAAAACTGACTCATAAGGACTTATAGGGACTATATGGACTATCGGAGCTTATAAGGGCTATATGGGCTATCGGAGCTTATAAGCTCCGATAGACCCAAACCTGCTATATAAGAACAACTCTTATTGAAAATTGGCTCACACCGGGCTCAAGGGCATGCAACTCAGCTAGACACAACTTATTTGGAGTACTTACCCAAGAGCAAGCGCATGCCATTTAAGATAACCAAGATGGTAACACCAGTATCAGCAAAAACTGCCATCCACATTGAAGTCATACCAAAGAGTGCCAAGATCAAAAAGAGCACCTTTATCGCAATGGCAAAAATGATATTTTCTTTAACCACCACCATAGTATGCTTAGAAAGCTTTAGAAAAGCAGGGAGCTGCTTAAGGTCTGCGCTCATGAGAGCAAGATCTGCTACCTCAAGAGCAGTATCACTGGCAGCTGCCCCCATGGTTACCCCAAGCTGAGAGGCTGCTAAGGCTGGGGCATCATTAATACCATCACCCACCATTGCGACTTTTCTTCCCTCTGCTGCAGCTTGTTCTACCAGCTTGATTTTATCTTCTGGTAAGAGAGCAGCATGATAGGTATCCAAACCTAAACGCTTGGCAACTGCCTGAGCGCTGCGCTTATTATCGCCCGTAAGCATAGCCAAAGATGAGATCCTCAGTGATCTGGAGCTTAGCTCAGCTAGCGCCTCTCTAGCCTCTGGACGCTCAAGATCTTGCAAGACAAAATAGGCAAGCAAATTATTTTGAGACGCCAGAGCCAAAACACTTGCCCCTCCAGATTCTAAGGTCTCAAGTTGCTCTTGCTCCTGAGGGCTCAAACTCTTAGCCATAGCCTGCTCAATATAGCTTGGCTTACCCAAAAAGACGCTCATCTCATCAAACTTGGCCTGCACACCCTTTGCGGCAAGCTCTTGCATATCAGATAGTTCTGGAAACTCAAGCATGAGTGCTTTAACCTTATCGTCTGCCTGCGCAGCATTAACAATAGCCCTGGCCAAAGGATGATTTGAATGACGCTCTAGTAAGGCTGCCATAGCTAAGAGTTTGTCTTCACCCAGCTTTTCCGCCTCACCAGAAAGAGGGACAATTTGCGCAAGCTTAGGTTTTCCTTGAGTAAGCGTACCCGTCTTATCAAAAAAGACAGTGTCAATCTTTGACGCAATTTCCAGGTATGCACCACCCTTTACCAGCACTCCCATTCGAGCAGCTTTGGTTATTGCAGAAACAAAGCTTACGGGCGTAGAAATAACCAATGCACAGGGACATGAAATTACCAGGATGGTAAGAGCTGCATAAATCCAGCGGCCAAAACTACCAAAGTCTTGCGATAAAACAAGGCCTGCAAGCGGAGGCAAAAAGGCTATACACAAGGCAACTAGCATCACTAGGGGTGTGTACCAGGCAGCAAATCTATCTACAAAGTCCTCATAGGGAGCCTTCTTTGCCTGAGCACCTTCAACCATCTCAACTATGCGTGCAAGCATGGAGTTTTGTACATCTGCCGATGTCTGTATCTCAAGTAGGGCATGCGTATTAAGAGAGCCAGCATACACCTCTTGGCCAGGCCCTTTATCTAAAGGAATGGACTCACCCGTAACCGGAGACTCATCAATGGCTGAGCTTCCCTTAACAATAATCCCATCTAGGGGTATGCGCTCGCCAGGTCTTATTTGCCCCCTTGATCCAATTTGCACCTCTTGCACAGCACGATCAATAAAATCACTTCCATTCCAAACATGAGCGCGCTCAGGAGCCAATTCCATTAGTTTACGAATTGAGCCACGGGTCTTTCTCATAGAATATCCCTCTAGGTATTCTCCAAGCTGATCAAGAAAGATTACCACTGCTGCCTCAACATAGGCACCCAGTCCTATGGCTCCCAAGACTGCAACCGTCATAAGGACATTCATATCAATTTTTTTGCGCTTTAAGGTGCTCAAAGTTGCTGGAAGCAAGGAATTAACACCAAAGAGTGCTGCCAGTATATAAAAACCTGCCTGTATCCTTGATAAGCTGGGAAGGCTCTGAGAAAACAGACCCAAAAGCAAACCTACTGCTATAAGAATGCCGCTTGCAATCATTAAAACTAGGTCCCTGTGTTCCTCATACCAAGTTTGCTTGTCATCAATTGACTCCTTAAGCTCATCTGATAAAAGCAAATCATGGCCACTGTCTCGCACAGCACTAAGCAGCTTTTTAAGTACTGCATTTGCATCCTGAGCCTCTGGGCTATAGCGAACCTTAAGCTCTGAGCTCACTAAATTAACCTGAGCCTCAGATATTTCTGCAAGCTGAAGCACAGCCTGCTCGCACGACTTTGCGCAGCTTGGTCAATCCACCCCTTTTAGCTTAAAACTAAGTGGTAAGTCAAAAGCGGTTTTTGCTGTATTCTTCTGCTCTAATCCATTGTCCTTATATTCAAGTACGCTAGAACTCATATTCCTCTCCTCTAGTAAGCACTAATCTTTAAACTCAATACCAGCGCTAACATGAGAGGCATGCTCAAGCGCTTGCTCCAAAATTTGCTTAACATGGTCATCATTTAGAGAGTAGCAACAGCGCTGCCCCTCTTTTCTGCTTTTCACTAAGTCGCGATCCTTAAGCAATCTTAGCTGATGTGAAATAGCGCTTTGACTCACTGAGCACAAGTGCTCAAGATCACTAACACAGTGTTCGTGGTCTGCAAGTGCCATTAAAATCTTAAATCGAGTAACATCAGCTAATGCCGATAAGATCTGGGTGGTTCTTGTAATAAGAGCCTCTTGTTCAAGAAGTACCGTAAGCTCCATATCCTTATAACTACTCATAAAACTCGAGTCTCCTCTTTATTATATGAATAAATGCTCATATATTCATATACTACAAAGAAAGCTCTGAAGCAAGCCTTCACAGGATGTTTTTTAAAAAATTAGGGTACACACTATAGACAAGTATGTAGGGG
>JAEZZM010000018.1 GCA_023418575.1 Actinomycetes bacterium | reverse complement strand
GATGTAAATATGTTTCTATAAATGAATGCAAACTTAAAATAAAGTATTATTAATAATTCAATTTAACGGAAAGCAATAAATTCAATCGTTTTATGCTCAAAATTTGAAATAATAGTTGGAAATGAATGAAAAAAACATTGCAAAAAACTATAACTATAAATGAACAATCACAATAGCAGTCTAAGTAATTGATATAACACTATTGTTTGATAAGGCACTTGAATATATTATTCTGATAATAATAACCGTGTTTTATACATCTAACATAGTTTTAAAAAAGGGATTATAATAGTAGAAAATGTAGTACTGGTGTTAGGTACGATTATTCATTTTAATTTACAGACAATTTCAAATTTATGGGTTATGGGACAAAAAGACCGTAACAACTAAGCTACGGTCTCATTTTTTTGTATTTTGTTGTAAAGCCACTTGAAGCTATTATAGGGTTTATTTTTTTGAAATCTTTACCCAATTTGGTCCCAGTCGCTTATTCCAATATGCTATAAGCATTAAAAATAAGCCATTTTCAGTAAAATATCTGTTACTCCCACTCAATAGTTGCTGGCGGCTTAGAGGTAATATCATAGGCTACACGATTTACTCCCCTAACCTCACTTACTATGCGGCCTGATATTCTCGCCAAAAGCTCATAAGGCAGCTTAGCCCAGTCTGCGGTCATTGCATCACTTGACTCAACGGCACGCAAAATAATGGGACGTGCATACGTGCGCTCATCACCCATTACGCCAACGCTTTTAATATCTGGTAAGACAGCAAAGTACTGCCATACAGAACCAGGATTTTGCTCATTGTAGGCATCAATTTCTTCTCGCACAATAGCGTCAGCCTCGCGCAAAATCTCAAGCTTTTCAAGGTTTACCCCACCAATAATCCTAATGGCAAGACCAGGGCCGGGGAATGGTTGACGATAAACGATATGATCTGGTAGACCAAGGGCAGAACCTATGGCCCTTACCTCGTCTTTAAAGAACAGATCCAAAGGTTCAATTAAGTCAAAGTGCACGCCTTCAGGAAAGGGAATAAGATTATGGTGAGACTTAATAGTAGAACTGGCCTTACCCGTTTTTCTTGATCCAGATTCAATAACATCAGGGTAAATGGTACCTTGGGCTAAATAGCGTATCTTTGTCCCTAGGCGCCCCTCAAGCTTTTGAGCCTCATCAAAAAAGACTTTCCAAAATTCTGTTCCAATGATACTGCGCTTTTCTTCTGGCTCTGTTACACCAGCAAGTTGTTTTGCATAACGTTCAACTGCATCAACCACAGTGAGGTCTACACCAAACTGCCCCTCAAAGACCTGTTCTACAGACTCTGCCTCACCTTTTCTAAGAAGTCCATGATTTACAAATACGCAGTGCAGACGATCCCCAATGGCCTTATGCATGAGAGCAGCTACAACACTAGAGTCTACACCGCCAGAAAGAGCTAAAATAACATGCTCATCTTTTACTTGGTCTTTGATCTTAGATACTGTTTCTTCAATAAGATTATCAGTAGTCCAGTTCTTTTCAATCTTGCAGATCTCAAAAAGGAAATTCTTGAGCATCTCATTACCATAATCGCTATGATTTACTTCAGGATGAAACTGAGTAGCATAGATCTTTTTCTCAACATTTTCCATACTTGCAACAGGGCAAATATCAGTAGTAGCGGTGACAGTATAAGACTGTGGAGCCTCAAAAACGGTATCTCTGTGACTCATCCATACGGTTTGCTCCTGAGGGGTACCTTCTAAAAGCTGAGACTCTCCCTGACGCTTAAGCTTTGCAGCGCCGTACTCTCCTGCATCAGCCTGTTTTACTAAGCCTCCCTCAAAATGGGCAATGGATTGCATACCATAGCAAAAGCCTAAAATAGGAATTCCCAAATTAAGAATATCTTTATCAATATGAGGCGCCTCATCCTCATATACACTAGCAGGACCACCCGATAAAACCAGGGCGCTTGGTGCAAGCTCTTTTAGCTCTTGAGCACTAATATCAAAGGGTACTATCTCAGAATAAACCTGCAGGTCACGAATACGACGCGCAATAAGTTGCCCATATTGCGCTCCAAAATCAAGAACTAGTACCTTTTGCTCCTGGATCATGAAGGACTCCCTTTAGCTAGTTAATTGCTACTACATGTCACTTATATGAGCACAACTTACTCGTACAAGCAGATCATACCAACTTATTTTATCTTAATAGCCGCCCTCTGTGCTCTTAAGTTTTAGAGCTTTTAAAAAAGCTTTTTATTGCTGATAGCTGAGATATAATTACACCCAGCAAAATAATTACAATCCCAACAATACGCAGCTTATCTAAGCGCTCCCCTAATAACAATGCCGCACAGGTAACTGAAGCTGGAAGCTCACTTGAAGCCATAATACTTACCAAACCATTAGGAAGCCAGGGTGCAGCTGAAGCAAACAAAAAGAGTGGTATTGCTATAGCACAAATCGATAAAAACAAGGCGTACTTAATAAGGTCAACACCATGGCTAAAGGCATGAAGAGCAGATGGATGCACCACTAATACGGTAAGAGTAGCACCCAAGGTAATGAAAAAGGCACGCTGAGTAACATGCATATTACAAGCAGCTTTACCGGTAAGGTATAAATAGGTACAAGAGCACAAGGCTGAAAGACAGCCAAAACAAATACCCAGGGGATCAAGGGCACCTAAAGATTTAGCACCGGCTAAGCCCAGGAGACTAGAGAGCAAGCCCGATGCTGCCAACGTGCCTAGAGCAATAACACAGCCAGCTATAACCTTAGCTGTACCTGGATATCTCTTGGTGACGATAAATTCAAGCACAATCCCAAGCCAGGTAAACTGAAATAATAAGGTGATAGCAACAGAGGCTGGCAAACGTTCAAGCGCAAGAGAATAAAAAAGTGAGGTAAAACAGGTTGCAACTCCCGCTATAAGTAAATCCCTAACATCTTTTTTCTTTGGCCAGTACAGCTCCCCTGTTTTCAATCTCCAAATCAAGGTGCATACAGAGAAAATAATCCAACCAAAAAACATCTGCGTAAATACTATCTCTTGGGGAGTGTAACCCGCAGCAAAAGCATGCTTTGTTACAGAACCCACGGCTCCATAACAGCAACCACCCAAAAAGATTAATAAGCAATTATGCAATGTGGAGCCACGCCTTACTCTTTTGTCGCCCGGAGCGTGCGCACTCTCTACTTCTGTAAGCGCACGCTCAGCACCCGCAGAGCCCGTAGCTGCCACGTTTTGATCGCCAAACTCAGTCATGCAAGTCGCTCTTACTTATCGCACGGCTGATCGTTCAACTTATCGCAGATCTGATCGCTCAAAACATTAAGCTCTTCAGGAGCTCGATACACAATGCACTCAAGCATAGTTCCTGCAGGCACTATGCCCTCACCCTCCGGCAAGACTGCTAAAGCGTTACATTCATGAACAGCGGTAAGCAAAGCAGATGACTGGTTTTTTGCAAGATCAACAACCAGCTCAGCTTTAGCATCTCTATATAGGGTGGCTCGTTGATAAAAACGACGTGCCTGTTTTTTCTTTTGATCTTTCAAAAGACGAGCCTTTAAGGTCAATCTCTTTAACTCACTGTGCCCCTGCATCTTAAGAATAAGTGGGCGCAAGAACATCTCAAAACCCGTAAAAGCGGAAGAGGGGTTTCCAGGTAAACCAAAAACAATACATGAACCAATAAGGCCTATAGTTTGGTGGGCTCCCGGCCTCATAAATACTTTTGCTACACGCAAGCTTCCTATTTCTTCAAGCACGGGAACCACATAGTCATAGTCTCCTACACTCACACCTCCTGAGCTAATAATGAGATCGCAATCCATAGAAGCCTGCAAGAAAGCTTCCTTTGTGGCTTCATAGCTATCACGCAAAACCGGATAGATTACATAATCAGCTTGCAGCTGCTTACATAAAGCAGCTAAAAGATATGAATTAGAATTTCTTATTTGACCAGGCTGGGGCTTATCGTCAACATCAACAAGCTCAGACCCTGTGGCAATAATTCCCACACGTACTTGTTTTCTTACAAATACCTTGCTATTACCCGTGCTTGCCATAAGGCCAATGGCTGCTGCGTCAACTGTTTCTCCAACTTTCAAGACTACTTGACCTGCAGAAACTTCTTCACCTTTACGCCTAATATTCTCTCCAAGCTTAACGCTTTTGTACATAGAGACAAACTCTCCCAGCTCCCCTCCTTCTTGGGCAGCTGAGCTTTCCTCAATTTTAAGAACTGCATCAGCACCAGCAGGAATAGCTGCTCCCGTCATGATACGAGCGCACTCCATGGGGCCAAGAGTTTTAGTGGGAAAATGACCTGCGGGAATAAGCTCTACAACCTTAAGCTCAACAGGATGCTCCCTGCTTGCATCCACAAGATCTTGCGCGCGTAAAGCAAAACCATCCATAGCAGTATTATCAAAGGGTGCAACATCAATATCACTGTACAAATCCCTGCTTAAGACGCGCCCTAAAGACTCCATAAAGGGCACTTCTTCTTCTGCAAGCTCTTCTGGGGCCAAGGAGAGCAGTTGATCAAGAGCCTCCTCAACAGACAAGACCTCATCTTGCCTACGCTGAAAAAGCGCCGCTCTCTTATAATCATGATCTGTAACACACATCTTGCACCTCTATGCCTCATCAAGCAGCCTGAGCTTCTCAAGCTGATACTCATAATTTATGTTGTCAAAATTCTTAAGCTGTGGATCAATCTCTTTAAGCTCTTCGCACTTAAGCTCTAAGGTGGTCATATGTTCGCATAAACTAAGCACTCTGCGGCGTCCCTGCTTAAAAACCAGAGGAGCACAGCGCTTTAAGCTCCCCACCTTATAGTATGCTGATAAGGGCTCAGCTCCAAACTCAGTAAGAGGCAAAACCAAGTCTGGATAGCCTTGCGTCCCTATCTGACGCCTCGTACTTGCATTCATAAGCTCTATGAATGCATCACTTAAGTAGGGCATATCAACTGCTCGCACCAAACACCACTCGCCACTCAATAAAGGAGCAGCAGAGGCCAAAGCACCTAAAGGTCCTTCATGTGCGATAAGATCTGAGCACAAACGAACAGAAGAGCCAAAATTAAGCTGTTTCATACGCTCAAGCTCATTAGTTACTATCACAAGCTCAAAGCAGTACTTAAGCATTAAATCAACCGCATGCTCAACCATGAGCTTAGCCGTATGAGGTAATTGTATAAAACACTTATCCTGACCCATACGACTGGAGCGACCCCCAGCAAGTAAGATACCACTTAAACGCAGCTCATCTGAGTGTGTCTTATCTAAGCCCTGTTGAAAAGACTCCGCTTTATGAGATCTAACTTGATGAGAACACTTTGTGTGGGACTTCTCTGTATGAGATGGAGCTCCGGTCATGGGTATCTAAACCTCTACCAGAGTCTATACGTTAAACCTAAAGTGCATAACATCACCATCTTGCACTACGTAGTCTTTACCCTCCATACGCAGTTTTCCCGCTGCTTTACATGCGGCCTCTCCGCCATACTCTACATAGTCAGCATAAGCAATGCATTCGGCCTTAATGAAACCACGCTCAAAGTCTGTGTGGATAACACCTGCAGCTTGAGGAGCTTTAGCACCCTTTTTAACTGTCCAAGCTCTTACTTCTTGAACACCAGCAGTAAAATAGCTTTGCAGTCCCAATAAATCATAGGCAGCCTTAATAAGCACGTCTAAACCAGCCTGCTCAATCCCCAAGTCCTTAAGGTACTCAGCCGCCTCCTCTGGTTCAAGCTCACTGAGCTCTGCCTCCACCTGCGCACAAACAGGAATGGGGACAACACCATCAATAGGCGCAAAGTCTTGATCAAGCATATCTTCATCAACATTAGCGAGGTACAAAATAGGCTTCATGGTAAGAAGATGAAGGTCAAAAACTGAGGCACGCTCTTCATCACTCATTTCCAAAGTTCTTGCTCTATGACCCTCATTCATCCACTCAAGCAGGCGCTTCATGATCTCAAGCTTCAAACCCACGCTTTTATCGCGCTTAGCCTCTTTTTCTACCTTAGGCAAGGCTTTTTCAATACTTGCAATATCTGCTAAAACCAGCTCTGTTTTAATAGTTTCTGCATCACTTTGCGGATCAACCCTGCCATCTACATGCACAACATCAGGATTTTTAAAGTAGCGAACTACCTCACAGATAGCGTCAGTCTCTCTAATATTTGCAAGAAACTGATTACCCAGACCCTCTCCCTCACTCGCGCCTTTAACCAAACCTGCAATATCAACAAACTCAACAGTTGCAGGTAGAACCCGCTCGGGCTTTACTAGCTCGGCAAGTTTTGCAAGGCGCTCATCTGGAACATCAACTATGCCTACATTAGGTTCAATGGTGGCAAAAGGATAATTGGCAGCAAAGCCACTTTTTTTAGTAAGAGCGGTAAACAAAGTAGATTTTCCCACATTGGGAAGTCCAACAATTCCAATAGAAAGCGACATATCCTGCCCTACTCCTTATCAAAGATTTACACTTAAACGGTATCTGCAAACTAAATCTGCACAATCAGGCCTACTTTCAGGCCTGATTTTATATACGATAAAACTCTATTCTTATCCAGCGCTTTTATCGTCATGGCTTGCAAAAAACCTTAACAATAACTTAGCCATTTTATCATTTTGTCTAAATTTCTTCTTCACAAGTAGCTCAAAATAGGTTATTTTTGAACGATACCTTTTTAAATCTGTTGGTTTTGCATCACTAGACACCTCACAATTTTTATTATGGGGTGCCTTTTTATACTCTACCCAAAAGGTATGACAAAAAAGGTATTAAGGGTAGAGATTAGGATGCTCGTTGAGAGGCATGCATTATGGCTGATACATCTTCATCTGCTAAACGCTCTATGTTTTCTTCTCGTCTTGGCTTTATTCTAGCCGCTACCGCCTCTGCCATTGGCTTGGGAAATCTTTGGCGTTTTCCCTACTTAGCAGCTAATTATGGTGGTGGTACTTTTGTTCTCACCTACCTAGTGCTAAGCCTTACCCTTGGTCTGACCCTATCACTAACCGAAAATGCCCTGGGTAGAAAAACTGGCAAGAGCGCAATTGGAGCCTTTGCTCATTTTGGTAAAAAATACACCATTATTGGCCTGCTTGTCTCAGTGATCCCTATGATTATTTTCCCCTACTACTCTGTAATTGGTGGTTGGGTAGTAAAATATTTTGTTACCTATATAACTGGCAATCATGTAGCTGCAACTGGTGAAAACTTCTTCACCGGTTTTATCAGCGCCCCTGTTGAGCCTTTGATCTATACCTTTATCTTTATTGGCATCTCTGTTTTTGTAGTTGCCAAAGGCGTAAATAAAGGTATTGAAGCCTCCAACCGTATTATGATGCCTCTGCTCTTTATCTTACTTATCGCACTGGGCATCTATGGTCTTACCCTTCCTGGCGCTCTTGATGGTCTTTATTACTTCTTGGTACCAGACTTTTCTAAGTTTAGCGCTGGTTTAGTTTTAGCAGCCATGGGCCAGATGTTCTACTCTTTGTCACTGGCTATGGGTATCTTGTTTACCTATGGTTCATATCTGGACAAAAAGGAAGATCTTGAATCTTCTGTTGTTAAGGTAAACCTGCTTGATACCTTGGTTTCTATCCTTGCAGGTCTCATGATCATCCCTGGTGTTTTTGCTATCTTTGGACCCGATAAACTCTCAGCCGGCCCTGGCCTTATGTTTATTACACTTCCTGGCGTTTTCACCAACATGCCTGGAGCAGACATCGTGGGGGCAGCCTTCTTTATCCTTGTATTCTTTGCAGCTGCCACCAGTGCAATCTCGCTGCTTGAAACTGTGGTGTCTATCTACTGTGACGCCTTTAAGATCAGCCGCGCAAGAAGCTTAACCTATACCACTGTTATTTCTTTAATCTTGGCGCTTCCTGCCTCTTTGGGCTTTGGTCCTTGGGAGTCTGTAACTATTATTGGCATGGGTCTTCTGGACTTCATGGACTTCTTGTCTAACACTGTGCTTATGCCTATTGCAGCTTTCCTTACCTGCATCTTTGTTGGTTGGGTTATCAAGACTAAGGTTGTTGAAGATGAGATCTCTCAATCATCACCTTTTGTAACAAGAAAAGTTTACTGCGTAATGGTACGCTTTATTGCTCCTGTTTTGGTACTTTTGATCTTGATTAGCTCAATCCTAAGCACCTTTGGCATTAGCCTTTCATAAGTTCATATAAGATCTTTTATTAAATAAAGTGCTCCTCCTTGCTATCTAAGGGGGAGCACTTTTTGTGAGACGATCCAATATTGCTGGCTATCTGATATTTTGGGTCTACAAGAATAAACAAACATGTTATTTAGTGTAAATTTACGTTTAAAATTACACTAAAATGCATGAAAATTCTTATAATTTCATCAATAAATGACACGATTAATATATGCCTTATTATTTATTTGATTATTTAGATGCTATAAGCTATCGATGATAAGCTCATATTTTCTCTTACAAAAAATAGCCTATAAGCACTTATAGGATCCAAACTCTTCTCAAAAGAAAAGCCCCAAATTACTTTGGGGCTTTGTGCATCTCTACTATTAAAGTAAGTTAGCTAATTATGCGGCTATAACCAATTATGCAAGTGACTTCTTTGCAAGCTCACAAAGATCAGTGAAGCTTTGTGGATCATTAATAGCCATATCTGACAAAACCTTACGATCCAGCTTAACACCTGCAAGTGCAAGGCCATTCATAAAACGGCTGTATGAAAGACCGTTCAAACGAGCTCCTGCATTGATACGAGTAATCCAAAGGCGACGGATCTCACGCTTTTTATTGCGGCGATCACGGTATTGGTATTGTAATGAGTGCTGTACTTGTTCTTTTGCAGCGCGATAACGACGTGATTTATCGCCGTAATAACCTTTAGCGCGCTCTAAAACCTCGCGGCGTTTCTTGTTAGCGTGTACCGCTCTTTTTACGCGTGGCATCTATTAATCAACTCCTAAGTAATAAACAGCGGCTACTAACCAAGACGTGCTGATACGTTCTTGAAGTCGGCTGAAGTTACAACTGCTTCCTTGCGGAAATTGCGCTTACGCTTCTGGCTCTTCTTGGTCATGATATGGCTCTTGAAAGCCTTACCACGCATGATCTTGCCAGAACCAGTGCGACGGAAACGCTTAGCGGTTCCTTTATGCGTCTTCATCTTTGGCATAGTCTAATTCTCCTTTGTGGACTCAGTAGCCTCTTTGGCCCCTTTTGTCTCTTTAGCATGTTGCTTAAGAGGTGCAATCATCATGTGCATATTGCGACCCTCAAGCTTAGGTTGGCTCTCAATAAGCGCCACATCTTTTAAATCCTCGCTGAGCTTTTCTAATACCGATAAACCCAGTTCTGGATGAGCCATTTCACGGCCTCGGAACATAATAGTTACCTTAACCTTGGCTCCAGCCCCCAAAAAGCGCAAAATGTGCTTCTTTTTAGTGGTGTAGTCGCCTACATCAATCTTGGGGCGGAATTTCATTTCCTTAATCTCGACCTTAACTTGCTTCTTGCGAGCCTGTTTGGCCTTGATTTGCTGCTCGTATCTGAACTTTTTATAGTCCATAACACGGCACACAGGAGGCTCACCATTGGGAGCGATCTCAACCAAATCTAGCCCCTGCTCATCAGCAATACGCTGAGCGTCACGAACGTCATAAATTCCCATTTGGGAACCATCTGCTCCAATTAAGCGAACTGTACGTGCGCGTATCGCCTCATTAATGCGAGTCTCATCAGCCTTAGCTATTTCTCTCACACCTCCAAGGTGTACTCATTTCACCCTACAAACAAAAACCCCTTGCAGCACAAGCTGCAAGGGGTACCAGTTCTAAATAGAAAAGTCTTGTGCGGTGAATTTCACAAAACTTTTAAGCCTTGATATATCTTATAAGGCTTATATTCTGGACCAAGCAGCTGCTAAGATTGCGCCGTCGAGGTGGGGATAATCTCCCACTTACATATGGGCTTTTGAAGTCTCTCTTAGCATTTCATCTATTAAAAACTTCAAAAGACAGCTCATCTACTATACCTAATGGGTGATAAAAGCTCAAATATCTAAGCCCCATTATCTTAGATAAGCTTGCTTAGTTCACTAAATACGCACAAATGAATTTACTTGACGTAGTTGCTGAGTAAGCCTTTCTAAGGAAGCGCCCTCTTTTTTATCGGAAAGCTCATCTAAACTTGTGATCAATGAACTTAAAGCTTGAGAAGCTGCGTTTTTAACGCTCTTATCTTTGCTCCAGGAGAGCCAATACACCGCATAACCCAAATCAGATGCGGCATGATCAAGCTTTTTAAGTGTCGTCTGTTCAGATGATTCTTTAGCAGCACTTGGTATGGCAGAAGCATAGCGCATAAGTTCATATTGCAGCTCATTGCGTGCATCCTGACTGCGCTTACTTGTAAGCTCTCCAGCGCTTATCTGAAGCAGGCAATTTACTAAAGCCCTCATGAGATTGTCATGCTGGGCTTTTAATTGACGAAGCGCCGAGCCCTTAGCTACAAAGTAGACCGCTAAAAGGGCAAAACAAATTCCAATTCCTGTTTCTATAGCTCGGGTACTTACTATGCTTAAGGTAGGCTCTGCTCCCACGTGTCCCAAGGTTGAAACTAAAAGAGCTTGAGGAGTTTTTGCCATGAGGGCAAGCATGGAATTTTTTGGAGAAAGCCAATCGTATAAAAAGAGCAGGATTACCACCACAACAAAGCCCATATCTGGCCCTAAAATAAAGGGGATCATGAGGGCATAAATAATGAGACCCGCTGATTCACCCACGATTTTATAAGCAGCATCCTTAACTGAGTTAAGTCTGTCTGGAAACATATGCAGCATCATACCAGCAGTTAACACGGCCCAATATGCATGACCCAGGTGGCAGGCCTCTACCACCAAAGCAGAAGCTGCACATGCTATAGCTATGCGTAGGGCTGCAAAAAAGGGCATAGATGAGCTGTTTAAGGAATGTCTTATACGATAAGCAATGCCAGGCGAGCCCAAGGAATTAAGATCTATATGATCTAGGTTTACCAAACTTGAGCCTTGATCTTGTTCAAGAGAGCGAGCAAAAGCAAGGTGTGCTTTGGTGAGCTCTTCTTTGAGAGCCTGCACCTGGGCTTGAGCCTGTGGCTTATCGGCAAACTTAAGACCTTTATCAGCCTCTATATAATTCCAAGCGCGGTTGATGCGACGGGTGGCATCATTTTTAAGCTTGGCAAGTTTTCCTTCTAAATGCTGAGCTTTTTGAGGAGCTTTATCATAGTCCTCTTTTAGCGCAAGGTATTCTTCAACAGTGGCCGTAGCATCCTGTACTGCAAGCTGTTCTGGCTTAAAGGGTCTTACTAACACATCAGCTAAAGCGATGAGTGAAGAAATAAGTGCCGCAAAAAAGGTTATATAGCAGGCCTCAAAAGGATCAAAGCCGTGGTGGCCTACAATGTAGGCTCCTAAAGCTGCTGCAAAAATGAGATCTATGGGGCCCGGAGGACCTGAATAAATTGCGTGGTATGAAAAGGTTGCAACAAAGGCAACGCAAAAGATCATAGGCACTACAGACCAAGGTATCATAACGGTCATGGCGCCTAGGCCAATACAGACTGAAGTTGCTATAGAGAACGCAAACAAAGAAAGCGCCCGAGGCTTTAGCGGCAAACCATTTGAGACCTTGACCGGAGTCATGGAACCCACCATTGCCACTACACCCGCCTCGGGGCCAATAAGGAAGTAAAAAAGCAGCATGGGGGCACAGATACCTAGAATTCTTTTAATGGTACCTTTCCATCTGTTTTGAGTTTTCTTTATGGTAAAGACTTCTCTAATCCATATTTTGAAGTAATACCAGAGACGCTCTAAACTTAAGTTTATGCTTCGCTCTTGATTTTGCACCCATCTCCCCTTTTATTGTGTTTTACTGTGTACTTGTACATAAGGACTGTGCGCTTGTACATAAGGCTCTATCTAAGCAAAGAGACTAAGGTCTATACCCTCAAAGTTCATAAGATGCCGCTTATAATGCAAGCCACACCAAAAACCACCAATTGAATCTTTTGCCACCAATCTATGGCAGGGCACTGCTATGAGTAGTGAATTTGCCCTTGCAGCATTGGCCACGGCTCTAGCAGCACGCGGTTTGCCAATTTCTGCAGCCAGTGCAGAATAAGATATGGTCTCTGCGTAAGGTAAAAGGCGCAAAGCCTTCCAAACCTGCACCTGAAATGCTGTTCCCAAAGACTCAAGTTCATTGTCTGCTATAAAGATTGTTTCTTTACTGCCCCCAAGATAAGCTTGAAGTTCTTGAGCACATCTACTAAGACGCTCTGTTTGCTCATGACTAGGATGTGCTGAAAAGAAGAGCTCTGCTCTTCTTTTGTCATACTCATCTGCTATAAAACTTATCTCTTTAAGCTGAGCCTTATTATCAACACAGATAAGCAGATCTCCCAAGATCTCATGTTTGGGGCCCGCATGAACGATCAAGGCTGCATATTTCTGGTCCTGAAATGATTCTCTTAAGCCCACAAGAGGCTTTATCATACGCTCCCCTTCCTTATGGAACCATACAGCTACTATCTTACTAGAATATTATAAGAATATAAGCTTGCAAGAAGTGCTCAGGTGCGCTAAACTATCTACTTGCACAAAACTTGCCCGAGTGGCGGAATGGCAGACGCGGAGGTCTCAAAAACCTTTGGGGCAACCCGTGTGAGTTCGACTCTCACCTCGGGCACCAATTTTGCCTTATAAAGCTTCCTTTTTGGAAGCTTTTTTCGTTTATGGACCTCTTGAGCTAATGACTAGCTTAGAGCTGGTTTATGCTTATAACTTATGCATAAACCTTATAACTTATGCTTAAACCTTATAACTTATGCTTAAAGCTTATATTTATAGCTAATAGTTCATAGCTAAGCTATAAGCCATAAGTTATAGACAAGCCTTTATCCACGTATTTCTACATACACTACCAAGCTTCAACACAATTTCATACTCATCTTTGGTATAAAATAGCCAAGCAAGTCTCTTCTTGGCTTGCATATAGCTATCTTTACCAGAGAGAGATGTTCTTATGATTAGTTTTAGTGCACTTGGCCTATCAGAGGATAAGACCAAAATTCATGCTAAAAAAGCTGGCATGAGCTTAGAGCAGTGGAAGGCTGCCTCTAAATTTGATAGCACCGACTGGGGCTGGGTCATTATGTCTATCGGCATGGCCATTGGTGGAGGAATAGTATTTTTGCCGGTAAAAGCTGGCTTGGTAGGCTTGTGGGTCTTTTTACTTTCTTCTCTTATCGGCTACCCTGCCATGTATCTATTTCAAAAACTCTTTATCAATACCTTAGCTAAGTCAAAAAAGTGTGAAGATTATCCTGGCGTAATCAGTGGTTATCTGGGCAAAAACTGGGGATTTTTCCTTGGAATTTTATACATTCTCATGCTTATCATTTGGCTTTTGGTATATTCTACAGCCGTTACCAATGATAGCTCCTCTTATTTATACACCTTTGGACTCAGTTCAACTGAGCTATCTTCTACCTGGTGGTACGGTCTTATCGTCATCATAGCCTTGGTGGTCATTTCTTCTCGCGCAGAAAAAATTCTCTTTAGGCTTTCAACAGTCATGGCGCTTACCGTACTGGGTATTATTTTGGCTTTAGGTCTTGTCATGATTCAACATTGGTCTTTGTCCAATGTTGGTCATCTTCCTCCCCTGTTTGACTTAATTAAAGAGGCTATCATTTTGCTTCCCTTTACTCTTACCAGCATCCTCTTTTTGCAGTCACTATCTCCCATGGTGATTTCTTTTAGGCATCATAATGAAAACATTGAGGTGGCTCGTTATAAATCTGTGCGTGCCATGAATACTGCTTTTGTTGTCTTATTTGTAATTGTATTTTTCTACGCTCTTTCTTTTATGTTTGCCATGAATTATGAGCAAGCTGTACAAGCTTCTGAGCTCAATATCTCAAGCTTGGCTATTGCTGCGCGCACTATGGATGGCAATCTTATGAAAATCCTGAGCGTAGTCCTAAATCTTTTTGCAGTTACCACCAGCTTTTTTGGCGCATTCTTGGGCTTTAGAGAAGCAGCCTGCGGTATTGTATGCAATATCCTCAAGCGCTTCATGCCTGAAGAGAAGATCAACCATACGGCAGTATCAGTAGCTACTATTTTGGGCTGCATTCTTATCGCCTGGCTTGCAATAATCTTAAACTTCCCCGTCTTAAGTTTTACCTCTATTTGCTCGCCAATTTTTGGTCTTATTGGCTGCCTTATTCCTGCCTACCTTGTCTTAAAGGTCAAAGAGCTTCACTCACTCAAAACTCCCGCTCTTTGGTTTATTATTTTTGCTGGAATTTTATTGGTAATTTCGCCATTTTTAGAACTACTGTAAGTTGAGAAGCAAGGAGATCTTTGCATGAGCACACAAGCTCTTGGCTCTATAGAAGAGCTTTCCGATAAGACAAAAGAATTATTTTTATCAGCACTTCAGCAAGGGGTCGTCCCAGCAACGGGCTGTACTGAACCCATCTCCATTGCCTATGCAGCAGCTGTTTGCATGAGTTATCTTGAATCTGAGCAGCCTTCTAAGCATAAAGCTGGTTGTGGTGCTGCCGATAAAATAGAGAGTCTCAGTATTAAGGTCTCACCCAACATCATGAAAAATGCCCTGGCAGTTATTGTGCCTGGCACCAGTGAGCCTGGACTGGTAATTGCTGCAGCAGCAGGAGCTTTAGTAGGCCTAGCCCAAGAAGGTCTTGGTGTTATTAGTAAGCTTGAAGCTTGTGAGCTTGCTCAAATTAAAGAATTTGCAAGTTCTGGAAAGATTACAGCCGAGCTTGCAGCAGTAGAAGATGACCTCTATGTTGAGGCCGTTCTTATCGACAAGCAGGGAAATAGAGTTGAGTGCTATATTGCGTCAGAGCACACTCATATATTTAAGTTGCTAAGAAATGGTTGCAGCCTTATTGAAAAAGAGCGTCCTGCACCTCATGCTATCTCCCCCATCAAACAAGCCCTTCAAGATTGTAGCTTTAAGCAGGTATGGGACTTTGCTCATCAAATTGAACTTGAAAAGATCAGCTTTATTGATACAGCAGCTGAACTTAATATGAAGCTGGCTAAGATTGGTCTTGAGCAAAACTTTGGTTTGGGTCTTGGCCGCTCAATACGCCAAGCAAACAATATCAACTTTGGTGGCGGTATGGACGCTGATTTATGCACCAAGTTAATTGCTTATACCTCTGCTGCCTCAGATGCACGTATGGGCGGGGCTTTACTTCCTGCTATGTCTAATTCTGGCTCAGGCAATCAAGGTATTACTGCAACAGTTCCTGTTTGTGTTCTTGCCCAAGAGCTTAAGCTTGAGGGTGAAAAGCTTACAAGAGCACTGGCACTCTCACACCTTACCGCCTTATATATACATGCCTTTTTGCCCGTACTTTCCGCATTTTGTGCTGCTGACTCTGCAGCCATGGGGGCAGCTGTAGGCTGCTGCTATCTAGAGGGTGCAAGCTATGAGAAGGCTTGTGCTGCCATAAAAAATATGGCTGGAGATGTAGCAGGAATGGTATGTGATGGTGCGGGCTGCGCCTGCGCTATGAAGGTTGCAAGTTCTGTGTCGAGCATGTATAGAGCTGTAAATCTTGCCTTGCAAGGCATCGAGATTCCTTCAAGCAATGGTATGGTTTGCCCCTGTGTAGATCAAACAATCAGAGGCATTGGAAAGTTGGGGACCATTGGGCTCAAAGATACAGATGAAACCATTATTTCTATAATGACCAGCAAATCTTAAGAGATACTCTCAAGTATCACCAACTTTAATAAGTAAAAACAAACCTCCCGTTTCTTAGAAAGCCTGTGAGGCAAAAAGATTCGGGAGGTTTTTTGTATAGTAAACCGTTTTACGTAATAAACAGTTATGTAGTAAACAGCTATGTCGTGGGCGTCTGTTTACTTAGAGCCTGCAGTACCTGGGTTTATCGACATATCTTTTATAAAAGTTACAGGCTAAAATCTTCAAGTCCTTTAAATACATCAAGCGCCTCTTGAGGATCATAATCAGCTAAGGTAATTGCAGAAATTGCTTTAGTCAAACGAACTGCCTCATCAAGAGAGCGTTGGTGGATATTTCTACCAGTTGCATTTCCTACAGCTCCTCCATCATGTATTTGCTCATAGAGCTGAGTTAAGAAGGTTTCAGCATCAACTGTTGAACCACCAGCACATACCAAACCGCAGCGGCCACCTGCCTTTGAAGCGCGTGCTAAAAGCTGAGCAGAGCTAGCCTCAGCACTGGCAGCAGGAGGATTCACCTTTACAAAATCTGCGCCCAAACAAACAGCAACGCCTGCAGCACCGGCAATGAGATCTGCATCTTTTTCTGCACTTACTGCCTTACCACGAGGATAAATCCATAAGACTACAATAAGACCATTTGCATGCGCCTCAGCAATGAGCTCTCCTGCCTCTGCAAGCATATCAGCTTCTTGCTCTGAGCCCAGATAAATAGTGTAACCAATACCAACAATATTGACACCACGATCTCTCATATCTAAGACTGCATCAAGACTTGTGAGCTGAGGTGAATACGGATCTTGCTGTGAAGTTTTAACAAGATTTGTCTTAGAATTCATCTTTACCAAATAGTTTATATTAGGATAATCCTCTGCATAAAGGGCGATAAGACCGCGCTGTGCTGCCAAAACGCCAATGCAGCCCTCTGATCCAATCTTAAAGAGGTGTTCAGGATCTGCGTCAGCTGGATCTATACCCTCGCCATAAAAATCAGCATTAAGATGCTCAATTTTTTGGTCACAAGCAAACAGCATAAGACGACCCGTACCACGGGTTGCAGCCATAAAATTATCCTTATATGTTTCGATAAATTCTGGCATTACATCCAAAGGAACACGTACCTGATCGCGTGTGATACTTAGCATTAAGACTCCTTTTATCAACGTGCTCGAGCATCTACTCTCTGAGCAATGTACTTACTAATCATACTACAGAAATCTGTTTTTGCTTAAGAGCTAAACAGCTTAATGGCTCTCAATGACTCTCTTGTTGCATAAATTACCTAAGGTGCTTCTTTTTATAGGGTATAGGCAACTCATAGTTTAAGGCTCAGGACCAAAAACTCAAAGCAAATCACTTGCTGGAAAACTAAGTGGATGCTTAACAGCTTCAAGTTCTGCTAAGGCTGTATCAGAAACAGTGGGCCCAAACGGTTCTTGCTCTCGTTTGTAACGATAAGCATAAAAGCGCTTGATAAAAGCGCGCTCCTCTTTTGAAGTTGAGGCTAAGAATTCCTTGATAGCAGTGTGAGCCTTAACCTTTTCCTGAGGATTTTGGACTTTTGAGAACTCAAAGCAAAGCTTAAGGTAGCTTTCTAAGAGCTTATCAAAGCTCTCATAAGAAATACCAAGGCTTTTCTCGTCTTCTTGCTCTTTAGCAAGCTCAGCACTGGGCGCACGCGTAACAATCCCCTCAGGTATCATAGCTCTAGCCATAAGAGAAGATAGAGCCGCTGCCAAAGGATAGACTTGAGTTTTATATACATCAGCAAGAGGCGCCAAAGCTCCAATAGTATCTCCATAGAGAGTAGAGTAACCCAGGGCTGCCTCTGATTTATTACCAGTATTTAAGACCAAAGAAGCCTCGCTTTGATTAGAGCGAGTCATAAGATAGAGAGCTCGCAGGCGGGCCTGTAAGTTTTGCTCTGCCAGGCTGTCATCCTCTACGTTCAATAGGCTCTTTAGAGGCTTAAAGCTGGGCTCTAGATCAAGACGCTCATAACTCACGCCAAGACTGCTCACCTGTTGGAAGGCTAGCTCATATGAAAGCTCTGAACTGTAAGGCCCTGGCATCATAAAGGCACGTATTTTATCGGAACCAAGGGCAGCACAGGCAAGCGCTAATACCAGCGCAGAATCCATACCTCCTGAAAGCCCGACAAAAAACTGCTTTAAGGAATGAGCCTCTGCATAGCTTCTTAAGGCATAGATCAAAGCCTGGGCACAAAGCTCATAGCTTGTAAGATGTTTATCCTCATAGTCATGCCAATACAGCCTACGCTCAATAAAGCCTTTATTGTAACAATGTGCCACAAGCTGAGAACAGGCATCATGCGTTTCAATGTACGTTTCATTGTGCGCTTCACTGCGCGTTTCACCGCATGCTTCACCGTGCGCTTCACTGTGCGTTTTAACATCCCTTTGAGTGAGGGCTGCGCCACAGGTCTTATCGGCATTATCAAGCCTAAAGGGACGCAAATCCCACTGCAATTTAATCTCTTTTTGCCCTAAATCTTTAAATAAGTCTAAAGCTAACAGCTCAGTTTCCTTGAGCACTGCACTAAGTCCAAGCTCGCTCTCTTTAAGCTCAAGTTCTACATAAGCATTTTCGAGCTGAGGTGCCATAAGATAAGCTTGATGAGCCTCATGGGCAGCCTGTTTTATACAAATACAAGTAGGCAGGCTTAGATTTGCACTCAGGCTTTTAAGACGGGTCTGCACGACCTCCTTGTTTGTATCTTGAATAACCAAGTACGAAAGATCAGCAGGTCCCAAGCTTGACTCACTCAAGATTACAAATCTTGCCTGGGGAAAGCTCACATGAGCTCTATCCACCAGATCTGTAAGCTTATCAAGCGCCCTTAAAATTGAACTTGCAAGTGGCCCTCTTTCAATGTAGACACAAGATATGCTGGGGTCATAGCGAAACTCTCCCGGCAAATCAAGGGGTGCACAAGAGCCAGTCTTTTTCATTTGAAGCTCCATCTTAGTTATCATAATCGTTTACCACCTCTAGGCCATGCATGCCAATTTTGAGGGCAAGTTGTTTAATAACATCTATACCAAGCATCTCTAGGTCCTGAAGTTTCAAGCTTAAGAGATGCATCCTGGAATTAAAACCCTTAGTGTTTAAGAGCAGGTGTTTATTAGCACAAGTCATATGAAGATAGTGCTTGTAAGAGAAGCTTAAAGAAAGACAATGTTCATCCAAAGATTCTAGCTGCTCACAAAACGCTTCCTGTTCAAAAGTTTGAACTTCAAGCTTGGAGAAATCTAAGACATAGCACAGCTCATAACCAAGCTTATGCTTAAGGCTCATACATAATGATCTGAGCTCATTAAACTGTCTCTCAAGGCTCTTAAGAGAAGCTCTGCTTAAGCTTATGCGCAAAGCAAGACAGGCCGATAAGATCTGAGTATCAAGGCGCTCTAAATACTCATGAACTAGTTCTAGCTCATGGGCAGCATAAAGCTGCAAGATGTAAGGTATGTGCCGCTGAGAAGATGAGAGATTGTCCAAATCAGCAAGGTTTAGTATAGCCAGAGCTCCTTGAGCATATAAAGCTCCATCTAACAGTAAGCCCTCATCCTTAAGCTCTTTGAGCAGGACGCAAGGCTTAAGCGTTCTTTCAGTTTCCCTAGGATCAGCGGGACTAACCTCTAGCTCTGATTTTATCTGAGCATGCATGCTAAGGCTGAGTTTTTGCAAAGCAAAGATTTGCTCTTCTCTAAGCTTACGCTTACTGAGCTCAGCTACCTCATTAAATGTTTTAAGCACAAAGCAAAAGCCTTCAAAAGCATGCTGTATATTATCGCAGAGGCTATCTTCTTTTTGGCTGTCTAGGAGCAATCCTACTCTAAAATCAAATGATCTAAGCCTAGTTAGCAAATCATCCTTTAGCTGATTGTCTTTCACAACTACAGGATAGCCCTGAGGCAAGACAGATGAGAGCTGCTGAACTTGGATTTCTTCTTCTACCACCGGCAACAAACAGCAAGAAAAATTCTGCAGCACGTCTGCAATAAAAGCAGCAGGATCATCTTCACACAAGAGACGTGAAGCCCCAATTAAAGCATAGGGTGCTTGCCAGTATGCAGCGCAATAAAGTGCTTCTTTAACCTCAAGGCTATCAGCAATGCAAAAGTATACAGGCTCAAATTGCTTCGCCTGCTTCCTAAAGCTCTCAATTTGATCTTCAAGTTCTCTATCTGGACTAGAGCTATGAGGATTAATGCAAAACAAGGGAAGTTCAAAAAAGTACTGCTGGGAAATAAAAGCGCTCAAATCTAAAGGCTTACACTGAGCTTTCCTGTGAAGCTGAGCCTTGAGGAGTGCAGGCATGCCTAAAGAAAGGATGTACTCTTTGCGCTGATTTCTCCTGTGCTCTAAGCTGTGTTTATCTAAACTAAGGAGAGTATCAACAGTTTCAAAAAGAGACATCGTCTTAGCTCCCCTATTCTGGCCTTTTGGGAGAATTATTCTCTACTAAGTTCTCGTATTCCTGTGGAAGTATTTTATAACTTTCATCTTGCATAGAGCCTGCTACCGAAGGCTTGCTAAGCTGAGAAGCTTGAAGATGGCTCAGCTTTTCATAGCGTTTGTGATCAATTTCTCTATCTAAAACAGCAGAATACTCGCCTTTTTTCTTAAAATGATAAAAAATGCCATATTGGGCCGCGCTAACTAGTAGTAGCATCACCGCTGCTAGTAAAAATTCACCAAATCCCACCTGAGTTTGACCTGCAAGACTTTGTGTTGAAACTCCTTGAAGACCTGTAAAGGCCAAAATTACAAAATTATTAGTAAAGTGTAAAGCTAAAGCGGCCTCTAAGCCCCCCGTTTTTAAGACTAAAAATGCTGCGCACAGACCAAAAAAGCACAGATGTAAAAAGGTAAAAAGGTCAAAAGAGCCATGAGCTAAAGCAAAGAGCATTGAGCTTATACTGAAACTCATAACGAGCGCGAGCTTTTTGTTACGCCTAAACCATGAGCCAATATACTGAAGCAGCAGTCCTCTAAAGATGAATTCTTCTGCACATATTTGAAATGGCAAGAATACCAAAAGCACCATTACAAGTAAGGGGTAGTCCGGACGTGGATTTATAGCAGAAGCTCCTTCTAAGGCAAGCTGCAAGCAGTTAAAACCGCCCAAAACCAGAAAACCAGGTATCAAACAGAGTAGCAAGAGTTTAATACGAATTTTTCCGATAAGAGAAAAGACACGACCAGGCCTTTGCTTATATACAATTGCGTGTGAAGCCATTGCTGCAGGCAAAAAGCAGGCCACACTAAAGAGCAAAACAAAGGCAACCAAAGGCTGAGCCATATCCATGGTAGCTACACTCTCAAAGGCAAGGCTAGAATCGGGAGCTACAGCCACATAGACAAAAGATAAGGGTAAAAGGATAAGCAACTGTAACACAAAACCTAAGACCACGCACAAAAGCAAGGAAAGTAAAGGCTTATACCATCTAGCAGCAGGCCCAGCTAAAATTCTAAGATAATCATAAGGTGTATGAGGGTGCACTGAAGGCAGCTCTTTCACATAAATATGTTCATCTGTTCTCATTAAATCCCCTTTATCAATTTTCTATATACCGAAATAACAGGACAAACTGGGTACATAATCCCAAAAGCCCGCTCAGGCTAAACACTTCTTACGTAAGCAGCATCTCCCAAGACATTTATGAGCTCTGCTTTTAACATGAATTCCTGAGCTTTTACTTTATGACTGAGCTCAATTCTTACTAAGGATTCCTCTTCGTGAACGATAAGCTCAATGCTATCATGACCAGGATAACGTTTAAAGATTTCCTCCATTTTGCTAAAGTTTGCGCTACTTACCATATCAGGCATTATTTGGAGCTCCAAGACACGGGGCCTGTTGTTTTCTTCTGTAAAGACCAGCTCCTCAAGCTCCATAGCTATGAGCTGATCCCCTCTATCGGATCTCTCCAGTTTTGCTTTAACTTTTATAAAGATCTCTGGCCCGTCCTGATCGCCCTCAAGCTCATCAGGCTCAATAATACTGCGGCATGATTCATAAAGCTTGGGGAAGATTACGCAGTCTATTTCACCTTCTATATCTTCAAGCCTAAGAATAGCCATGAGCTTTCCGGTACTGGTAGGTCTTCTGTTAACCGCCTGCACCATACCGGCGTACCAGTGAACAGAGCCATCTTTTACCAACGATCCCTCTGTCTCATCACTTATAAGAATGTCTGAAATCTTATGCTCTCGAGCCTCAGAAAGCGCATACTCATAAGGTCTCAAGGGGTGATCACTAACATAAATTCCTAGTACCTTGCGCTCTTCAGCAAGCTTTATTGTTCTATCCCACTCAATGCCATCAGGAGGTGTGATATCAAGTGAAAAGCCCACATCTGGATCATCAGCAAAAAGATCAAACATGCTTACCTGACCTGTGCTTCTATCCTTTTGTCTCTTAGCTGCTGCATCCAAAATATTGGCGGGGTTATCTTTTCTGATAAGTTCGTATAGCTGGCGTCGGGTATAGCCACTTGAATCAAAGGCGCCAGCCTTAATCAAGGCTTCTACCACGCGGCGTCCGACTTGAGCAGAGTCTACACGTTCTACAAAGTCATGCAGGTTTTTAAAGGCACCGTTTTTATCGCGCTCCTCTAAAATATGCTCAACAACAGCCTCACCAACACCCTTAATACCGCTTAAGCCAAAGCGTACACCTTTTTCATCTGGGGTAAATGAGCCTCGAGAAATATTAATATCTGGAGCTAAAACCTCTAAGCCTTCTCTTCGACATGCAGAAATATAATGCACGATTTTCTCGGTCTTACCCGTATAAGAAGTAAGCACAGCGGCCATGTATTCATTTGGGTAATGAGCCTTAAGATAAGCAGTTTCCATGGTTAAGATGCCATAGGCCGCAGAGTGAGACTTATTGAAGGCGTATTCTGCAAAAGCTAAAACATCGTCCCAGATACGCTGGGCTACATCTCGACTATAGCCATTGCGTACAGCACCATTCAGCCAGTGATCTTCCATGGTTTCTTCAACGCCATCAGCCCAAACCTGAAGCTTTTCACGCATCAAGGAGAGCTTCTTTTTAGCCACCGCCTTTCTCAGGCGATCAGATTCACCCAAAGTAAAACCTGACATGGTTACTGAAATCTGCATAACCTGCTCTTGATAGACGATGGTGCCATAGGTGTCTTCTAGAATGTGACTCAATCTATCATCATAAAAGACAACCGGCTTGCGCCCAGACATACGATCTACGTAATCATCAACCATACCCGCATTGAGTGGACCCGGTCTATACAGTGCCAAAACAGCAACGATATGCTTGTATTCCGTGGGCTTCATCTTTTTAAGCAGAGCAGTCATGCCTGCTGATTCAACCTGGAACACGCCCGCAGTATGGCCATTCATAAAGAGCTCAAAAACAGCAGGATCTTCCTCTTTAGTTTTTACAAATAGTTTAGATTCATCTATATCAATACCACGGGTAAGCTTAATATTTTCTTTTGCTTTAGAGATAACGGTGAGGGTACGTAGGCCTAAGAAATCCATCTTAAGCAGACCTAAGTCTGCAACTGTCGCTCCGTCGTATTGGGTAATTTCTACGCCACCCTTGGTGTCATATTTTGTGGGCACATGGTCATATACGGGATCTCTACAAATAATAACAGCTGAAGCATGCACGCCTTCTCCACGTGTCATGCCCTCAATTGCAAGGGCTGCATCAATAATGGCATGAGAATCAGGATCTGAGTCATAAGCATCCTTAAAATCAGGATTGAAAAACTCAGGATGTTTCTCCCCTTTTTCTAAAACATCTTTAAGTGTAACGCCCGGGGCACTTGAGATCATTTTTGAAAGCTTTTGACCCATGTAGACGGGCTTATCAAGTACGCGAGCTGCATCATTTATAGCTTGTTTTGCCTTAATAGTATGGTAGGTAATAACGTGGGCAACCTTCTCTTTGCCATAACGCTGACGCACATATTCAATAACATCTAGACGTCGCTCATCATCAAAATCCATATCAATATCAGGCATTTCAGTACGTTCTGGCGATAAGAAACGCTCAAAAATTAAGCCATTTTCTAAGGGGTCAAAGCTCGTAATACCAAGGGCATAAGAAATAATAGAACCTGCAGCAGAGCCTCTACCAGGCCCAACACCAATCTTGTTTTCCTTAGCCCAACGAGTGAAATCCTGCACAATTAAGAAGTAGGCTGCAAAGCCTTTAGAACAGATAATCTCATACTCATGCTCAAAGCGATCTACAACCTCTTGGGGCAAGGGATCACCATAGCGCTCTTTGAGTCCTTTAAGGCTTTCTATCTTAAGCATTGACTCATTGGTTTCACCCTCGGGCAGAGGGAAAATTGGCAGGATAACGCGGCCAAATTCAAGATTTACATTGCACTTCTCGGCAAGTTCTACGGTATTATCGCAGGCTTCTTGAAAATCCTTAAGTGCACTGCGCATTTCCTCTTCAGTTTTAAGATAAAACTCATCGCAGGAAAAGCGCATACGTGTATTATCATCAAGGGTTTTTCCCATACCAATACACATAAGAATATCTTGAACCTTAGCATCTTCTTTATTGAGATAGTGCATATCATTGGTAGCAAGCGTTGGCAAAGAAAGCTCACGAGCAAGGGTGCAAAGCTCCTGATTGAGCTCGTACTGAGTATGTCCGCTGTCAAGCGTAATACCATGGTCTTGAAGTTCAATATAAAAATTCCCCTCACCAAAAAGGGATTGAAATTCTTTTGCCCACTTCAGTGCTGTCTCTGGCTGTCGTCTACATATATGGCGCGGCACTATGCCACTTGCGCAAGAGGAGGTGGCGATAATACCCTCGTGATTATCACGCAGCATCTCTAAGGTAACACGCGGCTTATAATAAAAACCTCTAACAGCAGCATCTGAGACCAAGTTCATGAGGTTTTTATAGCCTTCGTTATTTTTTGCAAGCAAAACCAGATGATAGAGCTCTGGCTTACCATCACGAGAAAGACTGGAGTCTGGAGTGAAGTAAACTTCGCAACCCAAAATGGGCTTAATGCCATAGCTGACACCTGCTTGTTTCTCGCCACTCTTAGGGATACCCGCCTGTCTTGCTGCACGATAAAAATTAGCACAACCATACATATAACCATGATCGGTTAAGGCAATGGCGGGCATCCCAAGTTTCCAGGCTTTATTACACATATCCCCTACACGGGTTGCACCATCAAGCAGGGAATATTCAGAATGATTGTGCAAATGAACGAAGGCCATATACTAAACCTAATCTACCTATCTAAGAACTCATATCTACAACTAAGCTTCCATAAAAATTTAAACGCGATCCAACCAAGCCTCGTACTCAGGATTCTCACCATGAACAAGCGCAAAATATGCCTCTTGAATTTGTTTGGTGATAGGGCCTCTGCAAGGAATTTCTCTGCCATCAACAGAAGATACAGGCGTAAGTTCTGCGGCTGATCCAGTTAAAAACATCTCATCTGCAATATACAGATCTGTGCGTGCAAGTGAGCATTCAACATAGTCAAGACCCAAATCATCTGCTAAAGTAAGCACGGTCTCTCTGGTAATACCTTCCAAAATACCGTCACTTACTGGAGGAGTCATAAGCACGCCATCACGAACTACAAAGACATTTTCGCCTGTTCCCTCTGCCACCAAGCCAGCTTCATTAAGCATGATTGCCTCTGCATAGCCATTGCGCAAAGCTTCCATCTTAGCAAGGCCACTGTTAAGGTAGTTACCTGAAGATTTAATAGCTGGTGGAAATGAGTTGAGGCCACGCTGTCTCCAGCTAGAAATACCCAATTTAATGCCCTTTTCTAAGGCTTCCTGGCCAAGATAGGCATCCCAAGGCCAAACAGCAATAATTACATCAATGGGGCAGCCAGCGGGATCAACGCCCATAGACCCATAACCTCTATACACTAAGGGGCGAACATAACATGACTTGAGCCCATTTTTTCTAATCAATTCTAGGGTTGCTTCGCAAAGCTCTTCTTGAGTAAAGGGAAGCTCCATCATCATCATTTTGCAAGAACGCTCTAGACGAGCCATGTGATCTTTAAGTCTAAAAACTGCTGACCCGCCGTCACTTAATTGATAACAACGAGCACCCTCAAAAACTGCATCGCCATAGTGCAAAGAGTGCGTAAGTACATGAGTTGTAGCCTCATTCCATGCTACAAACTCACCATTTTTCCAGATGTAATCCACTGCTTGAACGCCAGCCATATGCAACTCCTTAAGAACGTGAAACTACCGATGTTCTAGAGAAGGTAAACGCTAATTACTATAGCCAAGTACCATAGCTACTAAGTGTACCTAATTTGGGGTAATTTCGTGCGTATATATAATTGAAAGCTTGTGCTAGATTTGTGCTTTTAAGTAAACCGTTTGGCGCAGACAGTCCCCAAACTTACCCCTATTAAACACAAAGCTAGTGAAAGGCCAATATATGAGCAAGCCATAAGATAACGACCCTGCTCAAGTAGGCTCATATTTTCTAATGAAAAACTAGAAAAGGTGGTAAAGCCTCCGCACAAACCCTTAGAAACAAAAAGATCCCAATTTTTTGCAGAGGCACTTTGAGCAAACAAGACTGAACTGAATCCGATAAGAAAAGAGCCAAGAAAGTTCACCACAAGAGTAGCCAAGGGGAAGCCCTGTGGACTAGCAATTACTAGCGAGCAAGCATACCTAAGAACTGATCCCAGTGCGCCACCCAAGGCAAGCAAGAAAAATGAAACCATCAAAGCGCTTCTCTTCCTAAAGATAAGCTAACCTCGCCCAAGAACTAGCATCTTAGGCGAGGTTAAAGCGGTTACTGCGCTACAGCTTTATAAGCTCAAAGGATCTTAACCCTCTAGCTCCTCTATACGAGGTTTAATAATGCCGTAACCACCATTTTTACGGTGATAAATTACGTTAGTAAGACCGGTCTCTGCATTGGTAAATACAAAGAAATCATGGCCTAGGAGATCAGTTTGAACTAGGGCTTGTTCTTCTGTAAGTACGGTAAAATCAATAACTTTTTCACGCACAAGCGCATCATCTTCATGATGCAGCTCATCCATGAGCTTATCAAAATCAAGCTCTTGGGAAGTATGTGTAAAAATAGGCTCTGCAGCAGGGCTTTGACGCCTATCAACAATCTTAGTCTTAAATTTGCGAAGCTGACGAGTAACATTATCTGCAGCCTTATCAATTGCTACATACATATCTGCATCAGACTCAGAAACGCGAATTACTGCTCCCTTGGCGTGAAGAGTTACCTCACAGGTTGCAGGCTCTGGGTTTGAAGGATTCTTCTCTACACGCAAAACAACATCTGCGCTTAAAGGATCAATCTCAAATACGCGAGCAGCTCCACCAACTTTTTCATCTACATGATTGTGAAGAGCCTCTGTTACTGTGGTCTTACGACCCGTTACCGTGATGTTCATACTTACTCCTAACTTACTGTGTTAACAGGGCTTTTAAAGAGCCAGTAGACAATTTAAAAGCTCCACCAACAACTTAGTACTAGTCTACCCTAAAATATAAAAGACGGCCTAAGAAAGACCGTCTTTTTAGAAATATTTTTTGAATTATTTTGAGAAGCCTTACAATGCTTTTCTCAAAATGCCGATAAGGATTATCACCAAGAATTATTCCCAAGGATTAACCTGAAGGATTACCCCGTAGGATTATCCTGAAGGATTAGCACCGAGAATATCTTAGCTTATCGACCTGAACGTTCTTCAGGCAGAGAAACATTGGCCCCTGGGCTTAGCTCTTGCTGTTGTGTACTAACTGCTTCAGCAGCCGCACTTGCCAAGCCGCTTGTTTCTAGCTCCGCTATTGCTTTTTTGCGCTGCTCATCTAACTCAATAAGGCTACCGGTGGTAGTAGAACCTTGATAAGGACCAAACCATTTGGTGGCGATAAGATCAAAGACCCCACCAGCTTTAAGCTTATCAGCAGCACGGCGAATTGCATCAAACTTATTATTGCCTGATTTAGAGCGTGCTAAAATATTTAATGATTCAGCGTTTTCTAAAAGACCAGCTGGAGCCACATTTTCATAGTTTTTAGCAAGATATGAGCCCTGGAGACTGTCACAAGCCACATATTTTACTTGACCTGACTTTAGCGCCTCAAAGCACTCATTGATAGAACGCAGCTGCAAGCGCTTGGCTGCAGGGAATAATTTTGATATGAGCTTATCGGAAACAGATTCACCCTGAACAGCAATACTTGCCTTTTCAACATCTTGAACAGTTGCAAGGGCGCGTTCTCCATTAGTGGTCACAGTAAATAAGCCAGGTGCATTGGCATTATAATTGCGCACCAAAACCTCAACACCATCAACAGTCACATTTTGTGTATTTGAAGACATAACGATGTCTACATCATTATTTGAACGCAGCTTATCAATGCCATCACCTGTTCCCAGGTCTACAAAACGCAATTTGGCGCCCATCTCCTGGGCGATGGCAGCAGCAATATCAACATTGTAGCCACTCAGCTTTCCAGCATCTTCTAATGAGAAGGGAGCGCTGTCAAAACTTAGGGCAACAACGAGCTCTTCTTGACCATCTTGCTTGGGACTTGCCTCTTGAATTGATGGTAAAGAAGAGCAAGCACTTAGGCTAAAAGCAAGAACTATGACAGAAGCAAGATAAGCTAAACGGCGCAAGGGCGCAGTCATATTCATACGTGAAACCTCCTAGACAAAAAGAGCCTTCTTCCGACTGACCTGGTCTTTGACCCCACACTCGCGTACTGGAGCTTTTGCCTGCAAGTTGCAAACGACTCACCCTCTCGCCCGTGAGACGGTATGTCTCAAATATACCAGACGGTACGACTTACCCCTAAGATGCGCCATGCTCACAGAAATCTGTTTACGTGGATCCTTTTGACCGCATCTGCCTTGGACTAGGGCATATGCCCGCAACCACAGCTCGGAAGAATGCTCAATGACTAATTGTAACCCAAAAAAGTATCAAGCAGAGCTTTTTACAGTACAGGCACTGCGGTGTTCACGGTATAACTAAACTTTTTCTAAATAAGCAGCTTATCATCAAGCACTTTATGGCCTTAATTCTGGGCTTTTGAGCTTTGCTTTTGATTATTACAAGCTTATCACTTACCAGATCTTCAATCTCGCAAATTATCAGCTTCTCAGGCTTTACAACTGAATAATCAGCTGATGAAAAATTGAGCTACTTACAAGAAAGGTGGTTGATTAAACGCTTATGAGATACTCTCAAACTAACAAAAAGGCTTATGCAGCCATGGCTGTAGCCTTGCTGATGAGTAGTCTCTTACTTATCGGACTCTTTTTACAAAAAGGTAGTGCTCAGGCGGCTAACTTAAGCTATGACACCAATCGACAAAACCCCTACTCATGGATTAGATACTCGGCCTACTCTACTACTAATTTTGATATAGATGGACGTGCTTTTTACTGTGCACAGGGCGCAAAAAATACTCCGCAATCTGGAAGGGTAACAGTACAAACTCACAGCGATGCCTTAGAGAATAGATATGGCAGCACAAAGGCCTGGCTTATTAAGAAAGTTCTTTACTATGCGCCAGGAGGACCGGGTTATGAAAAACATAAAGATCTTTGGGAATCAAGATTTGAGTTTTCAGTAAATGAAGATCATCGCTCCCTGCAAATTCCCGGTAATCGCGCGCGGGTTTACGCTCATGAAATCATCTCTCATTTGATTACGGGAAGCTTTGGTAAAGGGGTGCGTCCTGCAGACAGAGAAAATTTTGAGCGCCACATTGTCTATACAGGGAGTTTAGGGACTATTGCTGATGAAATTTCCAAGCTAAACCCAGATTTAGAGAATTGCGTTTTTGGCCTAGTTGAAGGGAGCTCCTCAGTACAAGATCTTGTTGGTATATGGTCGTATGAAGCTAAGGGGAACATTAAACTACAAAAACAAAGTGCTGATCCTGAGTATACCTCTGAATTAAGTGATGAATATTCATTAGAGGGAGCAGTATATGAGCTCTGGCCGGCAGAAGAGACTAAAGAGCATGCTAGCTTTAAACGTGAAGCTAAAACCGATAAGCAAGGTATTGCTCTTTTTACTGATTTACCATTGCAAAAACGATATAAGATACAAGAGAAACGTCCCTCAAAAGGCTTTGCTTTAGATGAACAAATCTATGAGATTGAACTTGATGAAGAGCTTAAAATCATTAAGTCAACAGAGCCTTTGGATACTCCCAAAAAGCCACCTCGGGGAGCTTTATCAATTAAAAAAGAGGATCTAGAAACAGCAGGCATTGCTCAGGGTAAGGCTAGTCTTAAGGATGCTGAGTTTATCGTGCTTAATCTAACAGATGAACAGGCGCAAGAACTCATCCAAGATCAGCAACTCCCATCCAATTCTGAAAAGCTTATTCTTAATGAAGCTAATTTACAAAAAATTAGAGCGGCAGATCTCCCCTCCTGGACCTTGAAGACCAATGAGCAAGGAAGAGCTTGGCTTGATAAAGATAGCTTTGATACCAAGCAGAAGCAACAGGGCCTGGCACCAGGATATATTGCTATTTGGGAAGATAAAGCTCCAGAAGGTTATCTTTTAAATGATGAAGCAGCTCTTTACAAAGTTGAACTGGCTCCTAAAAATACTACACAGGTCTTAAAAGGCCAGGATCTTATCGTAAAAAACCAAGTGATAAAAGCCCCCATACGCATCACTAAGAACTTGGAGTACCACCAACAAGGAGATGCAAAGACATACTACAAAAAGCTTGCTGGCATTGAATTTGAAATATCTAGCTTAGATAGAAAACTTATTGAGCGTATAAAGACAAATGAGCAAGGTATTGCACAAAGTTCATCTCTACCATATGGTTCATATCAAATTAAAGAGCTTAAATCAGATGAACTTAAGGCTAAGCTTGCTCAAGAAGCTATCCTTTGGGATGATAGCCGTCTCTTTCATAAAAACTTTGAGATAAACGAAGAAAGCTTTAAAAACCCTCAATTACTCAAGTTTGAGGCACTCAATTATGATCTGAGCTTTCATATTGAGCTTCTTAAACTTGACGAGCAAGGTAACAAGATCTTGGGAACAGCAGCTTATCGACTTTACGATAAGGACAAGCGTCTTTTAAGCTGGAAAGATGACAATGGCGTGCTACAAGAAGATTTCTATAGCAAAGACGGTACTATAGTATTCCCCCATAAGCTAAGCCCTGGAATCTATTATGTTAAAGAGAGCAAGGCACCGCGTTTTTACGCCCTTGACCCTGAGTTTCATGAGATTGAGATAAAACTAGAAGCCGGTAAGGATTACTCAGATAAGGCACAAAGAAGCGTGAGCTATAGCTGCAGTGATAAAGAACTAAAAGGAAAGATTCAAGTTTATAAAGAAGATACTAAAACTGGGCAAGCTTTATCGGGAGCTGAATTCTCAATTTTTGCAGCTCAAGATATATACAGCCCTCAAAACAAGCTCATATACAAAAAAGACAGTCTTATTGAGCACATACGTACAGATGAGCAAGGTATGGCTGCAAGCTCTCTGTTATATATGGGCGCATATTATCTTAAAGAAAGCTTAGCACCACAAGGCTATCTTTTAGATCCCACAGTGCATGAATTGTATTTGAGCCCAGAGGAAGCCCAAGGCAATACCGTAATCAAAAATCTAAAGATAGGAAATACCGAAAACAACCTTATCGTAGTGAAACGAGATAGGCTCAGTAGCATACCTCTTAAGGATACTGAGTTTTTATTGCAAGCCTATCCCCTTCCTATCAATAAGGTAGTAGCTACAAAGGGAGTTAAGAAAGTTACCAGCACCAGCAGCCGAAAAGCTCGAAGTCTTGTAAGGCCCAAAGCAGAGCAGGAAAGAGAGTATGCTAGTTCTTCTGCAAAGCCTGCTGCAACGCCCACTACAAAGCCTAATAATGAAGAAGGCCATAAGGATAAAACTAGTGAAAATGAACCGCTTGCAATAAGCGCCTACTTTTCTACAGCTGCTGACAGCAGCAGTACAAATGGTCTAAGCACATTAGACGCAGAAGAAATCTCAAAGGCCCTAGAACATGAGGACGAAAGTATGAGGCTGATCTTGTGCACCGATGATGCTGGTGCTGCTTATGCCCAAGGCCTTAAACCAGGCTACCTATATAAATTAACTGAACATAGAGCACCTGATGGCTACTTAATTGATACTGAAAGCCGCAATTACTATCTTGTGAATCCCAAAGGAGAATTAATTGAGCTAGATGAGGACTTAAGCAAGCCAGCCGTAAAGAGCTCTGCTTTAGGGCTTATCTCTTGTGAACGCAGTAACCTGCCTAAAACACAGGTATCGTTTTCTAAAAAATCAATCACAGGATCTGAAGAGCTTCCTGGAGCAAAACTTGCTCTCTATCAAGGCGAAAAGCTCATTGAGGAGTGGGTATCTGGAAATGAAGCCCATATAATTAAAAATCTTCCTGCCGGAAGCTATACCTTAGTGGAGAGGCAAGCTCCAGAAGGATATTGCATAACTGAGGCCATAAACTTTGATGTACTGCCCAGCAATGAAGTGCAGAAAGTTGAAATGCGTGATGATTACAGCAAGCTTAAGATACAAAAGATCGATGCTCAGACTAAAAAAGGGCTTGCTGGAGCTGAATTAGTTCTCATACATGAGGATAGCGGCAAGGAGATTAAACGATGGACTTCACAAACTGAAGCGCAATACTTTGAAAAGCTCCCCTTTGGGCGCTATAGAATAAAAGAACTCTCAAGCCCAAAAGGATATATCAAAGCTGAGGATATGATCTTTGATCTTAATGAAAGCGCTCAGCTTCAAGAACTACGTTTTGAAAACAAACCTGAAGAGCCAAAGGAGGAAAAACCCAAGCCAGTCCTGCCTAAAACATCGGATACTCGCAAAGCCCTTATCGCCTGCATAAGCATACTAGGCTTTCTTGGGCTGGCAAGTCTCCTAGCGGGCATAACTTTGAATTATAGTGATAAAAAGAAGCCTCAGTAAAGCAAAGCCTTAAAAGCAAACTATCCCAGCTTATATTGATAAGCTGGGATAGTATAAAGCCTCTCTTATAAGCGCTCAGACGCTTGAAGAGCTTAAAGCTTTTAACATATCAAGCCTTAGGCCTCTGGCTTAATCACTAAGCCTGGATCATAGGACTTGGGCCTGTTGGTACAAAGCGCCCAAAGCCCTTTACTTCGTTGAGTTTTCCATCTCTTAGAACACAGGCACCACGTAACCATACCTGCTCAATATTGAAAGGAACCTCAATTCCCTCATAGCAGCTATAATCGCAAGCACCCTTCATATCCTTAATACTAAGGGTATGAGCATCTCCATTAAAGATAACAAGATCGGCATCTGATCCCGCTTGCAAATAGCCTTTCTTAGGAGCAAGGCCAAAAATGCGTGCAGGGTTGGTAGCACATACTTCAACGAGTTTTGGCCAATCAATTACACCAAATTGAATACCTCGAGCAGTTACCAATACACGCTCTTCTACGCCAGGAGCGCCATTGGGTGCCATTCTAAAATCATCCTTACCACGCTGTTTTTGATCGCCATAGCTAAAGGGGCAATGATCTGTGGCAACTACCTGAATATCACCCTTAGCCACGCCTTCCCATAAGGCCAAAACATCCTCTTGCTTTCTCAAAGGAGGGCTCATAACAAATTTTAGGCCATCTTCTCTCTCATATACCTCATCAGTTAAGGTGAGATACTGTGAGCAGGTTTCAGCAAAAATATTCTTTTGTCCGCGCCTGCGCGCCTCTTTAATAACCTCTAAGCCATCTTTAGTAGTAAGGTGCACAATATAAATAGGCGCATCCCCTGCAAGCGAAGCAAGGCGCAAAATTCTATCTACTGCTTCTGCCTCAGCTTGAACCGGACGAGAAAGCGGATGATATTTAGCGCTGGTGCAGCCCGCCTCAGCATACTCTTGACGAAGCGTCTCAACCATGGCGTGGTTTTCACAGTGTACGCAGACTATCATTCCCAGCTCTTTTGCACGGCGCAACACCTTAAGCGCTGCCTCATCTTCCACGCGATCATTGTAGGTCATATAAATCTTGGTAGATGAGAGTCCGTGGTCTTTAAGCTCTTTCATCTCTTCAAGAATATCGTCAGTAACCTGGGCGATAACACCGTGGAGCTTATAGTCACACAAGGTTTTATCGTCAGCCAATTTATGATAATCAGCAACGCGAGACATCAGGCTGCAACCTGGCTTACCAAAGGCCATGTGATCACAGACTGTAGTAGTTCCACCAGCGAGCGCAGCCCGCGTTCCGGTATACCAATCATCGCAAGCACGGGTAAAACCAACATCTAAATCCATATGGGTATGCGCATCAACAAAACCAGGAGTGATGATCTTGCCAGTAGCATCTATAAGCTCTACCTCATCAAAGGACTCTGGACTAAAGCGCTCTTCCAAATTATGACCTATAGCAGCAATCTGCTCACCTGCTATGGCGATGTCTGCCTCATAAACATGGCTGGCATCAACAATTTGTCCACCCTTAATCAAAACATCTATCTTTTGCATCGTATCCTCTCAAAATTTCTTAGCCGCAGCTTAAGTTAAGATACCAAAGATCTTTTACCCAAGTATTATTCAAGCTCATCTTTTTGAGCAAGCTGAGCAAAGTGCTTGAATCGGCCGCTAATTAACAGAGCTACTGCATATAAAATAGCCGATAAGAGCGCACCTAATACAAAGCTGTTATCATACATAAATTTTAATGGCTCGAAGAACATACCGCTATAGACAACAAGAAGAGTGAGGAAAAAGGCTACACAAGCTTCAATATTCCAGCCTGCCTTGTAAAAATAGCGACCACCTGCATCAGATCTGAAGACATCTGGCAAGAAAAACTTGGTTTTATGCTCAAAGAGATAGGCCACAAAATAAATACCAGAGATGGGACCAAGTAGCGCTCCTAAAGCTCCACAAACGGTATAAACCAAGGTATAAGCAGATGAAAGTGCATTCCAAGGCTGAGCCAAAAGCGCTAAGACAGCCGCAATAATAGCTGCCCACTTATAGCTAATCTTATTCTTAGAAAGACTTGCAATGATATTAGTTGGTGGCACAAGGTTTGCTGCCACATTAGTGGTAAGAACAGCACCAATAATAAAAATTGAAAACAAAATTACCACTAGAGGATTGCTAAATTGAGCAACAATAATGGAGGGTTCCCAGATTTCTTTTCCAAAAGCAAGGAAGGCTCCTGCCGTACCGCAGATACCAACAAAGGCAATAAATAAGGTCATGATAGGGGCAGAAATTATCTGGCCTAAGGTCTGACCTTTTTGATCTTGGCTATAGCGCGTAAAGTCAGCCATGGAAAGGGCTATGGTTCCATCAAAGGCAATCATAGAAGAAAGAGCAGGCCAAAAGATGGTCCAGAAATCAGCATCGGCTTTGGCTTGCAAAACCGGAACACTTAATAAAGCGCTCAAATTCCAGCCTGCCAAATTCAGACCCCATAAAATAACAATAAAACTTAAGACCACTAACATAGGGGCTGCTATATTCTCCAAAATTTTTACGCCTTTGCCTCCAGAAGCAGCAATGATGACATTAAGAAGCCAAAAAATCAAAAAGGAAATAAAAAGTCCCGTAAAGCCCAGCGCCGACCACGATGGTATAAGCACGCCCATAATAGCATTCAGTGCCTGACCACCTATCCATGTTTGTACGCCAAACCAAAAACAACCCAAAAGACCTCTGACTATAGAGGGAATGATTACTCCCCGCGTTCCAAAAACTATGCGTGAGAGCATGGGGTAATTAAGTCCATATTTAGTACCAAAATGGCCAAAAACTATAGCAAAGATCATTACCAGGGTATGTCCCAAAACAATGGTAAACAAGGCCTGATACCAAGTCATACCGCTAACAATAAGGCCTGAGGTTACCTGATAGACCGCAATTGAAACTATCATTCCAACCCACAGGTTGAAAATATTTATAAACTTCCAATCACGCTTTGATGAGGGGATTTGAGCAGTATGCTCATGTAGCATATTGGGATATTGCTCAATTAGCTTTAAGCCCTCTGGGCTTAGATCAATACAATCTCCTCGTTTTATCTGATACGCCATATACACCTCCACAATAATGGCTCAAGATAAGGCTTAAAGTGGCCTATAAGCCCTTAAAGAACATATAAAAAGAGAGCCTAGACCTATGGTCATCTGCCCTCTCTATAATTTTGAAGTATACCCCAAAAATGTGATGCAAGTCACAAAAAATGAGGCAGAGGATTTTATCCCCTGCCTCAAGGCATACAAGTATGAATTCTAAAGCTAAGTATTAGCCAAGATACTTGCAGTACTGCTCACGAATGGGTTGCATCTCGCCCTGGATTTCATCCAAGTCAAGAACCATTTCCATCATGCCGCATTGCTCGTCATAAACATCTGCATCGTACTCAGCCTTTACTTCAGGCTCGCATACGTGGAATACCGTAAGTCCTAACTGGACTCCCGTCAATGGACCAGCAAAAGTTGGATCACCGTTGGTTACTGTTTCAGCAGTTAAACCAGCGCCCTCACCATCAGCTGTACCAACAAGAACGACAAGGTTCTCTGCGCCTAATTGCTCAGCGAGTTCCTTAACGCGCTTTTGGTTTTCCAGGTCCATTGCACCTGCAGCGGTTCAGACGAAGCACTCTGTAGCTGCGAAGACTACCTCTGCACCAGCTGTCTCAACACAGGCCTGAATTGCAGGACCAGGTACGCCATCGCGATCGCCAATAGCGATTACTTTCTTTCCTTCCAGAATGCTCATCTCACACCCCCTTCTTTAGAACGAATTTACATTACTTAAATTAACACTCTTGGTATGGGCGATAAGTTCTTATCGCCCAGCCATACCTAAAAGTGAAAATTCCAAAAAATATAAAGCTTGATAAGGTACTAAGCGTAATACTTCTTAATCATTGCCTCAATGTTTTCTGGTGTAGCATCATCTTTTACACAAGCTTCAATTTGCTCACCATTGTGATACATAGCAATAACAGGAAGACCTAAGACCTTTTGAGAAATAGCAAGTCTGCGAGCCTTAGTGGTATTTAAAGAGGTGAACTTTACCTTATCGCCATAGGTCTCTGCAAACTTATGAATGTGAGGCATAAGTGCAGCACAAGGTACGCAGCCATCACCAAAATAATCCACCAAAACATAGCCCTCTGCTTGAAGTACCTCTGCTTCAAAGTTGTCTTTAGTAAGCTCTAACATCATCTCTCCTTAAACTTGTAGTGGTCCCTTAACTGTGAGACATTACTCGTGGGTTGCAAGGTAGTGTTCTGCCTGCATAGCAGCAATAGCGCCGTCTGCAGCAGCGGTAACTACCTGGCGAAGGCTCTTTACGCGCAGATCTCCAGCTGCAAATACACCTTCAATATTAGTATGCATGTTTTCATCGGCACATACATAGCCGTAATCATCTAAGGTAATCTGGCCTTCATAAAGCTTGGTTTGAGGAAGCATACCAACAAAACCAAAGAGGCCAAAAAGACCATCTTCTTCATCTGCCTCAATAGTAGTAAGCTCACCGGTCTTGGTGTTTTTAACTACCATCTTGCATAGCATGGGGTCTCCGTCTACTTCTTCAACAACGGTATCCCACATAAAGTGAAGGTTTTCCACCTTGAAAGCACGCTCTTGAATAGACTGAGCAGCACGAAGAGCGTCACGGCGATGGATCAAGGTTACTTTGCGAGCAAACTTAGCAAGATACATTGCTTCTTCAACTGCAGAGTCTCCGCCGCCTACTACATACACCTCAAGGCCCTCAAAGAAAGCTGCATCACAAGTAGCGCAGAAGGAAATTCCCCTGCCTACAAATTCTGACTCATTTTTACAACCAATAGGACGAGGGAAGGCACCGGTTGCCAAAATAACAACCTTGGCTTCATACTCTCCGCCATAGGTGTACACCTTCTTGATAGGACCAGAAAGCTCAACTTGCTTAATTTCATCTGCAACACGCTCAACACCAAAATGCTCAGCCTGCTTAGTCATACGAGCAACTAGAGTAGGACCTGACTCATCCTCAAGAAGCTGACCAGGATAGTTCTCAATTTCTGAGGTAATAGCAATCTGACCACCATCTTGACCTTTTTCAATAATCAAGGTGGAAAGACGGCTTCTACCTGCATAGAGGCCAGCTGCCAAACCTGCTGGTCCTGCACCTAAAATAATAACATCGTAGACCTTAGCCATACACAACTCCCATTCCAGTGGCCCCAAGACTTAATTTAAGGCTCAAGGCCACCTCGCAACGGACTTACAATACATAGAACCTGTAGTGCTCAAGTAGTGCTTAAATAGTGCTTATGTAGCTCGTTTTCTGTTTCTTGCTACTCAAAGATAGTCTGTCCCTCAACCTCAGTAGCAAGAGCATTAAGAGCCTTTTCTACCAAGTGACGACGAATCTCTTTTTCCTCTTCAGCGCTCTTGTTGGGATCTCCCAAGGGATAAGGGATAGCAACAGCTGGAACAATTCTGTTAGCACCCACCGTCATTGAGATAGGGGTAACTGTACAGATATGAACAACTGGAATACCAGCACGCTCTACTTCTTTAACCATCGTTGCACCGCAACGTGTGCAGGTACCTCAAGTGGAGGTTAGAATTACAGCGTCAACCCCATCTTTTTTAAGAGTCTGAGAGAATTCCTCAGCAAAAGCCTTTGAAGAGGCTACTGCAGTACCATTACCAACCGTTGTATAGAACTTCTCATGAAGCTTACCAATTTTGCCTTCTTTTTCAAGTTCACGCAAGACATCAACGGGCAAAACACGGTCTGCGTCCTGGTTTGCATAGACTGGATCATAACCACCATGTGCAGTCTCATAGCTATCTGCAGTTAAATCTTCTACACCACTAATGTCATATTCCCCATAATGAGAAGCGTTAGAACTCTCAATATGATCTGGGTTACCCGCTGGTACAATTCCTCCAGAAGTTACTAGAGCAATGCGAGCAGTGCTTAGATCTTTAAGTGCAGGATTAGGATCTACACGATCAAAGCTGGGCATGGGATACTCAGTCTCGAAAGGCTTACCTGCAAGCTTATTGATAAGCATCTTAACAGCACGCTTTGATCCGCGCTCCTCTTCAAAGAAGTTTACACGCACACCATTGGGTATATAGCCCTCTTGTGAAGATGAGCCTATTTTCTCGCCCTTAGCAAGCTTAAGTGCCAATTTAGCCATAGCAGGTGCAGCGGTTCTCATACCAGCAGCAGAGTTTTTGGTAGAGATAATGTAGAGCTCTTGCTTAAACATATCTGCACCAGGATTTTCAACATACATACCTGTTAAAACAGGAATACCTAGCTGCTCTTTTACTGCCTTAGCAACACTACCACAGGCAACGCCATAACGTCCAGCATTAAATGCAGGGCCTGCTATAAAAAGATCAGGATTTTGAGACTTTACCATCTCAACAATCTCAGCTGTGGCCTTTTCAATATTCTCGTTAAAGTAGCCATCACCGCAGATTACGGTAGCTACAATCTCTGCCTCATCGCCAAAGGCCTGGTTAATTGCAAGACCTGGTCCTACTGCGCCATCTTCACGCAATTCTGCAGGAATATCTGCCTTTTCTTCTCCACCAATCTGAGCAAAAAATTGGTTGATATAATGTACAACTCTTAATTTAGACATGGATTATCCCCCTATTAACGTGCTGAGAGCTTATTAAAGCCAGTCTCATTGGTAGCGCCTGTGATTACCTGAAGCTCAACTTCTAATGAACCATCCTCATGCAAGGTCTCTTCACTTGCACCAGCAATCTTGGTGATGTAGTCCAAGGTACCAATGAGTTTGTCCATCTTAGGTAATACGATAAGCTCGTTGGCATTACCACCAGTTACCACTGCGTCTGCAGCCACGTCTGCATCTGCCAATGACTGAGACTTACCATCACGACCAGCATATTCATCAGTGATGATTACGGTCTTGATGCCTTCAGCCTCAATCTTCTTACAGTTCATGATAAGGTCGGTATCGGGGTTACCAAAGCCCTCTTGAGAAACAATAACACCATCTAAATCAAGCATCTTGCACAGCTTAGCAGTCCAATCAGAAGAGCGCTGCTTATCAGCAAGGAATACATTTTCATTGGTGATGATGTGAGCTACAAAATTAAAGCTCTTACCATGCTCTTCAAACATATCCTCAACTACTGGATTGTTGAGGTGCACATAAGTTGGGTTTTTATCGCAGGCAGAAACGCAGTTACCTGAAACAATAGCTCCATCCATAACCTCAGTTGGATGCATAATGGTAGGTAATATCTGTTTTGCATCTACTCCATATACATAGGTATCATGCAATAGACCCTGTGATTGAAGCATCTGTACATAAGCAACACGAGGGAGCTCTTTGAACTTCTCTATGCCTTCTTTGATGCCACAGGTCTCATAAACCTTAGTCTCGTCTGCTTCAAGATTGCGAGCAAGCTCTCCCAAATGAGTGGCAACTTTAAAGCCGGCAAAGCGTACTGCGCGCTCATAATCATGCTGCGCAAGGCCTTCTTTTGGCTCGCATACCATAACAAGGTTAATGGTTTTAGAAAAAGGAGTGTAGTCAGCGCCAGGACCGCTCATATCAATTACGCCCTCTTGGAAACCAACAATTTTACCTGCAGTAACTACAGCCATTCCTTTAAGAGCATAGGTCTTACCTGAACCAACAGTATCTACCTTAGCGATAACACCGGGGAAAATTCCGCCTCTACCCTCAACTTTTACGCGAGGCTCAATAACATCTTTAACGGGAGTTATTCTTGTTGAATCCCCAGGGAAGGCAAGATCAAACTCAACTGAAACAAGATGCTCATCTTCTAAAACAAGCTCTCTTAGCTCATCTTTAGAAACATATAAGACTGAATCTTCAATCTTAGATTCCTGAGCAAACTGTATGTCTTTGATGTAGATATGTCCAAGCTCTAATCTCATAGAAAAACCCCTTTCATTGGACACGACATCACATTTCTTACCATGCACTCTAAGCTTTCGCTTCTAAGCTCAACTACAAGCCTAGTCAGTCAGTCTAAATCTGTGCGGAATCAAGGGCAGATTGAATTAAAGAAGCATCAACCATCTGAAAATCCTTGAGGCTTGCTTCATCAAAAAGCTCCGTCTTAAAGTGAAACTTTTTGCAAGCCTCAAACGCCTGTTCTACCAGTTGAAGCGATCTTAGATCCAATGTCCGAGCAGACAGCTCTATCTCCCCCAGATCTAGCTCAAACAATACTGATTTATATGCTGTCTCTCCTGGCTTTACACTGCCAGAAAGAGGGTGGCTAAGTAGCCGGGCTCCCTGATGAACCTTGTCCCTTAGCTTCTCAAAAAGCTCAACTATACTGCACTCATGATAGATAAGCTCGAGCTTATCAGGCAAGTTATCAAACTCTAAAAGAAGCGGATTATTTGTCATCAAATAACAGTGCCCCTGTTTCACTGTTTAAAGCCCCCCAGCATTATTTCTTATATCCGTTTATCTTATACCTGTTTTATCCAAAAGCTACTTAGAGCCATCTTCTGGATGATTTGGCAAGAACTCCTCACGATAATTCTTATAAGATTTCTTTACCACAGCAGTTAGCGCAACTACTGCCAATACGTTTGGAATAACCATTGCAGAATTAAATACGTCCGAGAGGTTCCAAACGGTTTCTACTTGTACCAAAGATCCCAGTATGATCAAGATGCATACGCAAATAAGATACGGATATTTGGCTTTTTTACCAAAGAGATAGCGAATATTAGACTCACCATAAAAATACCAACCCAAGATAGTTGAGAAGGCAAAGAAAAGCATAGCTATGGCGATAAAGATGTTACCAAATCCACCATACAGTGTTGAGAAAGCTGCCTGAGTTAGAGATACGCCGGTAAAGAGCGCGCCCGTATCGGCAGCTCTACCAATGGAACCTGGCTCACACATACCAGTAATAATGATCACGATAGCGGTAAGTGTGGTAAGCACCATGGTGCAGGTAAATACTGAAAAAATTGCAAGCTGTCCCTGCTGGCAAGGATGAGCAACATTTGCCTGTGCATGGGCATTAGGTGTAGAACCTAAACCAGCCTCATTGTTAAACAAACCGCGAGCAATACCCAAACGAACTGCTTCTTTAATGCTTATACCAAAGGCGCCACCAGCAATACCCTCTGGAGAGAAGGCGCCATGGAAAATAATGCCAATGGTATAAGGGATCATCTTGAAGTTAACAACTACAATGATCAAACAACCAACAAGGTAGAAAATTGCCATGATGGGAACAAGGCGCTCGGTAACATGACCAATGCGCTTAACGCCACCAGCAAAAACTATCCAAGCTAAAATTGCAATTAAGATACCAAAGATAAGCTTATCCCAGGTAACAAACTGACCAGCAAAATTAAAGCCTGAGGTCATATCTGCAAAGAATGCTGTATGAAATGCGTCAGAAATTGAGTTTGCCTGTACTGCGTTACCACATAAACCCAAGGCAATGGTAATCAAGATGGCAAAGAGAGCTGCTAAGAACTTTCCAAGATTTCCCTTAAAAGCAGCTAAGATATAGTAAACTGGACCACCCAAAACATTACCATCTGCATCCTTGCGACGATAAATTTGGGCTAGAACTGCCTCTGAGAAAATGGTTGACATTCCCAAGAATGCTGAAATCCACATCCAAAAGACGGCTCCTGGTCCACCTGCTGCAATAGCAGTAGCAACACCTGCGATATTACCGGTACCTACCTGACCAGCAATAGCAGTAGTTGCAGCCTGGAAAGCAGAAAGGCCGCCTTTTGATTTGTCTTCGTCCTTATCGCCCTTAGAAAGACCGTTAACAAGACGTCTCCAGCCATTGCCAAATTCTCTAACTTGGACAAATCCTGTTTGAATAGTGAGCCAGATACCTGCACCCACCAAGATAAATAGCAAGACATAACCCGCAAGCACATTTTGTACAGCTAAAATGGCAGAATTAAAAGCATCCATTGATTACTCCCCAATGAACTAAGTGGCCTAAACGACCCTTTTAGTGTCCTGATAAAAATGAGGCCTTTTATCCCCTTGCCTCATTTCACAAATCTCCTCCTTGTAGCGCTATCGAAGTTGTGTTTACCATGGTCCCTTATTCATCAAAAAATAAGCTGCACAAAAAAGCTCCCCTTTGCTTAAAATCATGCTGCTTACTCATTAATTGTTATGTAAGTGTATTTATAATGAAAATGATGAATTAAAAAGCCGTAGTCTAGCTGCGGATGAAGTGCTATATAACTCTCAAAGTGCAAGAGTATTAAAACCCGTAATACAAGATACTTAGTATTTCATTTCTTAATACCGGTCTTATTGTAATGGATAGTTTTTTAAATGTAAATGCTTCTCTTACCAAACTCGCGCCAAAACAAGGCCAAAAACCGCCTTTGCTCCTACCTCTTTTAGCAAGGCTGCTCCCTCCCTTAAGGTGGCGCCTGTTGTAAGCACATCATCAATGAGCAAAAGCTGCTTATTTTCAAGACTTGCAGCAGTCCTGGCATCCTTTATATGTAGCGATTGTGCCGCATTTTCTTTACGCTCTTCACGTCCCAAACTACGCTGATCTAGCCGAGATTCCTTATAAAAGCAGTTGATAAGCTCGAGTTTACTTAAGTCAGAAAAATCCTGGGCAATCTTGCGCATATGATCAAAGCCTCTGCGTCTATACGCCTTAGGTGTAGCAGGTATATAACACAGAGCTTCTATGTTAATAAGCTCAGGTCTAAGGGCTGCATAGCTTAAATAGGCCTCATACATTAGCTGAGCTATTTCTTTTGAAAGACCTTGCTCACCTTTATCTTTATAGCATTTTACAAGCAGATCAAGCGGGTGTTCATAGCTGGCACAAGACATGAGCATATCAAACTCCCAGCTTTCCTTTTTGCACTCGGTGCAGGTAAGATAACCAAAGGCGGCACCGCAATTAGTACATGCTGTAGCTGCATCTGTACGCCTAATTAATGCTTTGCACTCATCGCAAAAAAGCGAATTTGGCTTCATGCAAACACAGCAGGCCTGAGGAAAAATAAGCTGGGCGATAAGCTCCAAGCCTTTATGAAAAGAGGATATCTTAGTTATCATAAGCCCAGTATAGGCACGAGCATGAAGCTAGGTGGCTTGCCGGGCACATTTAATTAATTTCTGCAGCGCTTATCTTAATAAAATCTTTTTCAATTCTGGCCAGAGTAAAGAAAAGTCCCCTTCATCTATACAGATAAATCCCGCCTTTTGCAAAAGAGCGGCACTTACGCCCTGTCCAGGGATTAAGGTTTTGCTAAAACTGCCGTCATAGACTTGATAGCATGAACATGAGGGGCTTTTTGATTTTAAAACACAAAGATCAGCCTTAAATTCCTTTGCAAGTTCAAGACTGCGCTGCGCCCCTCTTAAATACTCTTTTGTTACGTCACAGCCCAGACTGTTGATGACTGTGACATGTTTTGCCTGAGACTGCAGTTCTGCAGGAGCGCGGGGAACTACCAGGCCTCCCAATAGCTCTGGACAGATAAGCTCTATCTTTAATAACTGAGGATAAGCACCTGAAAAGCTTTGTGCGTCCCAGGCTTGTTGCTGCATTTTGGAAGTGCCATCATAGCGACAATTCTCCCCCACCAAACAAGCGCTCAATAAAAAACGCAGTTGAGAACTCTGCGCTTTCTTGCATAAGAAACTCTCAACTGCATCTATCTTTTGTTTGTTTAGCTTTTGCTTGCTGAACATCAAAACTTAAAAGGTGCCTAATACCTTTATTTCAATACTTGCCTTGGCAAGTTCACTATTAAGGTATTCAGTCCACTTCTGGTTTAAGCTTTCTTGCTGGCTATTATAGTTACTAAAAGCAATATAATATGCCGTTTGAGCAAGCTCAAAGGTAGCCGTTTTACCATCAAAGCCCATATCTTTTAAGGCGTGGTAATAAGGACCATCTTGACGAGCCCAGGTAGCTGCATTTGCATCCCATTCATCACCAAGCAAAGAAATGAGATATTCAGCATAGGCTTCAGTGGCCTCAGATTCCTTGCCTTCTTCTGGTACTGCAGGAGCGCTTGGCTCTACAGGAGCAGAACCTTCAGAGCTTACCTGCTCTCTAAGCTTTTGAACGCCAACGGTCTCTTTTAAAATCTTTTTAGCCTGATCTTCAGACATATTGTAGTTCTTTGCTAAATCAGCAATAGAATCTAAATTGAACTGAGCCTTAAGGTATTTAGTAATATCATCATCGCTTGCACTAATACCATTTTTTTCTACCAAGCTATTTAATACAGCATTGCGTGCATAGGTCAAAATCATATCTGCACTGGGAACACGGTAGCTGCCATCATCTTTTTTAGCAGTATCAAGTGAGACGGCATCTTCTATGGCCTGGCGAGCCGTAATCTTATTAGTTTTACCCTCATAGGTATAGCTACCCACCACCTGATCAAGCTCATTTTCTGCCAAGCTAATTTTAGCTAAGGGCTCCATATTGGCCTGAGAAGCTGTAGAACAAGCACTTAAAGCCAAGCTTGAACCTGCCAAACTAAGACCCAGGGCAAGCACAAGGACCTTTTGTGAGGCTTTTTTAGACTGAGTAGAAGCAAATTTAAATGTTTTCATAACTCTCCTTTTTATAAAACAAGGCTTAGTAATTATACTCAGTCTTAAGCTCTTTTAGTAGCTCTTCAGTTTCCGCATACATTTCCTTGAAGTCTTTTACATATTTAGAGCCATTAGTTCCTGGAGCATAGGCATCTCTAAAGGGTTGCAAAATCTCATCTTTATGAGTACGTGCGTCATCATAATTCAAAGAGATCTTATAAGCTGCAATCAAAACATTTAAACGCTCAAGGTTCATCTGTGTTAAGAAATCAAGCTTAGAGCTCAAAGAAGCAGCTTTTTGAGGAAGCTTGCTTTGGTCAAGAAGCTTAAGTTGCTTGCTAACTTCAGTCTTTAGGCTTTCTGCATGCTTTAGATATTCACTGCGCTCAGAAATGCTTTTATCGTAAGAAAGATCAAATTCATCTGCCAAAAGCTGCTTTATCTTCAAATCGGCCTGAGTGTTATAGACAAAAATCTCACGTGCCTTGGTAAGAGCCTCTTTTTGTTCAACGCTCAGGCTCTTATCAGACTGCGTTTGCTCTGCACTCGTCTTTTGACTTTGCGTAGTTACTTGTCCTTGAGCTGCACTGCCCTGATTCTTATCTTTTTGCTGTCCAGAACCTAAGATACTAGGGCCTGACTTAAGTGTTTTTTGAGAGCTTGTGGGAAGGCCAATTATCACCAAAACCGCAAGCAGTAATACTAAAACTACTAACACAGCTGCAATTACAGCCAGCGCTTTATTACTTTTTTGCGGCTTATATGACAACTCTTCTGCTCTTGATCTATTAGTATTGATACCAACAAGACGGCTGTGATCTAAAGACTCTAATGGCTTCGCTTTGGGGTCAGGAGCAAGGCTGGCATTATATTCACCCGTATCAAAACTTTGCAGGCTATCAAGGGCCTGGCGAGCGTCTTTTGATCTGTCATCACTCATACTATTCACCCCTTATGCATTCATTTGAGCAATAAGTGCATTGGCAAAGGCTTGGGTACCCAAGGCCCCCTCAGTTGTATTAAAGAGGTTGAAACGAAGATCTGCTGTTAAACAATCCTGTTTAGCTAAAAGCTCCCGTAAAGCAGAGGTAATGCGATCAGCTGCCTCAAATTCACCAAGATGTCTAAGCATCATACATGCAGATAAAATCAAAGCGCTGGGGTTTGCTATATCTTTTTGGGCTATATCAGGAGCAGAGCCGTGAACCGCTTCAAAGACCGCGTACTCATCGCCAATATTTGCGCCCGGAGCCATGCCTAGACCCCCGATAAGTCCCGCACAAAGATCTGAAACTATGTCGCCATATAAATTAGGAAGCACCAAGAGGTCAAAGTTTTGAGGATATAGGACCAAACCCATGCAGCACGCATCCACAATTTTGTCTTCAAAGACTATTTCTGGATACTGAGCGGCAAGTCTGCGAGCACAATCTAAAAATAAGCCATCTGACTCTTTTAGAATATTTGCCTTATGAACAGCCGTGAGCTTAGTTCTTCTCTGCTGTTTTGCGTACTTAAATGCCCAGTGTATGATGCGTTCAGAAGCAGAGATTGAAATGGGCTTTATGCTTATTCCTGAGTCTTTCTTAATCTCCACACCTTTGTGCTTTTTAAGGTAGTCGATAAAGGCTAAGGTTTCATCGGCCGACTCTTTAAACTCAATGCCTGCATACAGGTCCTCGGTATTTTCACGCACTATAACCAGATCGATATCTTTAAAGGCGGAGCCGTTTGAAGGTAGCGAGAAGACCGGACGCAAATTAACGTAAAGATCAAGCTCTTTTCTAAGAGCAACATTTACGCTTCTAAAGCCACTTCCAACTGGAGTGGTAATAGGGCCTTTAATAGCTACTTTATTTCTTTTAATACAATCTATAGTCTCTTGCGGCAAAGGATGTCCACATTCTTTCATCTGGGCTTCTCCTGCAAAAGCAAGTTCCCATTCAATCTTGACTCCACTTGCCTCAACAACACGCTGCATAGCTTGAGAGATTTCTGGACCAATGCCATCTCCTGGAATTAAGCACACCTTATGTACAATAGCCTCAGATTTTGCAGTAACACTCATAGCATGCCTTTCTTCTGAAGATTGATATATAGCCTTAGATTGCTCTAGATTGCTTAAGCCTGAGCCTGTTCTATTAAATGCTTGCACATACGCTTTATGGCCCCTCTACCCTGCTCTGCATCAAAGCTAAGACGCTCAACCAAGAGCTCCTTATGATCTTTATCAAAGCAACCCTGGGCAAGAGCTGAGCTTAAGGAATTAAGCATCTCTTGGAACTGATTATCTCCATGGTAGCACTGTATGGCTTCATCTATATAAGGCCAAAGCTTTCCTAGCCAGTCTGGCTTAAGTTTGATTAAATGCAAAAGATATTGAAAGGCAGCAAGTCTTACCAATCCAGATTCCTCATCATATAGAGCTTCTAGGGCTGCCTCAAAACTTGAGTCAAGTGCTTCAGGGGATCTAATATCAAGAAGCGACAAGAGAGACAAGATCTCCCAGCGCGTTTGTGCCTCTGGTCTATATAGGGCATCAATAAGCTCATGAATCAAAGGTTCAAGACTTTGAGCTTCACTATAAGCAAGATGGCGCAAAACCAAAGCTGCTGACTGCCTAACTCGTCTTTTTGCATCACTTAAAGCATCAACTAGAAATACAAGAACTTCTTTATGGGCTTTGGCATAAGCCACAAGCTCCTGAGGGTCTTGCAGCCCCTCTAATTCTTGAATGAGCGTCTCTTCATTGAACTCTTGCATTATTATCTGCTCCTTAAAAAGGCTTTGCTTATCCAGCTGTTTTCATGTAAATCTTCTTCACGTAACTGTATTAGTCCGATTTTTTATCGGAATACCTTTTATCCAGCCCTTAAGCACGTTTGAGTATATAACAATAATGAATATCTTGTCTTCTCTCAAAATCCAGCGGGATAGTCTTTTTGCTTATATCTTGCACAGCAACACCCGCTTTTTTTAGGGCTTCCATATCAGGCTTAAAGCTTTTTAAATTACAAGAGAAAATAGCACATCCCTCCTGGCTAAGAAGTCTTGTTATGCCAATCATTATATCCAGATGGTCTCGCTGTATATCAAATGAAGCATTCTTCATACGTGCAGAATTAGAAAAACTGGGTGGATCACAAAAAATAAGATCCCATCTAAGACGCGTTTTTCTCATTTCTTTTATCCACTGAACACAGTCTGCTTGAACGAGTTTATGTCGTGCTTTCTTATGTTCTAAATCACAAAGCTCTTCAGTACTAATAAATTGAGCCCTTAAACCATTTAAAGCAAAGTTTTCCTGAGCCCAGCTTAAATAGGTTTTTGAAAGATCAATGCTTGTGGTCTCCCTTGCCCCAGCCACAGCTGCATGACAGCTTACCGAGCCTGTGTAAGCAAAGAGATTTAAAAAACGCTTGCCTTTAGCCAAGTCTTTTATCATAGCTCTAGTGTCTCTATGATCAAGAAAAAGCCCATAATCAAGATATTGTGTAAGATTCAGCTTAAAATAGAGCCCATGCTCTTGGGTAATAAGATGCAGAGCTTTTGAATGTGCTGAGCTGTGCTTATCAATTTTTTGACCTTGCTTTGCGCTTAAGCTTTGCGCATACTGAGATCCACCTTTTGCTCTGCGCCTGGTCTTGCATACAAGCTGTTCAGCTTTGATCGATAAAACCGATTGAACTATAAGTAAAGCATCATGCAGTCGAGCATATACCAGCTTTTCTTCTATATGCTTAGGTGCTTGATATTCAGCAAGCTGCACATAGACCTTTGATTCATCGGCCAAAGCACCCTCAAAGTAATCAATGGCAAAATTATAATCTGGCAGATCGGCATCATAGATTCTATAAGCAGAAATGCCTTGTTTTCTCGCCCACTTTTGACGCTGCTTAAACACTTTCTTTAAGCGTGCTTCAAACTGCAAGGATTGCTCCAAAAGAAGCTCTTTTGCTGGTGGCTGCTCTTCTGCTTGTGGCTGCTCTTCTGCTTGTGGCAGCTCTTTTGCCCCTTTATGAGCATTCATCTTGGGAGCGCCCTGTGTACTATCTTTTTCAGCTTGCTGCCTTACTGCTTTTACAGAAGGCTCATAGACCAAAATTGAGGAAGGCAGAGCGCCATTCATCACCTCATAGCGTGCGGAGGCTTCTTGGGGCATAAGCACTTCAAGCATAGGATCTGGGCTAATAATAGAGCTATTAAATGGGGCAATATGATTTAAGTTTCTCTGCAAGGCAGAAAGCGAGGCATATAAGGCAGGAAGCTCTGCAATACTACCCATACGCTCAGCATAGGGAGGATTTGCAACGAGGAGCCCGCCCGCTATACAGGAATGCTCGTAATCAGATCTCTCTAAAGATTTGTCGCAAAACTCCCTGCAAAGCTCCTGATAGCCTGATAGCTCTGAAATATCTGCTTGTTTAAATTGTATAGCCGATAAGACCTGAGCTCTTTTGGCATTTTGCTGAGCTAGCTTTATGGCACGCTCGTCCTTATCGGATGCGTAGATATAAAGCTTGCGGTCTTGAGAAGCCTCTGCACGATCATCAGCCTCATCAACTATTTCATTCCAAGCCTCAAGATCATGAGCCTTCCAAAAGTCAAAACCCCATTTTGATCTACTTAAGCCAGGCGCTCTGTCTAAGGCTTGTAAGGCCGCCTCTATCGCTAAGGTACCGCTACCACAAAAGGGGTCCAGCAAGGCAATGGGCTCCTTTGTGGAACAAAGCTTATACCAATAACCCGCAGCAAGCATGCAGGCTGCCAAATTCTCTTTTAAGGGAGCTTCTCCTTGCAAACCATCAATGCGATAAGCGCGGCGATGTAAAGACGTGCCCGAAAGATCTAGAGATAGTGTTAAACGCTTTTTTCCTATAACAAGATGCAGGCGTAGATCGGGATCATGCGCATCAATATTGGGCCTCATATGGCAGCGATCTCTAAGGCGATCAACCACAGCATCTTTGAGCTTAAGTGCTGCAAAATTACTATTTTTAAACGTCTCAGAGCTTCCACGCGCACTAATGGCAAAGCTATAGCTAGGATCTAGATGATCTTCCCAGGCTATAGCATAGGCCGCCTCATATAACTCCTCCGGCGAGCTTATCTCTAGGCGCTCAAGCGGCAACAGTATGCGAGAAGCCAAGCGTGAATACATGCAAGCACGATAAGCCCCTTTAAGATTAGAGCTAAAAGAGACTGAACCCTTAAGTGGACGCACTGATGCCAGACCAAAAGAGCGCAGCTCTCCAGCTAATAATTTTTCAAAGCCCAAAGGGCAGCTAGCCAAAAACTCCATTAAGCTTGCTCTGACTTTCTGGGGCGTCCGCGTTTTCTCTTTGGCGCTTCAGCTATTTCTTGGACTGTCTTTGTTTATTCTTGCTCAGACTCTGCACTTGTTTGAGCTATTACTTGTTGAGCAGCGGGTTTCTCAGTTTTTCTGGGGCGTCCGCGTTTTCTCTTGGGCGCTTCAGGGACGGCTTCATCTTGTGAGACTGCAGCTAGATTTAAGTCTACAGCCGCTTTCTGCTCGCTCGTTTTTTCTGTCTTTTTTGGGCGACCGCGCTTTCTTTTGGGGGCTTCAGGAGTGGCTTCAATTTGTGCAGCTACCAAAGGAGCGTCATCAGCTTTTTGCTTTTCAGCTTTCTGCTCTTCGCCCTTGCGCTCTGTAGTTTTAAGTACTTCTGGCTTTTCAACTTTTCTGGGTCTACCGCGCTTTCTTTTGACAGGAGCTACTGGAGCCTTTTTCTCGTCTTTGCTATCGTCTTTTTTATCGGCTTTTTTATCGTCTTTTTTATCGGCTCCGCTATCATTTTTCTTATCAAGCTTTATATCAGCAAAATCATCATCGTCGTCATCATCGTCATCATCAAAAGCTTGGCTATCAAAGGCATTTACTACCCTATTAATCAAGCGCTCCAAAATAGGATCGCTCTTGATTAATCCGCTCAACTCTTCATATGATTGTCGCTCATCTGGACTTAAATCCTCAATATTCCATGAGCGCTGAGCTTGCGGATCCTGAGCGTTTTGTTCTGGATTTGAACTTGAGCCTAAGTTTAGATCTGAACTCTTCTTTGAATCTAAACTTGAACCTTGATCCGGTGCAGCTTCCTCTAAGAGCTGCTCTTGCTCCTTAGCCACAGCCTTATTGAAACCTCGTTTGCGCACAGATCCCTGGCGCTGGGAAGACCTAAGGGTTCTTCTCCTTGTTTGCGATACCTGAGGCTCTGTTTGCTTGCCTGATGATTCATCAGTTTTTTCAAGCTGCTGAGCAGAGACGTGCACAGGTGCCAGCTCCTCTTTATTAGAACTATCTACCGCCAATGACTGCTCATCTTCTTGTTTAAGATCCTCTTGGGTATCAGCAGCAACTCTTCTAGGCCTGCGCTCAAAGCGCTGTGAGCGCTCCATATTCTTTAAGCTTAGAGTTTTGGGGCTTGCATTGCGCAGTGCCAAGGCCTTCATTTTATTGTATTGAGGTGGGTTTGCACTAAAACCATTAACTCGATAGTTGCCGCTTTTATCGTCAAAACTCATAACAATAAAGCCCAAGCTTTCAGCCTCTTTAAGAAGTTCTGTAAAGTTTCTATAGCCAAAGTTAGTTTCAGAAAAATCAGGGCGCTTTCTTTTAATGGTATCTTTAATAAGCGAGGCTTGAGGGCGCTCTACATTATCTCTATTTAAAGCATCAATGGTATTAAAGAGCAAACGATAGGCTTCTTCTTTATGTTGATCAACAATACCTTTATACTGAGGAATCTGAGCACCCAGAGCTATGTCTTCATAAAAAATAAATTCATCACAATTGTTTGCAAGCAAGGCAGAAGTTGACTGACGCATGCCAAGGCCAATAACGCGCTTTCCATGCTCTTTTAGCTTTGCAACCAAGGGAGAAAAATCACTATCTCCCGAACAAATTACAAAGGTGTCAAGATGCTCTTTTGTAAAACAAACCTCTAGAGCATCAACTGCAAGCCTAATGTCAGCAGAATTTTTTCCTGTATAAGCCCTGTCAGGAATTTCGATAAGTTCTATACCCAGCTCATGCAAAGGGGTTACCGCGCTTGAAAAACGCTGCCAGTCACAATAGGCACGCTTAACATTAATTCTGCCACGCTCAACTAGGCGCTCTAAAACCAAATCCATTTGAGGAAGTGGACCGCGCTTAAAGATACCTTTTGCATCCTTAATGCCTGTCCCCAAGGCAAGATTTTCATAATCTACAAAAACTGCCAAGGAATAATTTCTGTCATCCATATTCAATTTACTTTCTGTTCCTCTAAGAAGAGTCCTATAAGCAAGAAAGCCTTCCTGGAGCTTTAAGCACCCAGGAAGGCTGCTAACTCATTCTTAGTGAGAGCATCCGCAAGAACAAGATCCATCCTCATGATGTCCGCCATGCTGGCCGTGATGCTTACCCCCACAGCAGCCCTCATGATGGCCATGGTGATGCCCATGATGATGGTGTCCACCATCATGCTGACCATGTGCGTAGGCTCGTCCATGCTCATGATGCGTCTCAAAATCATCTTCTTCAGCCTCATCATCAATCTCAAAACCAAATGAGGCTTCTTCTAAATTTTCAAAGTGCTCGTCAAATTCCTCGCCCAGCATAGACCAATCTAGTCCTGCTGCCTGACCGCAAGCCTCTTCATCATACACTAAGGTAATTGCCTGAGTACCCTTGCTTGCACCATTTATATTATAAAGCAAATCATAGACTCCATAAGCGGCTTCTAGACCAGGGAGCACCAAAGATTCTTCTTCTGCAATTCCAAGTGCAATATTAAGGTCTTTTCTTAAGTGCTCAACCTTGAAACCGGGCTCAAAATTACCTTCTAGAGCACGTGGTGCATAGAGTGAAAGCGCTACTGAGCCAGCTGATCCACTTTGTAAAATAGGTAAGACCTTAGACTGATCAAGACCCACAGTCTTAGCAAAGGCTAATGATTCTGCCATTGCTTGCATAGCTCCCGCAATAGCAATTTGATTGGTCATCTTAGCAAGCTGACCTTTGCCAGCTGCACCAAAGGGAACAATAAGCTCACCAAAGCACTTGAAAACATCATGAACTAAGGCAAGCTGCTCTTCTGTAGCACCCACCATGATGGTCAGCGTTCCAGCTTTGGCACCATCTTCACCGCCTGTAACAGGAGCGTCAAAAGCAATTAGATCTCTTACCTCAGCAGCCTGAGCAATTTCACGTGCAAGCTCAGGAGAAGAGGTTGACATATCAACTAAGATTGCGCCCTTATCGGCATGCTCTATGAGACCTTCATCACCAAAGTAAACCTCTTCAACATCTTTGGGATAACCAACTATGGTCAAAATAAGCTCAGCGCCTTGGCAGGCTTCTTTAGGGCTCTGTGCCCATCTTGCGCCTTTTTCAATCAAATCAAGCGCACGCTGTGATTTTGAACGATTATAGATGCTCAGCTCATAGCCAGCATTTAGAAGATGTTCTGCCATGGGAGCGCCCATGAGACCTGTTCCGATAAATGCAATCTTTTTCATCTTAAAGTCCCAGCTTTCTTAAGAATGTTTTCGTACGCGCTCTGCAATTCTATCAACTACAGAACTAGACTCTCTTCTATCTGTACCCCAAAATGAGATTGCTATCATACCAGGACCCACATGAGATCCAATAACTGGCCCTACAGAGCAGTGGACAATGGGTAGATTTTCATATTTCTTATCTTTTTTGATCATATCAATAAGCTGGGCTACGTCCTTATCGGCAAAGGCAGAGCCAATAAAAACAGGAATAGACATATCCCCGTTATAATGTTCCTTAAATTTATCAGCCAGATTTTTAAGAGCACGTTTGCGCCCTCGGGTCATGCCGCTTAAATTAAGAGCCCCGCTCAAATCAAAGCTCAAAAGCGGCTTTATATCAAGCTTAGACCCCAGCTGAGCTGCCGTTGAAGGAATCCTACCACCAGCTGCCAAGGCATCCATATTATCAAGAGTAAAGTAACCATGTATAAAATTTTTAGACTCATCTGCCCAAGCTACCAGCTCTTGAGCGCTCATACCCTGATCTCTCATACGAGCAGCCTGCAAAACAAGCTGACCATTAGTTATAGAGGGCAAGCAAGAATCAACAATATGCAGCTCAAAGTCTGGATACTGTTCTTTTACCCGCTCTTGTGCCATCAAAGCCATATTGTATGAGCCTGATAAAGCAGCGGGAAAACTAAGGTAAACGGTGGGTTTACCCTCTTGAGCGGCCTCGGTAAAATGCTCTAAAAACTTAGCGATAGGGTACGCGGTGGTGCTGGGGAAGTTCCCTTTTAACATACGAGTATAAAACTCTTCTGGTTTTGTTGATTCCCAAAGGTCATCCTCATATTCTTGGCCTTCTATAATATAAGGAAATTTAAGTACCTTAACGTCAAGAGTTTTTATTATCTCAAGAGGAAGATCACAGGTAGAGTCAATAATAAGCTTAAATTTTCTATTCTCAAGCACGATCTTACATACTCCTTTTTATCAATTCTTATTGTTTAATCATAGCAAAGCTCCAAGATGTGTTTATAGAAGAGCTTACAACTTATAGAGGAGCCTGCACATTGCAGAATAGCTTCTAATATAGACATTATTTATTATATAGTCAATTTTTAAGGTTTTTATCTTTAGCTTATAAAGCTACATGGCTTTCTTATTTCTGATAATTCCGATAAAAGCTAGCCGATAAAAGCTAACGCCAAGAAGGGCTGCGCTGAGCTCTAATTTCTTTAATCATCTCCGTGCGCCTCTTATAAAGTCCCTCTTCTATACCGCAGGCATATACTTGAGGATTTAAAAAGCGCTGGGCTCCTGCTTGCAGATGAGCCAGAGAGTCTTTCAAGCGAGCTCGAGCAACCTCAAGATCTTCCCTCGCCGCTGGACAAAGCTCACCAGCGAGCACAAAATCATGCAAAAGCTCTTCGACATGATCAGCTCCAGATACATCCAGACTTAAGGTGGCGTCAACCGGATCTACTATGCACTGAGATTGCTTTGTCTCAAGGCCATCATAGATCATGTCAGCCAAAAACATCCCTTGTTTATCGTAATAACGGCGCGCCTCCAAAATACCTGGAATACTGAGCTTATACACCTGCTCTGAGAGCTTAATAACTGGACGCCATCTGCCCTGCTCTTTAATCGCCGAGAGCTTGTAAACTCCTGATAAAGCCGCCTGATCATAAGAGGTGGACAACTTAGTGCCAACACCCCAAGCATCTATGGGAGCTCCTTGAGACTTAAGTGAAAGAATAGTATGCTCGTCTAAGTTATTGGATACCATAATACGAACGTACTCAAGTCCCGCTTTATCAAGTTCTTGGCGCACCTGTTTTGAAAGATAGGCCAGATCCCCTGAGTCTATACGCACTGACTGCAGGCGCTCTCCGCGGCTTTCCATTTCTTTTGCAACAAGTATTGCGTTTTTTATGCCACTTGATACCTCATAGGTATCAATCAACAGCGAGCAATTTTTAGGCATAGCAAAAGACAAGGCTCTAAACGCTTCAAGTTCATCCACAAATGCCATCACCCAGGAGTGAGCATGAGTACCAGCTACAGGAATGCCGTAGCGTCGTGCGGCCTCTACATTAGAGGTACTGTTACAACCCCCAATATAGGCAGCTCTACTTGCCGCTATTCCCCCATCAACTCCTTGTGCGCGCCGCAGTCCAAATTCTGCAACCGTTCCTCCAGATGCAGCCTGCACTACGCGGGCTGCCTTAGTTGCCACCAAACTTTGAAAGTTTATAAGGTTAAGAAGCACCGTCTCCAAAAGCTGACACTCAAGCAAAGAACCCCTGATTTGCAAAACCGGCTCACGAGGAAACACCAGGCTTCCCTCAAGAGCAGCTCTGATAGAACAGCTGGGTTTAAAATTGGATAAGAATTTGAGAAAACTAGCTACAAACAAGGATCCTCCAGCTGGCGCCTGCAAGCTGGAAAGATAGGCTATGTCCTCATCGGAAAAATAACAATCCTTGATAAGCTGTTCAATAAGCGATGTGCCAGCTAATACGGTATAGCCTCCCTTAAAAGGGTTTTCTCTAAAGCTCAGGTAAAAACTGGCTTCAAGATCAGCTAGACCTTGGAGAAAATACGCCTGAGCCATCGTTAGTTGATATAAATCAGTTATTAAAGGCGAATATCTGCGCGCATCAGGCCGATCACATCTATGTACCATATTTATCCACCAGCTCTCACTTATTCATATCCAGCATAAGCTTGAACAGCTTAGCCAAGCCTACTGATGACGCAGCGACTCAACCGGATCAAGTCGGGCAGCTTTTCGTGCGGGACCCCAGCCAAAACCAATTCCAATTAAAGCAGAAACCGCAAAGGCCGCAAAAGCAATTGAGAAGGTAAGCACAGGCCTTACACTGAGATCTGGTGAGAATACAGAGATAAGCGCAGCAATAGCGTAGGCTGACATATAACCTAAAAGCAGACCTAAGGCACCGCCGATAAGACAGAGACCCACTGACTCGCCCACAAATTGACGTTCAATATCTCTGCGGCGCGCACCCAAAGATTTTCTAAGGCCAATTTCTTTAATACGTTCAGTAACATTAGTAAGCATCATATTCATGATGCCAATACCGCCTACCAAGAGTGAAATAGCTGCTACCGAGCCTAAAATTGCAGTAAATACTGTGGTGATAGACTCTACCATCTTAACCAAATCATCAGAGCTTATTACATGAAAGCTTGAACTTGGTCCACCAAACATATCCGTTGAAGGACCCTGGTCTTCTTGGCGTGCCTGAGGATATTTTTCTTCCAAAGCCCTTATCAGCTCTTCTTTGCTTCTGGGAAGATCTTCTTTATCTTTGACAAAGACTACCAGGTCTCTAAATTTGCCTGAGGAACCAAAACGCAGCTTACCGGTGCCTGTAGAGATATAAACAGAATCACGCTGCATGCCTCCGCCAAAACCAGAAACCGAGGAGTCGACAACACCCACAATAGAATAATTGTCCATACCCAGTCTTATGACTTTGCCTACTACCTGCTCTTCTTTATCGCCAAAAAGACGCTCAACCATATTAGAGCTGATAATACAAACTTGTCGTGCATGTTTTTCATCTACCTGATTTAAATAACGACCCTGGGTAAGCTTGAAATTTTTTGACATGCGCTCCATAAGACCAATAGATACCACATTTACGCTAGCGGTATTTTCTCGCTGGCGCGTAGCCACAGGCGTACCATAAGAAACCGAAGAAGAAACGCCAATGAAATCAACCTGAGGGAGCTCCTCTTTAATATAGTCAATATCAGATTCATCAAGATCAACTAAGCCAGACTGCAACATGAGAGAGTTTGCCTGACCGGCGCCCACCTCATTTAACAGCTGATCTTTCATACCCTCGATAAGAGAGGTAAGGCAAACCACTGAAGCAATGCCAATAACAATGCCCAAAATGGTAAGAGAGTTGCGTAATTTATTATTTTTAAAGGCGTAAACTATTTCAAGCAGGAGGTCTCTTACAGACATTACTTGGCTCCTTGTAAAGCGGCTCTAATAGAATCTTCTTGTGCACCCAAGTAAAGCTCACCATCTCTTATTTGATAAGCCCTATCAGCATGAGATGCAACATCATAATCATGGGTAATAAGCACCACTGTAGAGCCCTCATCACGCAGCTTTTTGAAGGTGTTTAAGACCATCTCACCTGTTGCAGAGTCAAGGTTTCCTGTGGGCTCATCAGCCAATATAAGAGCGGGGTTATTTACTAAAGCACGTGCAATTGCCACACGTTGCATCTGACCACCAGAAATCTCATTTGATTTTTTATCTAAGAGTTCTTCAGGAAGACCCGCACGCTGGCAAGCTATGCGCACCATTTCGTCTCGTTTTGATCGTGCTACACCGCAATAGAGAAGTGGTAGCATAACATTTCTGTATACTGAGATTCGCGGAAGCAGGTTAAAGGACTGAAATACAAAGCCCAAGCGCTTTGATCGAAGCTCTGCAAGCTCATCGTCTGTATAGACTCGTACATCAAGACCTTCTAAGAGATACTGCCCGTAGCTGGGAGTATCTAGGCAGCCCAAAATATTCATTAAGGTAGACTTACCCGATCCAGAAGGTCCCATGATGGCTACAAACTCACCACGCCTAACCTCTAAACTTACACCCTTAAGTGCGTGGTAAGCTCCTGCCGCACTCTCATAAATCTTATGAAGGTCCTTAATTTGGATAACTAGTTCATCTGAATGTTTCATAGTTAAAGCCCTTTGCTTATAAATCAGGGCCTAGCCTTGGTAGGCACCAGGACCATCAAAACTCTCTTCACCACTAAAGACCTCTACCTGATCGCCCTCTTTTACTTGGCCATCATCTTTAATGACGCTTACAGATTCATTTGAGCTGAGAACCTCAATATATATGCGTTTTCTATCTACTATTAAACCTGAGGAATCAAGGGTAACCACATTAATGTAGTCCTTATCGCCATCAGAATTTACAGCATCAAGAGGGATTTGTAAGGCATCCTTTATTTCTTCAAGCATGAGGGTTACCTGAGTAGTCATACCCACCTTAATACGGGGATCAGGATTTTCAAGCAAAATCCCCACAGGATAGGTAACCAAGGAACTTGAAGAGCCGCCTCCTGGGCCAGCAAAACCACCCAGATCTGCTCCAGCTTGACCAGAAGCGGGGCTTGAAGCTATGGTTTCTACCTTACCCTTAGTCTCATAGTCATTAATAGCATTGAAGCTCATAACAGCTTCCATATCTTTTTTAACGCGTAAGATGTCCATCTCATTGATGTTAATTTGCGCCTTCATAGCACTTACGTCTGCAATTTGAATAGCGGGCTTGCCACTTTGAGCAAGAGCTTCTAATTTAGTGCCCACTTCTATATTGAGCGCAATAACTTGACCTGAAATCTTAGCCTCTACCACACCATTGTTATAGCGTTCCTTAGCAAGCTTAAGATTTTCTTGAGCTGAGTTTACTGCAAGCTTAGCGCTTACTACACCAAATTCGGCCTGTTCAATTGCAGCAGACTGACCCACCTTATCAAAAGGAAGGATTTGGTTTGCAGCAGCTGCTGGCCCCCCTTGATTATCTGGTGCTCCTGGTCCTTCTGGAACAGTTGCACCAGATCCACCATCCATGGCGGCTGCTGGATTATCAGGATCTATACCCATGCTCTTGAGCTGTGACTTATAGACCATCATGTTTAGCCAGTGCTGATCTAAACTTGAAATAACTTCAGTGTCTGCATATGTTCCGCCACCTGGCTTTATCTTTGCTTTGTCTAATTCAGTTTGAACCCAACTTACATCTGCACCTTCAGATTTGCGCTGATCAAGAATTTTCTTAGCCTCAGCAAAACTCATACCTTTTTGGGCTTTACCTGCAGCTGCAAGCTTATCAAAGAGTTGTTTTTGATTTTTTTCTTGCTGGTAGTTATTGATAAGAGTGTTAATTGCATTAGCGCGCAAAGCCCGCTCTTGAGCAGCAGCTGCAGCCTGTTGTTCTTGAGCAATTTGATTTGCTCTAGCAATAGCCTGCTGACGCTGTGCCTCTGACTGAGCTTGAGCAGCGGCATCAAGCTCTGCATTATATTGATCAACTGCACGATTATACGCATTGATGGCCTGACTTACTCCAGACTTTGCCTGTTTTAGACCATTTTGTGCTTCTATAACTGCTTTTTCTGCATCAGATATGCCTTTTTCAAGCTCTTCACTTTTATAGGTAAAAAGCACATCCCCTGGCTTAACCTCAGTTCCCGCCTCAACTTTCACTGAGGTTACCTCTCCATTTGCTAGAGCGCTAACACTTTGATTAGCTAAGGCTTGTATAGTTCCATTGGTGGTAATGGTCTTTGAAAAATCAGCCCTGTATACCTCAGCACTATTATTTTGCTGAGCCTTATCATTGGATTTCATCTTGCTGATAAGCAAGTAGGCTCCAACTAAACTCAAGAGCACAATAATGACGAGAGCAATTATGATATTGCGGGTCTTTTTTCTACGCTGTTTACTTCGCTTTTCCTCAAGCGCTTGAAAAGCAGATGAATTACTATTTGCCATATGAGCTCCGCCTGTTTGAGGCCTTTGCTCTGCAAAAGGTGATGTGGATGGAGATGAGTATCCTTGTGGTGGTATAACTGGGGAGTTTTTAGACATGAAAACTTCCTATCGCGCTCTACGTTTAAACTGCATTACAGCAATAATATCAGGTTTTATCAGGAAAATTGTTGCACTTAGCCTATTGTTTAAAAATTGTTACATTTACACAAAGTCTTCTTATGTATAAGAATCTCTTGCAGGATCTCCTGCAGGATCTCTTGCCAAGGGATGCTTATAAAAGCTTCACTAAACTATAGCTAGCTCCAGTGAGACCAAAGCACATAAGCAAAGCCAAGAAGAAAGACCAGAGCCAAAATTCCCAGGATTATTCTTTGCATCATGGGCATGGGAGGAACCTCTCCCTTAGCATATATCTGATCAAGACGAATCTCTTCTTTTAAGCGCTCTTTTTTCTCGGCGATAAGCTCTTGGGCCATCTCTTTAAGTTCTTCTTCATGGCGCTTTTTATCTTGTTCATCTTGAACAAGCTGCTGCTTTAGCTCTTCACTAAGCTGTTTTTTAAGCTCCTGCTTAAGCAGATCATCTTTGTTTGGCACCACTAGCTCTCCTTTTGCCCTCTAATATAAACCTTTGCTTGAACTTAGCTTTCTATCTAGCACTAATCCCAATAAAAGCCTTAGCTTAAATCTTGTAAAAGACCTCTTTGCTATAATTATCCTATGAATAGTAAAAGAACTCAAAAACAGAACTACCCCTCAGCGCAAAAAGGGTCAAACAAGCAGGCAAAAATGCGTAAAGGCCAAAAATCCCTCTTAGCAAAGCTTGCTCTTTTAATAATTTTAGCGGGAACTTCTCTTGGTCTTAGTCAACAAGATGAGCTTTCTGCTTTTTTGGCACGCCTTAATTCTTCTACCTTCTTAACACAGGATCAATCTGAACAAACAAAGGCATTAAGCAGCGAAAGAGAGACTGAACAAGAGTTTATTCCAGTGCAGCTCAAGAGCATACATGATGGTGATACCCTTAGACTTGAGCTTTTGGCTTCCGCCCAAGATGAGCTCAAAGGAACAGAAATAAAACTTAGGCTCATTGGCATAGACGCTCCCGAGGTAAACGATCCAAAAACCAAAGAAAATGGGCGCCGTTCTACAGAAAAGCTTAAAGAGCTTTGTAAGAACAAAGAGCTCTATGTGCAATATGGAAAAGAGCGCAAAGATAAATACGATAGGAGCCTGGCTTATCTTTGGTTTTCCGATACAAACTTTGCAAACAAAGACAAGCCCTCTTTTGATACTTCAGAACTGAGTTCTCACTGCATAAACTACCTCATGATTAGCTCAGGCTATGCAGAAATCCTAGAGCGCCGACCCAATACCCGTTATGCTCGTGAATTTGCTAAAGCCCAGGAGCTTGCCAGAGAACGCAAAGAGGGTTTGTGGGCTGCTGGTGATTTTAGAAAGTTTCCCGATAAGTAAGCTTTATAATAAGTGAGCTTTTTGATAAGTGAGTTTGCTTATACATAAAGCCTCCATACGCAAAGCCCAGATAAGTAATGGCTACAAAATAGTCGCTCATTTTGTATCAAGCTTAAGAGTTTTTCAACAGTTTTTTAACAATTTTATGGATCTGTATAATAAGCCCCTAAAAGCGAGTATACTTGGGAATTAGTATTGTTATATAAATATTTTATATTGACACAAGTACAATTGCTAAGCGTATTCTTAGACAGAACTTGGCTTAGAAAGGGGAACTCATGAGCAACAATGGGATTGGTAATTATTTAAAAACAGTAGCAGGTGCAGGTCTTGCCTTATCTTTGGCTGGCGCTCTGGCACTTGCCACACAAACAAGCACACAAGCCTATGCCCAAGATGGATCTGAATCTGTATTGAGCAGCACTAGTGCAGAAAACGGCACTCCTGAAGAATCTAAAGAAGAACTTGAAAAGAAAAAAGCTCAGCTGGAAGCTGAACTTAAGGAACTAAAAAAACTAAGGCTGAACTAGAAGCTCCCTCAAAAGCGCTCGAGCTTTTAAATTCCAATCCTAATGCTTATGTTGGTGAAGAATATCTTGATGAGGATTCCGTCTTCTTACTTGCTAGCAATATGATCTATGAAAAGGTTAATAAATATCGTGAGCAGGCTGGGCTTCATCCACTTACAGTAGAAACCGCTAAGCTGGATGAGGCAAAAGATAAGTCTAACCGTGATGTTCAAGCACTGGCTAAGGCTAATGACTTTGATGCTATGAAGCATGATTCTTCAGAGGCTGAACCAGGTAAATACCTCTTTGGAACAGAAAATCTCTATGCTTATATGAGCAACAATGAGCAAGATCCCGTGTTAATAAAGGCAAAAAATCTTGCAGATGATGCCTTTGCAGGCTGGCGCAACTCAGCGGGCCATAATGATAATTTCTTGCTCCCCTTTATTACAAGCCAAAGCGTAGCCTTTAGTAAGAAGAAAAATGATGAGGGATTCTGGTGGATTAGTGGTGTATGGCGCGGTTTTCATGATCCAAGTGAGGCTTCTGATCTAGGTATCAATGCTGATGATCTTAAAAACCCTGCATCCTCTAAAGAAGCATATGGCATTGACGGTTCCAACTTATCCTACAAGCAAGAGCATGATTCACTTGTCGAGGAGCATCAAGATTATAGCGAGGATAGCGATAAGACCAAAGACCCCAGCAAAAAACCTCGCAACAAGCAGGCAGGCGCCCCTGACGTAATTACCACAAGCAACACAACTTATGAGCCAGCCTTTGAAAATAAGCCTGAAACACCCGAGCTTTTAAGAGCTAAAGTGGATGAGAACGCAACTGAGCTCGAAAGGCTTAATGATGATATAAACACCAAGAATGCAGAGCTTGCATCCGTAAACGAAAAGCTTGCTAAATTTAATGAAGCTGCAGAAAAGCAAGAAGAACCTAACGATAATGAAACAGGAATTCCTGAGGCAAGTTCTTCTGAAAATAAGGTAGAAGAAGCTTCTCCTGGCACAGAAGACCCCAAATCTGGAACAGCTGACAAAGAGGCTACTGGCGATAAAGACAATCAAGAGGATCCCTCAACAGATAAAGCTAAGGCAGAGGATGCTAAGGAACAAGATTCTAAGCTAGAAGAGGCTAAGCCCGAAGAAAACACTCCTCCCCCAGCCGCTCAAGCTGATCCAGCCAAAAATGAAGTAGCCAAGCTTCCTGAGTTCTCAAAACCAAAGTTCTCAGAGCCTGCGCCCAGCACAAGCGTAGATGGCTTAAACCTAGATTTTAATAAAAACAAACTTCCTTTAAATGCTGGTGAGGTAGATAGCGCCGCTCTCAATCTTAAGCGTGATAAGACAAACTGGCTTCTTGAAAATCAAAAGGCAGATGGCAAAAATCAAGGAAGCTTAGTTTCTTTGAACGATAGCTCTTCAAGTAATACACCTGCAGACAATCAGGCTCAGAAAACTGCAGATAACAAAAAACAAGAAAAAGCTCTACCTAAGACCAATGACTCTAGCAAAGCTGCACAACATGCAGGCCTTGCTGCCTTAGGTGCAGCCCTTATCGCCTTTGCAGGAAGATTCCTCTTGGGAAGAAAAAATGAAGCTTAAACAAGCGCCTTGCTTTTAAATTATTAAGCTCTTAAAATCAATGCTTTTAGCAAGCTCCCAACCAATCACTATTTGGTCTTGGGAGCTTGTTTATCTTCTATACAGACAGCACCTGGTCTATCGAAGATCTAAGTTCACTAGCCCGCTTAAAAAACTATATCCCAATAAAAAAGATTCAGAACAAACACAAGCGCAGAAAACATACTAATGAGCTTGAGAAGACGCTGTTTTATCTTGGCATCCTGTGTAAAATAATCTCTCAGCATTAAGGCAATACCTAAGGCTAATAGAATTACGCAGGCATAACTTGCTAAAACATAAACATGTAGAGCTGCAAGATCTAGGCCTTTGTAAACCTGAAATGAGGCATAGAGTATCATACTGCCTTGGGCAAGCATTAAGAGATTAAGTAAAAAGGAAATCCGCAGATAGTTTCTCTCAAAACCGCGCTTACGTGCCTGATAATGACGTATTACACTAAGAAGCGATAAGACAAAGGCAGCACAATATGCCAAGAGCCACAGCACTAAAAGACTGTATTCAAACAAGAGCCTATCTAATGGGAGCCTTAAATAATCACCTAAAGAATCACTAAGCTTAGCACCATAATAAGCATCTTTTGAGAAGTAGAGTTGAGTTAAGTGTTGAGGTGCGCTAGGATCAACAAATAGGCCTGGTTCATACTGCTGGTATTCAGAAAAATTAAGTGCTAAGTTTTTATCGCCCAAAGGTCTTACAAACTTACGACCAAAAACTGAAAACAATTTAGAAAAACCAAATTGGGCAGCATTACTTGCTTGATACACACCGCTAAACTCGTGGCTGTCATATAATTTTTGGACCGACTGGCCTTTAGACTCTCTAGAAAAAACAAGATCTGGCATAGATAAAACTAGGCCTGTATCGTCTTTTACATTGCTAACACTTATGAGGGCAAGCCGATCGCTGGGATTTATTTCTATCACCAAAGTGTTAGCCTTGCTATGCGAAAGAATAAACCAAAGCTCTTCATTTGAAGGTAGCTTTACAAAGCCACTTGCCGCCTGGCGCTGCTGTTCATCACCAAAGAGCCTTTGGCTAGTCCAAAAACTCTTATAGGTATCATCATATTGAAGTACCGTCTCGGTGCTTAAGTCAAGCAAAGCCCTCACCAATCGAGCTATATCTTTTAGATCTGAACATAAGCCTAGCGCCGGGTATAGGGCTACTCGCTGCATGCTAGAACCCAGTTCAATACCTTGTGAATTATAAGATTCCTGAGAAAGCCTTCTCTCTAAAAGACCCGGCCTTTCATCAATAAAGGCAAGGTAGTGTGCAGAGTTCATGCGCAGGGGATCAAAAATATTGCGCTGTGCATAATCTTTAAAGCTGAGACCTGTAATTTTTTCGATAATTAAGGCTCCAAGTCCCGCGTTAAAGCTACTGGGACTATGTAGGCGCCCTGGCTGATATGCCTGTGATGAGGCATAGGAAATGAGATAATCCTCAAGCTGCACCCTTTGTGTTCCCTTACTTAAAACAGCTGCAAAAAGTTCTGAGCCAAAGCCTGAACTTTGATTCATAAGATCATAAAAGCTTAAAGCTTCTTTAAATCTAAATTTTGCCCTAAGCTTTTCTGATAAAAAAGGTCTAATATCTGCGGAAAAATCAAGCTTTCCTTGCTCAGACAATTGAAAAGCGGCAAGCCAAACCACTAGTTCACTTGCTCTTCCCCAATCAATAAGAGTATCTTCATCAAAAAGCTTATCCTGAGCAAAAGAGCTGTATCCAAAATAGCGTTCAAGGGAGTTCTCTTCTGGGCTTATGTAAGAAAGGCCCAAGCCAAAAAGCTCATCTTGATGAGCAGAAAGATAAGAATCAAAAGCCTTATCAGCCTGCTGAGAATTAAGGGCAGCATATGCCATCCCTGGTTTGCAGCTGATTATAATAAGTAAAGAAAAGCAGCACAGACACAGAGCTAAAAAAGAAAAATGCTCTTTATGCTTAGCGCCCCTCATGAGCAGACCTTTCTACTCCGGTGATATCAAAAGCTGGGATAAAGCTTTCAGACACCGTTCCCTCTTCTTGCCAATTGACGTCTACAAAACCCAAACTATAGGCATAATCTATGAGATTATGATACGTTTCTTGATCCAAAGGAACAAGCAAATCAGGATACTTATCAGCTAAAGACTCATGAGGTGTAAATTGATTCATAATTGAGATCTCAATATCATTACCAAAATGCTCCCACAACAGATCAAGAGCCTTATAAGACTCCTGCTCATATGAGGGCAAGACCAAGTGACGAACGATAATACCACGCTGAATTCTCCCCTCTTCATCATATAAAACTCCACCTTTGTTCTTAAGCTCCTTAAGCATACAGCCTATAGCCTTGAGTGCAGTTTGCGGATAAGAGGGGCAAGAGGAAAACTTAAGTGCAAGCTCTGAGGAAGCATACTTAAAATCAGGCAACCACACATCTATATAGCTGGCAAGTTCATGTATACACCAGGGCTCTTCATAAGCAGAGCTATTATAGACTACTGGAATTATTAAACCCTGCTCTTTAGCTTTTTTAAGAGCCAGATAACAATGGGGAGCAAAATGAGCGGCGGTAACTAGATTTATATTTGCTGCTCCCTGCTCTTGTAGCTCAAGCATAATAGTGGCAAGGCGCTCGACCGCCGTATCTTGGCTCAATGATTTACCAAAACCAAGAGAGGAAATCCTGTAATTTTGACAATAGACGCAAGAAAGAGAGCAGTGAGAGAAAAATATAGTCCCAGATCCACAATCAGAAGAGATGGCCGGCTCTTCCCAATAATGGAGGGCGGCACGGGCAATAACAAGCTTTGAACTAGCCTTGCAGCGTCCAAGTTGAGCCTGCTCCCTGTTAACCCCGCAGGCATGAGGGCAAAGCCTGCACTCCTTATATGCATCAAGATTTAAGCTATGGGGCTTATCGGATAGCATACTAGCCAAACCCTTTCTTCATTCCTTAACTGCGCAGCTTACCTGAAAAAGCTGGTTTAACTGAGCTCTAGCCACATACTGAGATAGAGCACATTAGGTATAGCAATCTAACTGTACATTACTCCTAAAAAGTGTGAAGCTCCTGTGTAAATCATCGCTAATAAGAGTTTTTTATTAACCATGGCTTAAAAATATTTTATTCGTGGTATACTCATAAATGTAAACCATTCTATACACTTATTCTTCAGTTAAGAGGTGACAAACATGACAGTTAAACAAGCAAAGGCACAAATCTTCAAACGTTCTCTTATGATTGTCTTCATAATTGCCGTGCTTGCCCTCCTTACCGCCCTTTCAAAAGTTACTATTTAGGCTATTATTAAGCTATTTTTTAGCCCCCTTTAGTATCATTGCTATTCCTACGCCTGATATCAGCGCATACCCTATCCATGAGTACAAATCTGGTATCTCAGCAAAGAATATAAAGCCAAAGAGCGCTGCAAACACGACCTGCATATACTCAAAGACAGATACAGACTTAGCGGGCGCATAGGCATATCCATAGGTGATACCAAACTGGCCCAGCGCTGAACTTAGTCCAATACCCAGCATCATTAGCCACTGATATGCGCTCATTGCTTCATAATGCGTAATAACATAAGGAGCTAGAACCACTACCGAAAAGGCCGAGAAGAAAAAGACAATAAAAGATCCTGCTACCCCCTGCTTAGCCAAACCGCGCACGCAGGTGTAGGCAGAGCCTGCGCAAATTGCTCCCACAATAGCTGCTGCAGCCCCTAAAGAGATAATCTGAGTACCACTAGGGCGCACTACAAAGGCTATGCCGATAAAACCTAAACATAAGCAAAGAAGCTGGAATTTTGTTATACGCTCCTTAAACAAGACCGCCGATAAAATAATAATCACAAAAGGAGAAATCTTTTGCAAAATATTAGCATCGCCCAAAAGTAGGTGGTCAACCGAATAGAAGTTAAGCAAAATTCCTAAGGTTCCCAAAACAGAGCGCAAAACAAGCAGAGCCCCACTGGATTTGGGCCAGGCAAGCTGCTGCCCACTTTTTCTTAACATAAGATAGGCTACCAGGGCAGCAACTATATTTCTAAAGAAAGTTTTTTGCATGGGGCCAATATCGCCCGCCAATTTAACAAAAAGCGTCATAGCTGCAAAGCCCAAGGCCGAAAGTAGGATAAAGAAAATACCCTTTGCAACATTGTCATGCTGCAAAGGGATAGCTTTAGCCTGAGTGCCTTGAGATCCGTGCTTTAGATCATTAGCCATGTAAACTTACATCTCCTGAAGAAGTGAAACTAAGAGCTCATTAATCATTTTTGGATTAGCTTGACCCTTAGAGGCCTTCATGCACTGGCCTGTCAAAAAGCCCAATACTTTTTGATTGCCATCTTTGTATTGTTGAACCTGATCTGGGCTTTGAGCAAGCACTTCTTCTACTAAGCTCTTAAGTGAGCTTAGATCTGAAAGCTGCTTCATACCACGCTCTTCCACTATTAAAGCCGGAGCTTTTTTCTCACTAAGCATTAAAGCAAAGACTTCCTTACCTTGCTTTGAAGAAATCTCCCCTTTAACCAGTAAGCTACAAAGCTCATGCAAATACTGTGGAGCAAGGCCTGCTTCACTTAGTAAAAGCCCTTCAGCATTAAGATAAGCGGCCACATCATTGCGCAGTAAATTTGCAAGCTGTTTAGCATAAGCGGCCAGGTCCTGGTCTGTATTAAGAGCTAAGACCTCTTCAAAAAATTCTGCTAAGCTCTTATCGGCAGCAAGAGCTGCTGCATCAGCTTTAGGCAGCTTATAGTGTTCTTGATAACGAGCAGACTTTTGATCAGGAAGCTCTGGAAGCTTTTTGCGCACAGCTTCAATAAACTCATCAGATAAGGAGTAGGGCGCCAAATCCGGCTCTGGGAAGAGGCGATAATCATCAGCTGTTTCCTTAGTTCTCAACACAACGGTGCGCTTATTTGAAGGTTCCCAGTGACGCGTTTCTTGATAGACCTGGCCACCAGATTCCAAAACCTCTGCTTGTCTGCATATTTCATAAGCCAAGCCATCATGTAAATTCTTAAAGGAATTCATATTTTTAAGCTCAGTTTTTACGCCAAAAGCCGTATCTCCCCTGCGGCGCAAAGAAACGTTGCCATCACAGCGCATTGAGCCTGACTCCATAGAGCAGTCAGAAATTCCCAGAGTCAAAAATATTTCGCGCAACTTCTGCATAAAGGCGCGCGCTTCTTCTGGTGTGCGCAGCTCAGGCTCAGTCACAAGCTCAATAAGTGGCATACCGCAGCGATTATAATCAACTAAGGAATAATCTGCCCCTGCAATACGACCATCGTGACCACCCACATGATTAAGCTTACCAGCGTCCTCTTCCATATGAATTCTGGTAATACCTATACGTGTGTTATAGCTACCATCTTCCTGTTTATCTATATCTAAACGCTCTTGCGCTGCCTTTGAGTCAATCTCTAAATCAAGATGTCCCCTCATGCAAAAAGCAATTGGACCTTGAGTAGTTTGGAAGTTCTTTGCCATGTCGGGATAAAAATAATTTTTCCGATAAAACATGGACTCTTTCTCAATATCACAATTAGTAGCAAGACCCGCTAAAACAATGGATTCAATAGCTTTTTTGTTGGGAACAGGCAAGGCTCCTGGTAGGCCTAAACATACCGGGCATACATTATTATTGGGCTCATCGCCATGAGAAAGCTTGCACGAGCAAAACATCTTAGTTTCAAGCGTGGTAAGTTCAGTATGTATCTCTAAGCCTATAACAGCTTCCCAGTCTTTAAGTACCTCTGTTAAACTTTTCATCATATACCTCTTTTGCCTTTAATAGCCTCTAGCCTTTAATGGCTGCTGCCACTTCAACGGGTGCATAACACTGCTCCAAGCTCCAGGCTATACGCAGGAGTTCAGGATCCTTAAAGGCGGGGCCCACGAGCTGAACACCAAGGGGCAGGCCTGTATCTTTACCAAATCCAACGGGCACAGAAATACCACCATTACCAGCAATATTTATAGAAACAGTGAACATATCTGAAAGATACATCTCTGTTGGGTCAGAGATTTCTCCAAACTTAAAAGCAGCACGAGGTGATGTGGGCATCAACAAGGCATCACAAGACTCAAAGGCCTTGGTGTAGTCAGAAGTAATTAAGGTTCTTACCTTTTGTGCAGGAAGATAATATTCTTCATACACCCCACTTGAAAGAAGATAAGCACCCAAAAGTATGCGTCTGCGAGCCTCTGCCCCAAAGCCTTCTGCACGAGATAAGGCCTCTTGACTAGAGAGATCCTTGCAATTGGGGTGTTGATAGCCATAGCGCACAGAATCAAAACGTGACAAGTTTGAAAATGCCTCACAAGGGCCAATAACATAATACGCACTCATGGCATCCTGAGCATGAGGAAGATCAATATCTACCAGCTGAGCGCCCTGTGCCTCAAGATTTTTAGCTGCCTCATAGGTGGCATGCTTTACCTCATCACTGACACCCTTAGCATCAATCATGGTGTGCACCACACCTATACGCTTTCCCTTAATTCCATCTTTAAGTTGAGCAGTATAGCTTTCATGAGCCTCTTGAGAGGTGCAGTCATAAGGATCACGCCCGCTTAAAACCTCCATGCTCAAAGCAATCTCTTCAACAGTCTTAGCAAAGGGGCCCACCTGATCTAAAGAAGAGCCAAAGGCAACTACTCCAGAACGAGAAATTACACCATAGGTTGGTTTAAAGCCTACAACGCCACAGAATGCAGCAGGTTGCCTAATGGATCCGCCTGTATCGGAACCTAAAGTAATAAGAGCTTCACCCGCAGCAACTGCAGCAGATGAACCACCTGAAGAACCACCTGGAACACGTTCTAGATCATGAGGATTTTTACTGGGTCCAAAATAGGAGGTCTCGGTAGAAGAACCAAAGGCAAACTCATCCATGTTGAGCTTTCCCAATGGTAGAGCGTCTGCCTCTATCATGCGTTTTACGCAGGTAGCAGTATAAACACTTTTATAATTTTGAAGCATCCGAGAAGAACAGGTGGTATGCGTACCTTTCAGATTCATATTGTCCTTAAATGCCACAGGAACACCTGCCAATAGACCCACTTGTTCTCCAGCAGCAAGCTTAGCATCAAGCTTTGCTGCCTGTTCAAAAGCCATATCCTTGCAAAGCTCTAGATAGGCATGCACCTTATCGTCACGAGCCTCAATACTTGCAAAGGAAGCTTCTGCAAGCTCTTTAGCGCAAAGCTCTTTAGACCTTAAAAGAGAAGGTATTTCATAGGCGTGCAGGCTATCAATTGATTGTAAACTCATGGTATTCTCCTACTCCGCCGCACCCAAAATGGGAGGAACTTTAAATGACCTATCTTCAACAGATGCCGCGTTAAGCAAAACATCCTCAATATCTAAGGACTCCCCCACCTCATCTTCTCTCATAACATTAACCAGTCCCCCAATGGGATGATAGGTAGGCTCAACGCCCTCAAGGTCATATTCTTTAATAGCATCAAGCGTCTTGAGCATATCGTTCATATATGAAGTCATAGGAGCAAGCTCTTCATCTTTTAAGCTTATGCGCGCATAATCTGCAATAGCTCGTATATCTTTTTCTTCTAAAGCCATAGCCGTCCTCTCCTTTACAATTACAGACCTTTAATTATAAAGCTTTTGGAGGCTAAGATGAAATAAGATAAGGGCCCAAGCACAAAGAATGGACCCTCATGTTTAGAAATATTTTAAAACTCACAAAACCTAGAGCGTAAATCAAAGGCTTAACACACAGCTACTGGGCAAGCTGCACAGGTGCTGCTGCCTTGCTTAAAGCAGAAAGATTGAGATTACTTCCTTCAAGCTTAATAAAAACACCTTCTGCGGTAATAGCGATTGAGCTTATTTCAAGACCTTCTGGCGCTTGGTCTAAAGGAAAGACAAAACTGGGTAGTTGGAACTTGGATAAAAGAGAGCTCAAATCATTAATATTGCGTGTAGTGCCGGTATTTTGGCTGCTGCTTTTTTTGCTGCTAGATTTTTTATTACCAGACTCTTTAGCAGCTGCCGCCTCACTTGCAAGCCTAGCAGCCTCTTCTTCTGCCTTCTTTTGTTGATCAAGAATAATAGACTGTACCGCCTCAACATTAAGAGAAACATTAGCTGGAACAAATTTAATAGCCGGAACCACACGTGAGAGATCACTAGAATTTTGAGTAGTGGCCTCTGCGCTCATGCTTACCACAATGGGAATCCCTGAGACCTCAGTGCTCAGATCAATATAGCCCTCACGCGTGCTTAAATCCATGCGCAAGCCCTTAGCTATAGCAAGTTGCTGTAAGCTATCTGCGGTAATGCGCGCCTCAGCACTCATGCTATCTACTACATAAGGAAGTTTGGTAGTTAAACCCTTAAACTGAGCGGTAACATTAACTAGTGAAACAGGACTGCCCTCAACATTAAACTGAACTTCTTCAGCGCTGGCTCGTACATCCTTAAGCTTTCCCGCTAAAGCTTGTGTGATAAATGGTTCACCTTTTGCCTTAACCGAAGCCTGCTTTACTTCTATACCAGAAATAGATTCCAAGGCCTGTCTAGCCTGATTTTGCGCAGAACTTCTTGCTACTACATCTGCAACTATCAGGCCAATTACAAGTAAAACGAGCACGCTAATGCATATAATCAAGGTTTTTCTCGCAGCACTCATTTTGCTCGCGCCTCCCTTTCGTACTGTGTAAAATCTGCATTTAGTTTAGTTAGCGCAGCTATTAATATATCTTATTAGTATATCACGATAAAACCGAATCATCTCCCTGCAAAAGTGCAAGAAACTGCTCTTCATGTATGATAGGTACTCCCAAGCTTAATGCTTTATCATATTTAGAGCCCGCTGACTCTCCTGCCAACAGATAAGAGGTCTTTTTGGAGACACTTGATGAAACCTTTGCTCCACGGCGCTTAAGCTCTGAGGCCGCCTCATCTCTAGTCATTGATGACAAAGTTCCTGTTATGACAAAACTGAGATCTTTAAGCCCCTCTCCCAGACTGTTTTCTAAGAGATCATCTTGCATCTTAAAACCTGCAGCCTCTAGTCTAGCTATAACCTTTATATTATCTTCAACCTTGAAAAAGTCCGCTATACTTTCTGCCATTTTTGGCCCTATGCCCTCAATTGCAGAAAGGCTCTCTTCTGAAGCCTGCATTAAGGCCTGCATGCTTCCAAAATTTTGTGCCAAAAGCTCTGCTACAGTTTTTCCAACATGACGTATACCAAGCCCTACCAATACGCGCGATAAGCCCTTATCTTTAGATGCTTCTAAAGCCGTCATGATTTTTTGGGCAGTGGTCGCCCCCAACACTATAGGGCTCTTATCTACCTTGGAAAAACGCCCTGTAGGAAGATCTTTTAGCGTCTCAAAATCTAATTTGTCATAAAAATCTGCCACATCTAAAACTATGCCTTGGTCAATAAGGCGTGCGATAAGCTCTGAGCCTAAACCATCAATATCCAGTGCTGTTCTGCTTACCCAATGATTGAGACGCTCTTGGGCCTGAGCCGGACAGTCAAGCGCAACACATCTATAAGCAACCTCATCTCCCAGTTGCACAACTGGGCTGCCACAAGAAGGGCAGTGGCTAGGCATTTCAAAAACTTGAGCATCTTGTGGGCGTTTTGAAAGTATGGGCTTTACAACCTCAGGAATAATATCGCCTGCCTTATGCACTAAGACCGTATCGCCCACACGCACATCTTTGCGTCTAATATCATCTATATTGTGAAGCGTCGCTCTAGAAACTATTGAGCCTGCCAGATTTACAGGCTCAAGCTCTGCAACAGGTGTTAAAACACCTGTGCGCCCCACCTGAATGCTAATATCTTTAAGTAGAGTCTCTTTTTGCTCGGGTGGAAACTTAAATGCAATTGCCCAACGCGGAGCGCGCGCAGTAAAGCCCAGGCGCTCTTGATCTGCAAAACTATTGACTTTTACCACAACACCATCAATGTCATAGCTTAGCTTATCTCTATCTTCTAAAGCTTGTGCACAGTAAGCATGCACCTCTTTTGCAGAAGAGCAGAGTTTTGCCTGGCTATTAGTATGCATGCCTGCTTGTCTAAGCCAAGCTAGGAGCTCTGACTGAGTTCTTACCGGAAGATCTGCACTATTGGGACTTGCATAAATGTAGCTAGCTAAATCTCTTTGTGCAGTGATCTTTGGATCTTTTTGCCTTAGTGAACCAGCGGCAGCGTTTCTGGGATTTGCAAAAGCGGGACGCCCGTCCTTATCGGCCTGCTCATTAAGCTTAAGAAAGGAAGTCTTGGGCATGAAAACTTCTCCGCGTAGCTCCAGACGTATGTCAGGGTCTAAGGACTTGAGTGCATCTGCCTGCAAGCTTAAGGGAATATCTTTGATACAGCGTAAATTAGCACTAACATCTTCACCCACAAGTCCATCTCCACGAGTAGCACCACGCACTAACAAACCCTGCTCATAGGTAAGAGCAACGCCCAAGCCGTCAATTTTTAGCTCGCAGATAAACTCTGTCTCCCTACCCAAGGCTTTGATAGTCCTATCAAGCCAAGCATCAAGCTCATCTAAATCCATGGCATCATCTAAAGAATACATGCGCTCTAGATGTTGAACGGGGCTAAACTGATCTGATACATGACCACCCACACGCTGAGTGGGTGAATCTGGGGCGATAAGGTCTGGATGCTTTGCTTCTATTTCCTTAAGCTGGCGCATAAGTGCATCAAAATCTGCGTCACTTATTTTGGGATCATCCAAGGCGTAGTAACAGTAGCTGTGATAGTTTAATTCTGTCTTTAAAGCCTCGTAGCGCTGTTCAATGCTTTGCTCTTGTTTTTGCTCTAAACTTTGCTCTACATCCTGATCAAACAAGGACTGCTGATCCATCCCTACTCCTTAACTAGCTCTCTTAGATCCTCTTGCTTATAGTTTTTATCGCTTATAGTTTTATAAGAATAATGGGTAAACTAGCTTAATATTAAATCAAGTTCTGGCCTCAGTTAACACTTAAGCCAGAATACCTTAAGCTTACCAGCTCAGCAGCTGCTGTAAACCCGCAGATGTTTAGAGCTTAAGACTACAGAATCCAGGCCGTGAGGGGGAACTATGGCTTGCATGACATATCGTCAAGCACTAGAACAGGTCTTGTACTGGCTTAGTCCCAGTGCAACAGAATATGTACCCATTCATGAGGCAGATGGACGCATCTTGGCTCAAGATTGTTACTCACAGGCAGAAGTTCCCAATGCAGATTATTCTTTACGTGATGGCTATGCGCTGAGAAGCTCTGAGCTTATTGGATGCTCAAAGGAAAATCCTGTAAGCCTGGGTGTGGTTGGTCATAGCGCCGCCGGACAGCGATACGATAAAAAAGTTCAAGCTGGGCACTGCGTACGCATCATGACTGGTGCCGTCATTCCTGATGAACTTGATGCGGTTGTAGCCTATGAGGAAGTGGCGATAAATGCGGGTGACGGCTCAGTAGGATCAATCATAAGCTATGGCTGGCCCATAAAAGCAGGGAGCTATATACGGCACAAAGGGCAAGATGCTCAGCCCGGAGATCTAATCTTAAAGCAAGGCTCTCAGCTTGACCCTGCAGCCATAGGAGCTTTGGGAGCAGCTGGCCTACGAGAGGTTTTAGTATATTGCAAACCCAGAGTAGCTATCATCCCCCTGGGAAATGAGCTGGTGGCCTTAGATGATGAGCCTAAGTCTGGTCAGGTAAGAAACTCAAATCTTTTAGCCTTGTGCGCTTATGCCAATCAAGCAGGAGGGCAGGCTCTCCCCTACTATATTGTTCATGATGAGCCCTTTGAGCTCTCTCATGCCATTAATGAATGCTCTACTCAGGCAGATCTTGTAGTTATAGTTGGTGGAAGTTCTAAGGGCGATTTTGACTTTGCTGATACCTCCCTAAGAAATTCTGGTCAGCTCATTTATAGTGAGCTTGCATTGCGGCCTGGACAATCACAGGGCTTTGGTCTTGTAAATAGCACTCCTGTATTTTCTCTACCTGGAGTACCCCATGCAGCCTTTCTTAGCTTTGAGCTTATGGTGCGTCCTGCCATAAGAAAAGCAGCGGGCTTTAAGCATGTAGAGCGTTTAAGGCTTCCCGTACGTCTAGCTCATGACATACCAAAGGTAGAAAAGCATCCTGATGATAGCTATTACATCCCCGTAAAGCTTAGACTAGCTGCTGACGCTGTCTTTGAAGCCTGGCAAGTAGACAAGCAGCAGCAATCTGCGCTCTTGAGCGGAGCACATGGCTGCCAAGGTATTTTAGAGATCTCTCCAGGTCTAGACAGAGCTAAAGCAGGATCTACAGTAAGTTGTCTCTTGTTAGATGAGCAGCTTAATTAAAGGAGTGCAGCAAAGATGAGAGCTTATAATGCTTTTAGAGAGGAGCGTATTGAGCTTAGCAGCTACCTCAGTCAAAGACCTGAGGAGCGCAGGCGCTCTAAGGAATTAGGCTTAAAAGAGCACTTATTAGAACGCAGCGTGATTTTAAGCTTTGCTCAAACACGCCCCATTATTGGCTTTGCCGCCTGGTCAAATACGGGAAAAACCACCTTTATCACTAAGCTTGTTCAAGTGCTTAAAGCAAAAGGTATTGAAGCGAGTCTCATTAAACACCACGGCCACGGTGACTTTAATCTTGCCTCAAAAGACAGCACGCGTTATATGCAAGCTGGCGTTCAAGAGATTATTGCAGCTTCAGATAGCTCTTACATTCAGCTGCGTAGCAATACTGGCTGCCCCAGTCTTTTTGAACTAGCTGAGCTCTGCGATAAAAACTGTCCTCTTATCCTTGTTGAAGGCTTTAAGCGTGAGCGCTTTTCTAAGTTTTTCATAAGCAGAAAAGCCCACAATGATACTACTGAAAACCCTCCTATTTTTAGCCCTCAGGAATTGGGATGGCCCGGTTTTCTCGGCCTTATCACTGATGACGATAAAGACCGCAGCTCTTATGCAAAGGCAGCTATCCCTAGTTTTGATCTTGATGATACAGCGCTTGTAGCTAGCTATATTGAACTATTGTTAAAAGCCTATAGACACAGGACTTATTAAGCCATGTCTGAGCTTATACAAGGCAGGGCTTATGAGGCTTTAAGGATGTACAAGAATACATTGGCTCCACAAAGGCATGAAAGAGTATAAAACCCATGTTGCAAGACAGTTATGGCAGAAGCATAGATTACCTACGTATATCGCTTACTGACAGGTGCAATTATCGCTGTCGCTACTGCATGCCTGAAGAAGGCATTGCCTGGAAGTGCCACGATGAGATCTTAAGCCTTGAAGACATTGCCTACTTTGTTAAGGTGGTAACTTCCTATGGCATCAAACATATCCGTCTTACCGGTGGAGAGCCCTTGGTGCGCCCCGGGGTGAGCAAGCTTATTAAGCAGCTTAAGTCTATTGAGGGCATAGAGAATATAGCACTTACCACCAACGGCGCTCTACTTCCCAAAATGGCAGATGAGCTTAAAGATGCTGGTCTGAACAGAGTTAATATCTCACTAGATACCCTAGATGAGGAAAGTTTTCGCTACATAACCAGGCGCGGAAAGCTCTCAGAGGCCTTAGAGGGTATTGAGGCTGCACTTAAAGCTGGCTTTAATCCTGTAAAGGTAAATTGCGTAGTAGTGCGCTCATTGAAGCAGAATTTACTTGATTTTATCAAGATGACTGTAGATAAACCCATACACGTGCGCTTTATCGAATATATGCCAGTGGGAGCATCGGCAGGCTTTGATGATACTGGCTGGTCAGAAAAAGACACTATACCAAACCATGAGTTAATTGAGCTTATAAAAGATATTTCTGCACAGGCTGGCTTAGGGGAAATGCAGCCAGCAGACAAGTCTCGTCCTACAGGTTTTGGCCCAGCACAGTACTATAAGCTGCCCCAAGCTTTGGGCACCTTGGGCTTTATTGCGGCTCGCTCAAACCACTTTTGCTCAAGCTGCAACAGGTTGCGCTTAACTGCCGATGGCCAACTAAGACCCTGTCTTTTTTCTGATAAAGAATATGAGGTAAAAGAGGCTATTAAAAATCGAGATGAGGCTGGGGTGCGCAAGGCTTTTGAGACTGCTTTACACCTTAAGCCTGAAAGCCATGAAGACAAGATTGGCACTCACCGCATGATGAGCCAAATTGGCGGATAAGATCTGGACAAGAAAGCTATGTTGGAAATGCTTTACCGTGTTGGACATGCCTTAATTAGAGCAAGAAGCTAGAGACAAAAGACTAAAAGCAAGTGTAATTATAAAAAGTAAGGGAATGCAAAAAATGAGTCTTGAAGAACATAAAAACCAGCTCACCCATGTTGATGAACAAGGTCAGGTGCGCATGGTAAATGTTGGCGATAAGTTAGACACCAAGCGTCTTGCACGAGCACAAGGCTGCATACTCATGAAAGAAGAGACCTTATCGCTCATAATTGATAAGCAGGCTCCCAAAGGTGATGTGCTTGCTTGCGCACGTATAGCTGGCATTATGGCAGCCAAAAAGACCGCTGAACTTATCCCTATGTGCCACCCCCTTTTAATTAGCTCATCGAAAATTGAAATGGAATGCATTCAAGCAGGTGAGCGCGAAGATGGAAGAGTGGGCATACGGGTATTTGCAGAAATTGGCCTAAATGGCAAAACGGGAATAGAGATGGAGGCACTTTGTGCGGTAAGTCTGGCCTGCCTCACCATTTATGATATGTGTAAGGCTGTAGATAAAGGCATGGAAATTACAGATGTTTATCTCTTGCGCAAAGAAGGTGGAAAATCTGGGCTCTGGCAAAGAGATCCCAGTGAAACTTCATTAGGATAATAAGGGATATTAAGCTTACACAGGATAAAACATCAACGGGCAAGGGATCCCAATAAAGACCCAAACTTATGACCCTCAGGAATAGAAGAAGGAGCGTAGCTATGCGTTTTGCAATAATAACCTGTTCTGACACCAGAAGCATAGAAGAGGATACAGCAGGTGCACGTCTTAAAGAGCTGATTTTAGAACAAGGCTGGACACTTGACTCTCATATCGTAGTAAAAGATGAGCTTGAGCTTATCGCCCAAGCAATTAAAAATGCGGCGCAAGCGGGCAGCCAGATTATATTAACCTGCGGAGGTACGGGTTTATCGCCCAGAGACGTAAGCCCAGAAGCTACGCGCTTGGTTTGTGATAGAGAAGTTCCTGGTATTGCTGAGGCAATTAGAGCCTACTCTATGACCAAAACCAAGCGAGCTATGCTTTCAAGAGCAACGGCTGCGCAGCTTGGTCAAAGTCTTATTATTAACTTTCCTGGTTCGCTTAAGGCAGCTCAAGAAAACTGGGAAGCTGTCTATGAGCAATTAGAGCATGCTGTTGCTATGAGCCAAGGGCAGGGGCATTAAAGAACTATAGGCTGCATTGCTTGCTTAAGGCCATAGCTATGAGACGCTCAGTTTGATCGGCCATAAAAAGAGGGGCCAGCCAATCACACTTTTATACATATTTTTGTGTAACACAATCACATTTTTATTACATATGAAGTGAAAGTTTGACAGAGTGGCAATACAAAAGATTTTATAAGGACTTTTTGCTATCATATCCATAAGGGGAATAAAAGGAGGACCAAATGGATTCATCAAAAAGTCCAGACAAAAATATTCGTGAAGATCTTGCAGGTATAGCCGCTGGTTATGATCGCTATGCTAAGCGTGAAAGCATCTTAGATCACAGTGATGAAAACCCTAAAGAAGCTGAGGGCACCACGGTAGATGAAAAGCTTAGAGAAGAAGAGTTTGGTATTTCAGCTGGCTTTGACAAGTTTGAGGTGCGCTAAGCGTAATGTCTCAACCGCAAGACGATAAGGTCTTGCAAGGCAGTAACACCAGCGCTTTTGATGCAGAGCAATTTATACAAAATCTTGAGCCTGGTGAGCTTATAGCTAGATTGCGCAAAAGCCAAAATCTCACCCAGGAAAAACTTGCACGTAAATTAAAGGTTTCACGCCAGGCAATCTCAAAATGGGAGCGCGGGGAAGCTCATCCTGAGGAAGAACATCTCTTAGCACTAGCTGAGGCTTTGCATGTACCTGTTGAACAAATAGATGAAGACTATGCTCGCAGACAAGAAGAGCTAAAAGCACTTGAAGCTCTGTGTAACTATGACACAGTAAGAAACCTTCATCATCAAAATGAAACTCTAGATCAATTAGATAGTCAGGATCACTGCATACATAAGGCAGATGACCCTAATTTAAGCATGCTCTCAATGCTGCATCCTTCTCTACCCAAAGATTTACATAGATTTATCCCAGGGCTCAGTGGCATGAGCCCCCACCTTCCCAGTGAGTTTAATACACCGGGTGCAAAGAAGACTCAAAAGAGCCAGGTAGCTGACTCAGATTGGTATAAAAACGATTGCTCATATGATGAGCTCTATAAAACAAGCGCCCATAAAAGCGCTCTTAGAAAGCTTGCCGATAAAATCAAGGCCTTATTAAGCTGGCCCAAAGCTTAGTCCTCTAACTCTGGACCATCAGCTAAAAATACCCATTCATTCAGATTAGACAGGCTCTCCTCAAAATAAAAGCCTGCATGATTAAAGTTTTTAAGCTCCTCTGGATCATCAATTTGAGATCTCACCAGCATTTGCGCCATAGCCCCTCGTGAGATTTTTGCCCAAGTAGACTGAGTTTTATATATACCCTGCTTATTTTTAATCCTAAAATCACAGCTAATTACCCTAGTCTCAGGCTTTAGATGTGGAAGGATTGCTTTTGAATATTCCTGAGACATAAGATTTATGATAAGACCCTGCGCGTCCTTATCGCAAAACTTAGCAAGTTTATCACCCCAGAAGGCATAGAGATTTTTGGCTGAGCCCAACTTAAGCTTATGTTTCATCTCAAGTCTGTAAGGATATACGCCGTCGCAGGGACGCAAGATGCCATAGGCTCCGCTCACAAAGCGCAGCTTTTCTTGGGCAGATAACCACTCATCCTGAGTAAAATGAGCAGCATCTAAGTACTGGTAAGCTATTCCCTGCAAAGCGCAGGCAGCAGGAGCTATCTTATGTATATCTAAACTATAATCCTGGCTAGTCTTGGGAAAATCTCTCCAATAAAGATAGTATTGAACTAAAGCTTCATCTTTAACTGATAAAAGTTCTGAAAGCTCATCCATATCCAAGGCTGCCAAAGCCTGGGCAATTTCTAAGCTCTCTTCCAAAAACTCAGGGCGACTTAAACTAAGAGTACCTGAACCAAAAAGCTCAGGTACCTCATGTTGCATTCTCATTGTTGGCGATAAAAGCGCAAGCATAGCTTATCCCTTTAAATAATATCCTGCCTATAGACGAGATAAAACCCAAACACGACAACATTAAAAAGCAAACGACTACAAAAACCAAGCTGTGATAGAGCCTATAGAGCGTAAGCCTTGAGCGCTTCTAAGTCTTTAATCATGATAGTCTTAGAACCTTTATAATCTATGTAACCCAGGTCTTTAAACTCACCCAGTTTTCTTGTCATGGTTTCTCTAGTAAGGCCTGCAAAAGAACCCATTTCTTCCCTATTCATAGGCAAGTCAAGTCTAATACCATCAACGGTCATAACGCCAAACTCATCTTTAAGATTAAGCAAAAGACCTGCAGCCTTAATTAGAGCATTTGAAGAAGACATACGTGTGGCAAGCTCTTCAGCCCATCTAATGCGCTCATAGCATTTTTTAAGCATACGCCTTAAAATAACGGGGTTAGTAAGCCCGTGCTCTACAAATACCTTACGCTTAACAATAGCTAAGGTGCAATCAGATAAGGCCTCGCCCATATAGCGATAATCCTCATCTTCCATTACATTAAGCCCGCCAACAAAGTCTCCTTTATTGTAGACATACAGGATTTGCTCCCTGCCTTCAAGCGTGTTGTAATAGATTTTAATGTGCCCCTTGCAAATAATGTAGAGCTGGTCAGAAGGATCCCCTGTTTTAAATGCAAAATCACCTTTTCTTAAGGTGATTACCCCATAGCCATCAGTAAATGGCATGAGCTCCTCATTGGAAAGCCCCTCAAAAAGACCGAGCTTGCTCAATGGATAATCAACCATTGCTTTATAATCTATGCGTGTAGCATGACGCTCCATTTCAGTACCTTTCAGCGCTAAAACTCCGTCTTCTTTTTTAGTACCCCTGTGATGCCAAAGCGCACGAGTAGCCTCTTGAATCTTAGATGCAAAGAGGCGGTTAGCATAATCTTGCAGAGCCTTGGCCCTCTCCTTATTCATAGGCTCTACCTGGGCTAAGCTATATTCTAAACCCAGTTCTTCATACTTTGAAACACCAAGTCTATGATAAGGAAGAATCTCAATACGTTCTACCCAAGCTGCTATTGGTTTAATTACTTCTATAAGATTTTCCATAGAAGTTTCAGTATCGGTCCTGCCTGGTAGCATAACATGTCTAATCCAGATTTGGCCCCTATAATCTGCAGCTCTTAAGCTTTCCATAAATCTTATAAGGCCACTCATAGGCGCCTTACAAATATCATAAAAGGACTCTTCATTAAACTCTTTAATATCTAAAAGAAGAGTGTCGATAAATTCAAAGCATTGAGTATAATACTTAGCATTTCCAAAACCACTGGTATCTACAGCAAGATGAAAGCCCTCTTCTTTAAGGCGATACAAGAGGGCGTATAAAAACTTCCCCTGAGAAAAAGGTTCGCCACCAGATATAGTAACGCCTCCCTCTTTGCCATGATAGCTCCTATATTTTTTGGCAATATCAACAAGTTCATCAACGCTCATCTCTTGAGCACCGGGAGCACATGTGTCCTTAGAGCAAAAAACTTGTGAATCAGGATTATGGCAATAAGCGCAGCGCAGCGGACAGCCCTGGAGAAAGAATAGCGTTCTTACCCCAGGGCCATCTACCAAACCAGCACTCTCTATGGAGTGTATATATCCCTTTTGTCTACCTAGCTCAAGGGAGATCTGCTGAGCACGATCCCCCTTGACTGATAAAAGCTCTTCTACAAGAGGCTTAGAGAGACTCATGGAAGGTTCTGCTGATTACCTCACGCTGCTGCTCTTTTGATAAAGCAGTAAAGCGCACCGCGTAACCAGAAACGCGAATAGTGAGATTTGGATACTTCTCAGGATGCTCCATTGCATCTTCAAGTAGGCTTCTATTAAAAACGTTTACGTTTAGATGGAAGGCCTTCTTTTCAAAGTACCCGTCCATAATAGAAGTAAGGTGGTCAATACGCTCCTCTTCACTCTTGTCCAAAGACTCAGGAATAATACTAAAGGTATTTGAGATACCATCCTGGCATACACAGTGATACGGAATCTTAGCGACAGAATTAAGTGAAGCAAGTGCTCCGGATTTATCGCGACCATGCATAGGGTTAGCACCTGGAGCAAAAGCTTCGCCTTTTTTGCGGCCATCAGGAGTAGAGCCCGTCTTTTTACCATAAACAACATTTGAAGTAATGGTCAAAAGTGATAAGGTATGCTCGGCGTTTCGATAGGTCTTATGTTTTTTAAGCTCAGCGCCAAAGAATTCTGCTACTTCAACTGCAATGCTATCTACCCTATCATCATCATTACCATAGCAGGGGAACTCTCCTTCAATATCAAAGTCTGTTACCAAGCCCTGTTCATTTCTAATGCAGCGAACCTTGGCATATTTAACAGCAGAAAGTGAGTCGGCGACAATTGAAATACCTGCAATACCAAAAGCCATAAAACGATGTAC
>JAEZZM010000043.1 GCA_023418575.1 Actinomycetes bacterium | reverse complement strand
ATCTATGTGTATTTGTGTGCACATGCATACTTACAAGCTGGACGATATACGCGCAACTATGCAGCCCATATGCGTCTAAGTTGTTTGAGATATATAAGGAGCGTTCATGATCCCAGAAGCTACTTGTCCTAAAGGCTTTGAACTTATCGCATCATATCCCTATGACTTTATTGAGGGAGAGATCCGTGAATGGCAACACTGCGCAAGTGGTGCAAAGCTTGTGCAATTTGCTTGTTCAGATCCTCAAAAAGCTTTTATGATTGGCTTTAGAACACCTCCTCATAAAGGTGACGGTGTAGCTCATATTCTTGAGCACTCAGTTTTATGTGGGTCTAAAAAATTTCCTGGTAAAGAGCCTTTTGCTAGTCTTTTGCGCTCCAGTTTACAAACCTTTTTAAATGCGGTTACCTTTCCAGATAGAACCGTTTATCCTTTTGCTACCTTAAATCAAAAAGATTATATGAATCTCCTAGAGGTTTATTTAGATGCAGTCTTTTTTCCTCGCATGCATGATGAAGCTAAAATCTTTGCTAAAGAAGGACATCATTTAGAGCTTGATGAAAATAATAAGCCCTTTATAACCGGTGTGGTATATAACGAGATGCGCGGAGCCTTAAGTGGCCCAGAACGTCTAATGTACGAGAAGATAAATGAGGTCTTGTACGAGAATGCTTATTCTTATAACTCTGGCGGAGACCCAAAAGAGATAGAAGAGCTTACATATGAGGAGTTTTGTCAGTTCCACAAGGATCATTATCATCCTTCTAATAGCTTTAGTATTGTTTATGGCGATGTTGACTTTGAAGCAGTTTCCGCCAAGCTCAATGAATATTTTGAGCAATTTGAACCCAAGAGCTGTGATTATGTAATCGAAGATAGCCCTTTGTTTGATGAAGAGCGCACGGTAGTAGAAAGCTATCCTGCAGCATCAGATCAAGATAAGCCCGTGCTTAGTCTTAACTTTTTAATTGGCTCTGATGTACTTAACTATACTGATATTGCTGCGGTAAATATTCTTAGAAATCTAGCCTTAGATAATACCAGCTCAAAGTTGCAGCAGGAATTAATGAACAAGGGTTTGGCACAGCTCTCTTACAGTGATTTTAATATAATTCACCGTCAGCCCATTTTAAGCTTTTATTTCAAAGAGGTGAGCCCTGGTAAGCAAGAAGAGCTCAAAGAAACTGTAATACAAGGCTTTAAGAAGCTTTGTTTGGAGGGTTTTGACAAAGAGCAACTACAGGCAGCGCTCAATGCTCAAGCCTTTATCATTAAAGAAGCAAATTTTGATGAATTTTTCCCATTGGGCTTAAGCTTGGGAATCAGCTGTTCAAATCCTTTAATATTTTCTCAAGATATTAAAGACAGCTTAGATTTTATAGGCCATTTAAACACTCTTCAAAAAGAGCTTGACGATAAGAGCTCATATTATGAGGAGCTGTTTGCCAAACTCACTATAAATAATCCCAGTCGCGCCTGGATTGAAATGAAGCCACAAGAGGGGCTGCTTGAGCAGCGTGCTAAAGAGGCACAAGCCAGAGCTCAAAAAGTTTATGAGGCCTTATCTCAGGAAGAAAAAGATCAGATGAGACCCTTTCAGGAAGAACTTGCTGCCTATGCAATTCAGCCTGACAGCCCTGAAGACGAAGCAAAGATTCCAAAGCTTTGTAGAAATGATCTAGAGGTGCAGGTAAATGATTATAGTGTGGAGGAAAGCGCTCAGGGCTTAAGTAAGCGTATTAGCTCTAAGGGAATTTCATACTTAAGCGTTTTAACTCCACTTGCTCCTGCTTCACCAGCAGGAGTTTCCAATCAAGCCTTAGCAGGACGCTGCCAAATAGCAGACTCAGAGCTAAGCTTGTTTTCCTTTTTGTGCGTATGCCTGGGTAGCATGAGTACGCATAAGTATGGCTTTGAAGAGCTTGATACCTTAAGTACTGCATACTTAGGTAATATTCAATTTATGAGCTCCATGCACAAGCGCTCTGCCCAAGAACAGCTTGCAGCATATAGTCCAGAAGATGAGCTTGCAGAACGCTATCTTATGACCTGGGGTTTAAGTGCTGCATATCTTGATGAGTATAAGGATAAAGCTCTTGATCTTTTGCATGAGATTTATTTCAATACAAGCTTTGAAGATAGCTCACGTCTTAAACAAGTCTTGGATGCTGAGCTTGCACGCATGAAAACTATGCTTACAGAATCAGGCGAAACTCTCTGCAAAAATCGCATGAGCTCATATCTTAGCAGCATTGGTTCTTTTACCGAGCAGAGCAGTGGCCTGAGCTATTATGAGGCACTTAAAGCTATGCAGGAACTTGATATAAAAGAGCTGGGAGCGCAGCTTAAGTCATTGTACCAACGCCTTTTAAAGGGTTCTGGACGTTTTGTCTATCTGGCAAACACTCAGCCAGAAGAAGAGCTATCCTCTGTTGCTCAGTGTTTTAAGTGCCAAGATTTTATCGGCCTACCCGCTTATACCCAGGCAGCAAGTCTGCCTTTAGGCGATAAGGGTGAGGGCTTGGCCTTGCAGTCAGAGGTTAACTATACTGGCGTAATGGGTCAATTTAGCAAGGATTATAGTTCAAGCGGACACATGCGTGTAGCTCAGCGCATAGTAAGCCTTGATTATTTGTGGGTGCGCATCAGGCTTGAGGGTGGTGCTTATGGCTGCATGCATTTCCCCAATACTGAGACTATGAGCATTGTGTCTTATCGTGATCCTGCTATTGGGCGCTCATATGAGACCTATAAGGGTATAGCTGAATTCTTGCAAAATCTTGAATTGAGCGAGTCAGAACTAACAGACCGTATAGTGGCAAGCTTAGGTAGGGAGCAAGCTCCTAAGACCGCAGCACAAATCCAGGCTGCGGCACTTTCTTTGTATCTATGCTCTACCCCAGTTGAGCGCCTGTCAGCAATTCAGGAAGAGATTTTAAACTGTAGTCTTGATGATATTAAGGCTCTGTCTGCTGCTTATGCCGAAGCGCTTGAGCATCCAGTGCGTTGCACCAGCGGAAATAAGGAGCAGTTGGAAAACGATAAGAACTACTTTAAAAATATAATTGAGATTATTTAAGTTATTACATTGCGGGTATAGTACTGGTGTACACATGGTTTAATGGTGCCGCACAGGGCCATTACAAGGTGAGTAGTGAGGAAAAGATGTTAGATAGCAAAACAAAGCTGGTAGTAGCAGCACGTGAGCTCTATGAAACTAAAGGAGCATCAAGCATTTCAGTTAAAGACATTGCTGATCATGCTGGTGTTACTCGTTCCTTGTTTTACCACTATTTCTCAAATAAATCTGCCATTACCGGTGCAGTTTTGGATTCATATGTAAAAGATTATGTTGAAGCTATAAGGCACTGGTTTGACACTCGTCCTATTGGTGATGTTAAGGGATCTCTTAGACAACTTTTAGGGGTATTCCGAGCACGCATTTCAGAAGCTTCTCTATTTGATGAGAATCTTGTTAGCTCTGAGCACGCAAGTCTTTATCTGGACTACTTAAACAGGAGTGCTGATGAATTAGCGGGCTACCTGTATGAGATTGTTGTTGAGGAGTATGCTACTAAATACTCTGTACCTATTACCTGCCGTCCAGAGACCTTCTATATTCTCTTTACTGGTGTGATAACCTATCTGCGCCACCATCCTGATGCAGATGACGATATACTCATGGAGATACTCATTAGCACGCTTCATCTTGACCCTAAAGATTAAGCTTCAAGAAAGAAACCGGGTAGTTATATGTATAAATTTTCAAAGAGCTCAAGCTATGTATCTGCTCTTGCTTTGTGCTTAGTTTTGAGTTTGTCTTTAAGCGCCTGCTCTTCAGCTGGACAGGACGCTTCAAAGGCTGGCTCAAGCGCAGCTGATAAGACAGCAGCTGCATCCCAAGAAGGACAGGCAGCATCTTCTGTATCCGATAAAAAAGAGCTCCCCGAAGCGCAGGCTGCTCCTGGCTATAAGATTAGTACTACGAGTACTAATTTGGTTGACCTTATGATGGATAGCGGCGCGCATATCGTAATTGAGCTTGACCCAAAAGCTGCTCCCAAGACAGTAGAAAATTTCAAAAAACTTGTTCTTGGCCATTTTTATGACGATCTTATTTTCCATAGAATTATTGATGGCTTTATGATTCAAGGTGGAGATCCCTTGGGTACAGGAGTGGGTGGTGCTCCAGAAAATATTGAGGGAGAGTTTAAGTCTAATGGTGTAGACAACCCCTTAAGTCATACGCGCGGCACCGTATCAATGGCTCGCGCGCAAGATCCAAATTCTGCAAGCTCGCAGTTTTTTATTTGTAACGCAGACTCACAGTTTTTAGATGGAGAATATGCTGCTTTTGGACATGTAGTTTATGGCATGGAAGAGGTAGATAGAATAGCTAAGCTGCCCAAAGGCAGTCAAGATAGACCAAATACCCCTCCTCATATGCTGCGTGTATTCTTTGTTGAAGCCCAGTAGAGACCTGCCTGCGGTGCAGACGCAGTTTAGATGCAAGCTTAGCTACTAGCAGGATACTGACGGGAACTTTAGATACAAGCCCTGCAGCAGAGTTTAAGACAAACAATAAGCCCCTGAACTTTATATAGCTACAGGGGCTTTATCATGCTTTTAGCACGCTTTATTGTGCTTTATTGTGTATTACGCGCTTTATCGCGCTACAGCCGCATGAGATGATTGCCGTGCCTTATAAGCACTGGGCTGGGCTTCTTAAAGCTTTTTAAGCAAGCTTTGACTACTGAAATGCAAGACCGTAGCAAAGGCTAAGGCGCAAATAATTCCACATGCTGCTTGTATGCATACAAGGCCTGTCTGCTTGTCTGCTTGATTAAGAGAGACAAAGATTTGAGAGGCTACCGCTAAGATAATAGCAAGTGCAATGCAAGATCGGCTTAAAAGTGCTGTACTTAAATGGCAGCTAAAGGTATGAGTTTTAGTCCTGCTTTTTTGATAAGCATAGAGCACGCTGTAACAGACCACAGCAAGACTCATAAGAATTGAGCAGATAATAAAAGCGATAAGCAAGGGCAGCATTAAAGGATGAGAAGACCCTCCTCCTGCCTTACTAAGAATTGCTTTTAGCTGGATTTTGCTGATAAAACCGCTACAGATAATTACTGCCGATACAAGAGAGACTAATAGGCCTATAAGCTGCCATACCAGATGGGATAAAAGCAAGGGTGCAGTCTTGAGCTTTGAACCCTCTTTTTTAAGTGCCTGATGCATATCAAGTGCCAGGCTGAAATAAGAGCTTAGGGCCTGACCACCCAAAAGAGCAAAAAGGCCAAGCAAGCTTAGCAAGGGTAGAGCAGTAATGAGACCAGATAAGGACTCAAGTGAGCTTGCTGCTTTGGGAGGATCATATAAAAAGCTCACAGCACCCTGCGCTTGCATTATCCCTAAGACAAGGCGTGCTATTAGGCTTATAGCTATCAGTAAAGAAAAAATTAAAACATAGGCGCGAGAAGCCTCTTTAAAAGCTGAGCTAAATTTATTCACAACCATCACCTACCAGCGCAAATTTTCTGGGATTTCAGCAATTTCTTCTTCATAGGCTTTAGTTCCACAGATAAAACCACCACAAAAGGCTAAGCCTACGTCACCCATAATAGAACCTAAGATAGGTTGACCTACATAAGAATTTTCACCACAAGCACCGCCAGCAGTGTGCCATCCGGCATATAGTCCCGGAATTATCGTCCCCTTAGTGGATACAACCTGCATTTTGTTATTAATAAGAAGACCAGCCTTGGTTCCGTAGAGGTTTCCTCCTATGCGGCAAGCATAAAAGGGAGCATCCTTAATGGGAAAGAGCCATTCTTTGGGCATGGGGTAAATGTAGTCATCTTCGCCCTTATCGCACAACTCATTCCAGCGCTTAACTGCATTACACAAAACACCTTTTTCAAAGCCCATATCAGCTTCAAGTTCTTCTAAGCTGTTGCGTTTTTTAAGAACATCGGCATCTAAGGCATCTTTTACACCATTGCGCCAATCGCGGTACTTAGGTGGAATTTTGTCTTCTTGGGCAAGCCCTGGAGTTAAGAACATGCGACAGTGCTCTTGGGCAAATTCTCCAAGATATTCCTGGAAATGAGAGTCAAAAATGATATAAGAGCGGTGACCCGGCCTCATCATCTGGCAAGTTGCCAAATCACCCAAGGCATAAATGGCATCTGCACCGGTCTTTTTAACATTGGAGTCAATATAAGGAACGCGCGCACCAGTTCTATCTATAGTGAGCCAAGGCTGGCGTGAGAGCTGAGTCATGCCATCATATAAGAAATGTGCCCAGCTATGACCTTCTGCCTGCCAGTCAACACCGCCATCAAAGGAGGCAGAGGAGTTAAAGCCGCTCATATCAGCTCCCACTCCTAAGCCCATGCGAGTACAAGCACCTTTTTCTTCACCTACAAGATAATTAGAGGCACAGGCCATAGCGGCTGTGGGGCAGTATTTCTCAAGCAGTGCTTTATTATTGCAAAAACCTCCCGCTGTAAGAATAACAGCTTTTTTAGCCTCAATAAGCATTCTGCCGCTTGGAGTGTCGCAGGCAACACCCACTATGCGACCTTCCTTATTTTGGACCAAGGCCGCAGCTGGTGCCCTAAATATAAACTCACAGCCCTTATCGCAGGCAAATTTATACATAGCATCTGTTGCGTCCTTCATTTTAAGAACGTGGTGATCAAGGGTTGAGTTTTTGGGAGCTACGTAAACAGGCACTTCACCCAAGCGCCATTCAACTCCGCACTCAGCCATCCAGTCTATAGATTTACCAGCTTGATCGGCGATAAGGTAGAGAAGCTCTGGATCCATAGCATAGTGATACTGGGGTAAGGCATAATCTACCATTTTCTTTGCGCTATAAGGCCAAGAGGGGAGTGCAAATTTAAGCTTATCTTGCATTTTTGATCCGCCCAAAATTCCGCACATACCAGCGGACTGAGCGTTGCCGCCCCACATATCCATAGCCTCTACGCAGATAGTATGAGCCCCTAATTCTGCACAGCGAGCAGCTGCATTAAGGCCGCCGCCTCCTGCGCCTACAACTACAATGTCGCAAGATTTATCCCAGCTATCTGGAACAGGAAGAGGGGGAATAGGACTTGCATCATCAGCGGGAAAGCACTGAGAGTTTAAAACGCGGTAGCTTCCATCATCAGAGCTTGCATTGCTGTGTTTTGACTCTGGTACAGAGGCTGCCCACGAACCATCAGCTGACCAACCACCATAGTGGCGATGATCAGCGCTTAAGCCCACAGAGTGATTGCTGCCCAAAGGGGCTTTGGGGTTTTGACTTGGTAGAGAAGAAGCCTGTGAGGCTATCTCAGAGGCCAATACCTTATTTGGATCAAGGGCACAGGCGGTAGAAAGAAGTGCCGCTCCAGCTCCACTTGAGAGGGCAGCTCTTAAAAAATCACGGCGAGAAACATTAAGAGCATCTTGCTTTGCTTGTTGTTTCATAGTGAAATCCTCCTTAGGGCCTAGCCCTTTGCTTTATTGGATGCATCAATTGCTTCTTGCACCGCTTCTTGAACTGCAAGACTGGTGAGAGTGGCGCCCGATACAGCATCAAACTGAGTGCCCTGAGCCTTTTCAATGAGCTTGGCATAGGTGCCATCTACTATAGCCTCATAACCTCCAACACCCTGTGTTTCACCTTCTTGAGAAATTGACTTGACTGTTAGATGTGAGTCTTTTATCTCTATGGTGACTTCAATAGCTCCACACATACCCTGAGCTTTGCCTGTATAGACACCATCAGCACCTAAGGCAGCTTTAGCTTGAGAATCCGCCTCTTTAGTACTTTCAAGTGGATCAGGATAGAGGGCAGAGCCTTCTGCTATGGGCTTTCCGTTGGGTAAAAAAGGACAGAGTTGCCCAGACTGTTCATCTTGGGCAGAACAGCCCGCAAGAACAATGGATAAGAGGCAGGCGCAGCTTAGACTACAGAAGAGATGAAGGCCTGCATTGGGATGCTTCATAAGATCCTCCTTACTGCTCTTAATACCCTTAGTATGGAGAATTTTTGTACATCAGTCAATCTTAATATAAGTAAACATGGATGCAACTTTTTTAGTATAAAAGAGGCCTTTATCAGGCATCTTATTTTATCCTCAAGCTACAAATTTAGGGCTAATAATATTGACATCCAGTCAATTTCTTATTAATCTAAAGATAAATATGAAGAAACTATGGTGATAGTTTTTCCTGGGGATGATTTATTTAGTTTGGCCGAGAAGCGCGAAAGGGGACGCCATGTTTTTATATGAACCACTAAGCTTGGCCCAAGTTTGTATGTGGATTATTGTTTTTATGGCCTTGGTGGGAGCTAATGAATTTTCCCGCCTTAATAAATGGACTGGTGCTTTAAGTTTTATAGTATTGCCTCTGGTACTCACCTTTTTTGTATGGCCAAAATCAGTACCAGGAACATCTGTGGATGACTGGTTTCATTATGCAAAGGTCTACTCTTGTCTAGCTGGTTGTGTGGGCTTTTGGGTTATTCGTTATGTAAAAGGAGCTGCCGATAAAAAATGGCTCCTCTGCTTCCCTCCGCTTATTTTGGCTATCAATATTTTAGAAGCCTGTATTCGCGATTTTCAGGTTTTTGGCTTTGCTGCCACAGGCCAGCTTATAGATGGCGTATATATGATGAGCGGACCTTGGAATATTATGAATGGCATTGCCGGCTTGCTTAACATTATTACTATTACCGGTTGGCTTGGTATTACCATAGGTAAGGGAAAGTCTCGCGATATGCTTTGGCCAGATATGATCTTTCCTTGGATTATTGCTTATGATTTATGGAACTATGCCTATACCTATAACTGCCTATCTAGTCATAGTTTTTATTGTGGTCTTGCTTTGCTATTATCTTGTACCTTTGCGGCCTTCTTTATTAAGAAAGGTGCATGGTTACAGCATAGAGCACATACCTTGGCATTCTGGTGCATGTTTGCCCAAACACTTCCAGCCTTTATTGATGAAGGAAGCTTTGCAGTAAAAGCCTCTATGGATCCCAAGGCATTTTTCATTGTTTCTTTGTTGGCTCTTATCGCCAATATTGCAGTTTTTGTATATCAGCTTTATAGAATGAAGCAGCTAGGCAAGCTTAGCCTTGATGGCCAACCCATTTACAATGAATGGAAGGTATATAAAGAGGTCATGGAGGATGAGGTTTTAGTGAGTTCTAAATTTGTAAAATAGGAAGACATGGTTTACACTCAGTAGGTTAAAAAATTGGCCCAAAGACTTAGACTAAAAGTCCAATAAGTATAGGGGCTAAAAACTAAGAAATCCTACTGCATGTTATTGCAACAAAAAGCGACCCTGTTAAGGGGTCGCTTTTTGTATGTACCAAATAAGACTTAGAAGTGGGGTGTGTATATGAGTCTCATTTGGGATTCATAGTATGGAAGGATTACTTCAGGATTAAGCAAGCATGCTCTTCATGAACCAAATTTGCTTGTTGTAGTCATTTACATGATCCTCAAAGATGGATACAGCGCTAAACCAACCCTGCTCATCTGAATCATTTCTAAGCTTGGTAGCCATGTCACGCATGAGCTCCATATCAGCAAGAACAATTTCAATAGCTTCCTTGCAGCTAAATGCCTTAGGCTCAATCTCTTTAATGGTAGCAAGCTCAAGGTACTCTTTGAGGGTTGAAACAGGAGTGTAGCCATACATCTTGAAGTGCTCAGCTACCTCATCAAAACGCTCAAAAGCCTTGTCATACTCTGCTTCAGTAAACTCATGAACTGGTACAAATTGCATACCTACAACGTTCCAATGAATGTTGTGAAGCTTAGCATTCCAAATTGCCAAGTTAGCAAGGTAGGTATTGAACTCTTTTTCCATAGTTAACAACCTTTCTATAAGGCGCCATCTGCTTATATGCGAGGCACAATAACTTTCATTAAATTTGCTATACCGCAAAAGGCTGTACTTGTATCCAATAAGGTATAAGAAAACCCTCTCTACATAAAATCCTAACAAGTAAAGAGGGTTTTACATTTGTCAATATTTGCAGTTGAGAGCCTTAGTTAAGCAATCTTTATTCTAAGCAAGTTCAAACTCACTGTCATCAATTTGATGTAGGCGCTCACCAATCTGTCCTTTAGCAATCTTGTTGACGATAAGAGAGATGGCTCCATCACCAGTAACATTGCAAGCGGTACCAAAGCTGTCAATTGCAACATATAAGGCAACCATAAGGCCATACATAGGGTCAGTAAAGCCCAGCATGCTTGTGAGGACACCTTGAGATGCGGTAATTGCTCCACCAGGAACACCGGGTGCTGCAATCATAGTTACGGACAACATAAGAATAAAGCCTGAGAAAGCAGCAAAATTGATGGGCATGCCGGTCATGTACATAACCGCTAAAGCAAAGGCCACAATTTTAGTTGTAGAGCCTGCAAGATGAATGGTTGCACATAGGGGAACAGTAAAGCCAGCTACCTCTTGAGAAACACCGTTTTTCTCGGCACAACCCAAGGTAACAGGAATAGTTGCTGCACTAGAAGCGGTTCCCAAAGCAGTAAAGTATGCGGGAAGCATGTTCTTGAGCGCTCTTAAGGGGTTAGTCTTAGTAAATAAACCAGCAATGATATATTGCAAAATCAAGATTACAAAAGTAAGGATGATAGAAAATACTACAACCTTAGCCATGGCCACCAAGACAACTACAATTTCACCTGAGCGTGTCATGTTCATGAAGATACCAAAGATATGCACAGGCAAGAGAGGAACAATAAGACGTCTGATGAGTAACATAATTACTTTTTTGAACTCAAAAAAGACAGTTTGTAGGGTGGGGGTTTGAAGGAAAGCCATGCAAATACCCAGGGCAAACGAGAGCACCAGGGCGGTCATAACTCCAAATGGTGCAGGAATGGTGAGACTTCCCTGCAAAAAGGACTGTACGGTGTTTTGTGGTTCAGTCAAACTTTGTAAGCTTTCACCTGCAAGTAAGCTGGGGAAAATTTGCGTAGCAAGGCCATAGGTTCCAAAGCCTGCCACCAATGTAGAGCCGTAAGCAAGAGCAACAGTAATGAGTACCCACTTTCCAGCAGTCTTACCAAGACCAGCAATTGCTGGAGTAATGAGGCCCACAATAATAAGTGGAACCGCAAAACCTAAAAATGAGCCAAATACTTCATTAAATGTTGCAAAAATTGCGATAAACCAGTTGGGCATTATCAAACCCAAGCCAATACCTGCAAGAATGGCGAGCAAAACCCAAAACAGCAGGCTCTGTAAAAGAGTGTGTTTATTTAGGCCACTCATTTGGCACCTCGTCTTTCTTATAGCGTAGGGATATTACTGGTTACCTGTGTATGAAGAGCTCCACAGATATATAAATTCACCATTGTAAAGCTTAAAAGTAGCGGGAAAGGCTGAATATGTAAAAATTTTAAAGATGATTATAAAATCTTCATAATTGTAGACCTAGGGCCTACAGGGATGTGTGTACGACTGCAGGGGAGTATAAGGCGCTGTGTAGAATGCAGGGGAGTCAAAAATAATGAGGACTGCAAGCCCAGTCACGTGGTTTGCAGTCCTCATTAGGATGTACGTCTGATGGGAGAGAGGGAGACAGACGCGTTAAGCATGTTGCCTATATTAGGCACTTGGGTTGGGGCCCAAGAGTAAGGAGAGTAGGTAGTTAAGATAAATATTAATTACCTGTAACTTACTATAGATTAAAATCCCCCAATTGCAATAGGAATTATAAAGTTAACCATTTCTACATATTTTGTACGGTGTGGCTTTGTTTGCGAACAGGCTCTAAAAACAGGCCTCAAAAAGATCCTTCTATGTTACTTTTGCAACAGAATCTCAGGCTTAACTTGGGTATTACTATAAGCGTATACACAGCCCATGTTTGATAGGAGTCCCCTTATGGATCCCCGTAAAGATAGCTTAAGTCCTGAAGCCCGCGCTATTAAAACTATGCTTGAGCGCCTGGAAAAGGGAGAAAGCCCTGAGGCTCTTAAAGAAGAGTTCAACAAGGTTTTTGGCGATAAGCCCGTATCGGCAATATCTGATGCAGAGCAAGAATTAATGAAAGAGGGCATGGATAGCTGCCAGCTCTCTGGCCTTTGTGAGGTGCATCATGCAAGCGTTTCAGACTCTGTTTCCCAGATGCAAAAGCAGCTCCCCAGCTTTTATCCTCCCCATCCTTTGGCATACTTCCAATTAGATGCTCAAAAGATGATGGATCTCTTTAGAGAGGGTGTGCGCCCAGTTGTTCATGGAGCACAGCCCCTTGAGCTCTTAGAAGAGAGATTGCGCGCGTTTTTATCGGCAGTGGATCGCCACTTTAACCTTAAAGAGTTGGTATTTTTTGCATATCTTGATAAGCATAATATAAGCGGTCTTACGCGAGTTATGTGGTCTAGTGACGATGAAATAAGAGATGCTATTAAGTCAGCTGTGCAAGAAATAGTGCAAGACCCCACTAATGTGAGGGGTGTAGTTCAGTATATGCATCCTTGTATAGGCAAACTTAATGAGATGATTGTTAAAGAGCGAGATGTGCTTATACCTCTTTTAGCAGAAACGCTGAGTGATGAAGAGATGGAGGAAGCCTCTGCTGCACTTCTTGAAATTGGCTATAACTTTGATGAGGCACGCCTCTGGACTGCTCCCAAACAGGAGAAGACGCAAACTGAAGAGGAATACCTTAAGCTTCCCACCGGAAAACTTAATTCTCAAGAGCTTGTTCTTATGCTTAATAAGATGGGTGTAGAGATTACCTTTGTGGCAGCAGATGATACCTTGCATTATTATTCTCAGCCTGATGAGATGCACTTTTTGCGCACAAAGGCAAACTTAGGTGCTAATGTATACACCTGTCATCCTCATAAGTCGCATGAAATGGTCAAAGAGGTGCTGACGCGCTTAAAAAGTGGACAGTCTGAGGTAGAAAGCCGTATTGCCTTTAAAAATGGCAAAGAATTTTTAGTTGATTATCGAGCTCTTCGTGATGCAGATGGGCGCTATCTTGGCTGTTTGGAGACGGTGACAGACTTAACAAAACAGGCTGAGCTACTAGAGGAAATGAGAAAGCATCCACAATTGAGGGCATCACGCTAGCAATAGACCGTTTGACTGTTTTCTTATATATTTCATAGCCAACTAGCTGCACTTACTGCTAGACTTAAGCTAGTACAAAGTTTTATAAGCTGTAGAATAAGCTGTAGATATATTTTACAAGATATATTCTGCAGCTTTACTTTTTGACAATGGTTGAGGGGGTTGTGCTTCTATGCAAGGACACTTGCATAATCGGCATGCTTATTGCGCCGCTCAAGATGAACAGTTTCAAATTTCAAATGATATTGCTCTGGACTTTTTTGACTGGGAGGATGAGTTAGATCCTGCACGTATATTGGCAGAGGCCTTTTCTGATGAGGAGCTAGATCCTTTGGGGCCTCAAAATCATGTGTTGGTAGCAGCTTCTTTGCTCACTGCTTTCCATAATTATCTTCTTAAACACGCGCATCCCAAAGCACAGATTTTTGATCTTAAAGCGGCTCTGCTAGAGCTTATTGAATATCTAAAACATACCGTTACCTGTACTATATCTCATGAAAAGCACTGTTCTTTAGATAAGGCAGCATCTGCTTTTTTGCAGACGGCTTTAAAGTATAGCCTCTCTCATGCCTATACACTAGAACAGCAAAAAGAGCTCTGCCAAAGCTTGGAGCACTTTTGTGATGAGGCTTATCCAAGGGTCCGTGTTTCTCAGCAGATTCCTTGTTGCAAGATGCACGCTTATATCACTCTTGAGCGCAGTTGTACATTTTTATCGGAAATTTTAGCCTTAGAGCTACCCCTTGAGCCTATCGAGTGCATGCCTGCGGTGTTAAACTCAAAGTGTCAGTTTAATAAGTGTCGCTATTTTAAGCGCAATACTAAGCGCACAAGCTAAACTTAAGTAAAGCTAAAACTGTTGAGGAGTCAAAATGTTTAGTAAGGGTCAGGCCTTTATCGCCCAATCTATGGATACTAAAGAGCTCATTGCCTTGCCTCTTAAGATGGCTAATCGTCATGGCTTAATTGCGGGTGCAACAGGCACTGGTAAAACCATTACGGTCAAGGTGCTTGCAGAGAGCTTTTCTGCTGCGGGAGTACCGGTATTTTTGACAGATGTCAAAAGCGATGTCGCAGGTCTGGCCGCTCCTGGCACTGATTCTAGTGATATGCAAGAGCGCATTGCGCGTTTTAATATAGCTGATGACTTCTCTTACCAAGGATTTCCCGTACGTTTCTGGGATATTTTTGGAGAAGTGGGTCACCCCGTAAGAACCACCATCTCTGAGATGGGACCCGTGCTTATGAGCAGACTCTTAGGTCTATCAGAGGTGCAAGAAGGCGTTTTGAGCATAGTCTTTAGGGTTGCAGATGATGAGGGTCTGCTTCTTCTTGATCTCAAAGATCTTCGCTCCATGGTCACTTATGTGGGCGATAATGCCGCAGCATATAAAACCCGATACGGAAATATATCAAGTGCCAGCGTAGGCGCTATTCAACGTGCGCTCCTTCGTCTTGAAGACCAGGGTGCAGATCACTTTTTTGGAGAGCCAGCCTTAGACATTATTGATTGGATTCAAACAGAAAGTGATGGCAGGGGCGTCATTAATTTGCTTGATGCTCAAAAGCTCATCCAGTCTCCCTTGGTATATGCTACCTTCTTATTATGGATGCTTTCAGAGCTCTTTGAGCGTCTGCCTGAGGTGGGAGATATGGAAAAGCCCCGCTTGGTCTTCTTCTTTGATGAGGCTCATCTACTCTTTAAAGATGCCCCACAAGCTTTGGTCGATAAAATAGAGCAGGTAGTAAAGCTGATTCGCTCTAAAGGTGTGGGCGTGTATTTCTGCACACAAAGCCCTGCTGACATTCCTGACGCTGTTTTAGCGCAGTTGGGTAACCGCATCCAACATGCACTGCGCTCATATAGCCCTGCTGATCAGCGAGCCATTAAGGCAGCGGCTGATTCTTATCGTCCAAACCCCGCTTTTTCTACTGAAGAACAGATTTCAAATCTGGGAACAGGTGAGGCCCTCGTGAGCTTTTTGGCCGATAAGGGTGAGCCGTCTGTAGTTGAGCGCGCTTATATCTTGCCACCACAGTCACAATTTGGTCCCTTGGATGCTGCACGCCGCGAGCAACTTATCTTATCGTCCAACTTCCAATTAAAGTATGCCCAGGTAGTAGATAGAGAAAGCGCCTATGAGCTGTTACAGACTAAGGCACAAGAAGCTCAAGAGGCTCTACTTGAACAAGAGCGCTTAAAGCAAGAGGCTAAGGCACAAAAAGAGGAAGAAAAGCGTCTTAAAGAAGAGGCAAAAGCTCAAGCTGCCTATGAGCGTGAACGGGCACGAGCAGAAAAAGAACGCTTAAGAGCAGAGGCCGCAGCCCAGCGTGAGGCAGAGCGTGCTGCTAAGAATAATCCCATTAATAAGGTGCTTAACTCAGCTCTATCTGCTGCAACTTCAACGGTAGGTCGCCAGATAGGCAGCACGCTTATTAGAGGAATTCTGGGCAGCTTAAAAAAGCGTTAATCTGCGGATAAGGACCTAGATTTCAATAAAAGTGCAATTTTTATAACAAAAGATGTCAAATTAAGGCACAAAATGTAAGGGATTGAAGCTTAAGCATGATAAAAGCTTGCCTTAATTCCTAGTATTTAGATATCCTATACAATTGATGCCACGGTCCCGGAGTGTTTTTTAGGTCCGTGGCTTTTTTATAGGAGGAGTAGAACTTGAAAAAACAACAGCCAAGCTTTCAAGCATCAGCAGAGTTAGACGCAAGCAAAGAGCTGGCCTGGAAGGCTCTCTCACAAATGAATCAGTGGCTTTTACAACTTGATTCTGTTGAGTCAATTAGGGTTTTGGGCTTTAATAACACAGAGGCTTCTGCCGCAGATGCTGATACAAATTCTGCTGCAAATAAACAGGAGTTTTTTGTAGATGGACGCCGCTATAGCATTAAAACTTCTGAGGGTGTAAGCATGAAGGCTAAGATTAGTAAGATTGACCCCCAAAAGCACGAACTCATCATTGATGCACATATTGGACCCTTGCGCTCACATCTTATGTGTAGCATTAAAGATGGAGACAACAATAAGAGTGTTTTACTGGTAAGCGTTCAGGAATATTCTGGTCTTTTTGGAAAGATGTTTGCGCAGGCAAAGGCAGAACGAGAGGCAAAAGAGGTTCAGGATTATCTTGCAGCCTGGAAGGCATGGACTCAAAAGCTTGCCCTAGAAGAGTCTGCCACTACATAAAGATGACTGAGCGTAAAAAAGCACGACTTTATATTTTGTGCTCATAAGCAAAATAAGAGCTGGTATAATGAGGGGACTGACGGCCACAAACAGACAGAGGGGGATGAATGTTCAGTTTGCGCGCCTATCAACGGTGTAGCACGGTTGAGCAGGTCCTAGAGGCTCTAAATTCTCAGGAATCCTGCGTCATTCTAGCTGGAAACCACTGGCTTAGACAGGGTTCCAGGGTATTTGATAAAGGTCTTGATCTCAGTTCTATCCCAGAATATACAAAAATTGAAAGATTAGAAGATGGCTCCCTTTATTTGGGGGCAGGCTTAAGCTATGGTCAAATTGAAGACCATGAGCTGCTTGCGCAGTTTTATGGTGCTGTGCTACCAAGAGCATTAAAAGGCATAGTTGGACGACAGTTAAGAAATACGGCGGGACTGGGAGCCTCGGTCTACAGCAGGTTTGCATTTAGCGATGCCCTACCTGTACTCCTAGCAACACAGGCACGTGTAAAGCTCGCCCAAGCCGGCGAGCTTTCTTTTATTGATTTTCTTGCCCTGCCTGCATCAGCACTTAAAAAAGATTTTATGGTGGCGCTCATTCTTCCAAAAGAAGGTTTTAGTGCTCAGGCTAAGGGAGCATATAAGGCCTTGCGTCTAACAGCAAATGATTTTCCCTTATTAACCTGTGCGATAAGTTATGAGCCCGACTGCGAGCTGCGTTTATGTGTAGGTGCAAGACCAGGAATTGCAAGATATGCGCAGAAAGCTTCACAAGAGCTCAGCGAACTTCTCAAGGAAAAACAAGATAAGCCTCAGGACTTCCTTGCTCAAATCAAAGAAGAAGCTTATATGAAGGCACTTCTTGAGAGCATTCAAGAAGATATGAGTTTTGGATCTGCTCAAGCTGCGCCAAAAGAATTTAGGCTCTCTGTTTTAGAGCGCTTTATTCCTGAGATGCTAGAAGAGCTTATTGGAGAGGGGTTGGATGCATGATTTCCTCATCAAACATTATGCCGCATGAGGGACAAGAAGCGGTTTTATTGCAATGCAGTATCAATGGAAGAAGATTTATCCAACTCATAGCCCCAGACCTTAGTTTATATGAGCTCTTAAGAGAGTGTGGCTATAGCTCAGTAAAATGCGGTTGTGAAAGTTCTAATTGCGGTCTGTGCACCGTATGGCTAGATGGAAACCCAGTTTTATCGTGCTCTGTATTAGCAGCCCAGGTAGAAGGCAAAGAAATTACTACCCTTGAGGCGCTGCAAGAAGAGGCTTCTATCTTTGGCCACTATCTTGCTGATGAGGGCGGAGAACAGTGTGGTTTTTGTATTCCCGGTATGGTTATGAATGTTTTGGCCTTATCGCGCAGGGCTCAAAAAGAGTCGTTTATCCCCAGTGACGAGCAGATAAAAGAACAGCTTCTGGGAAATTTATGCCGCTGCAGCGGTTATCAGGTGCACCAACGCGCAATCAGGAGGTATTTAGATGCCCAAGCTCAATAATAATGCTCATGAAACTGGTGCAATCATTCACCTCGATGAACAAGCTCTTCCACAGCAGGATAAGATCTTTTCTCCAAAGGGAGTTCCCGGCTTAAAAGAGAGCAGATATATTGGTGGCAAGGATAAAAAAATTGACTCTGACGCGCTCATTTTGGGTCAGCCCGTTTATACGGAAGATCAGCTTCCTTTGCACTGCCTGCACCTTGCCTTGGTTCGCTCACCTCATGCTTTTGCCAAGGTAATTTCAGTTAATGCCGATAAGGCCTTAGCCTTACAAGGTGTTATTGCCGTATATTCGCATAAGGATGTTCCGGAGAATTATTTTTCATCAGCCGGGCAAACAGCACCAGAGCCAAGCCCCCAAGATAGGCGCATTTTGGATGAATATGTGCGCTTTGTTGGGGATCCTGCTGCTATTGTAGTGGCTGAGACCCCGCGCTTAGCTAAAGCCGCGGCTGCCTTGGTTGAAGTTGAATATGAGCAATTAGAGCCGGTGCTTGATCCAGAAAAGGCTCTTGATAATCCTGTGGTAGTACACCCAGAAATCCCTCATTGTTTCTTGCCACAAAAGGTTGGTGGCTGGGATTTTGCACGTAATCTTGTTGGTACGCATAATTTAAAATTTGGTCGACCTTTTGAAGAAATAAAACAAGAGGCAGACATTATTTTAGAGGACTGTTTTTATACCAAAGCTCAAGCTCACGTCATGATGGAGTCATATAGAGCTTTTGCTCAAATAGATCAACACGGGCGCTTGCATATTGTAAGTTCTACGCAGGTTCCCTTTCATGCAAAGCGCCAGGTAGCTACTGCTTTAGGTATTAACCCATCACAGGTGCGTGTAGTAAAGCCACGTATTGGCGGAGGTTTTGGTGGAAAGCAAACCAGCCTTGCAGAGTTTTATGTGGCATTTTGTACCTGGACCTTGCGCAAGCCCTGCTATCTTTGTCTTTCTCGCCAAGATACCTTTAGTGCCAGCAATTCTCGTCATGCTGTAAGGGTAAAGGTTTGCCTTGCTGCTAGCAATGAAGGCAAGCTCTTGGGTATTAAGATTGATGCCCTATCTGATCAGGGAGCATATGGTGAGCATGCCTGGACTACTCTTGGTCATGTTGGCAGAAAATCTATGCCCTTATATCAATCACTTGAGTCGGCAGAGTTTTTTGCACAGGTAGTTTATACCAATAAATGCCCAGCTGGAGCATTTAGAGGTTATGGGGCTGTGCAAGGTATTTATGCTGTTGAATCTGCAGTTAATAAGCTGTGTCAGCGCTATGGTTTTGATCCAGTAGAGTTTAGACGTAAGAACATGGTACGCCAGGGTGATACGCCCGTAGCTTATGGTGACCATATTGCTTCATGCACCCTGCCTCAGTGCCTTGATACGGTAGCAGATATGATAGGCGCTAAAGATTTTGATCAAAGCTGCAAGAAGATTTTAGATGATGGAAGAATTGAGGCCATAGGCTTTGCTTTAGCCCAGCAGGGTAGTGGTATTGCAGGTGTTGACACCTCTACGGTAGCCATTCGTTTAAATGAGAGTGGAGATTATACGCTGTTAATGAGTCCCACTGATAACGGTACGGGCTGTGATACAGTGCTTACTAAGATGGCAGCTGAAGTGCTGGATTGCGATGTTGATTCAATTGCTAGCCTATGTGCAGATACTGATGTAACTCCTTATGACCCAGGTTCATATGCATCAAGCTCTACCTATGTAACAGGAGGGGCGGTTATTAAGGCTGCTGCTCAGCTTAAAGCCAATATTTTAAAAGCAGCTGCAAAAGAGTTGGGACTTCCTGCTTCATCTGCAGAAGATGGAAGTTTGCTGCTTAAAGATAATAAGATTTATCACAAAATTCCTCAGCTTACTCATCCTTTTGTTGCCTCAGCACGAGATACCAATGCCGTGTATGCGCCTGATGATCCTGAGTCTCAAGAGGGTTTGAGTCCAGATGAGCTTAGGCCAAGCGTGGAATCTCAAGGGGTAGTTGAACAGTTTGTGATGAATGTTAAAGACCTTGGTATTGCCCTGTCAGGTAATGTGCGAGAAGAGATGCTCTTTGGTACTGCAAGCCACGGTTCTCCCATTAGCCCTGCTCCATATATGGCTGGTGCTGCCAGGATTATTTATGATCCTAAAACAGGGAAAGTAGAAGTTAAACAATATGCGGCGGCCGTAGACTGCGGAACGGTTATTAGTAAGAATCTGGCTTTGGTTCAAGTTGAGGGTGGAATTGTGCAATCCATGGGTTATGCCTTAAGTGAGGATGTGCATTTTAGCGATAAAGGAAAGATGAAAGAAAACTCACTTTTAAGTTATCGCATTCCCACAAGACAAGATTGTGGAGATATTCAGGTTGTCTTTATAGAATCATATGAACCAAGCGGTCCTTTTGGAGCAAAGTCCATTGGTGAGTTAGTAAGTGATACCCCAGCTCCAGCCCTATTTGGCGCTATTAATGCTGCTATGGATGGACTTTGCCCTACTGACTTGCCACTTACCCCGCCAAAATTGTGGGCAGCTCAACATAATCAACTAGGGTAATATACTGAGTGTTAATCATATTCGTACACTTATTATTTAGTCTTTTTTATTGATTGTGTTAGATTGTGATAGTTCTAGTCCTAGCTATCTTTATTGGATAGTTCATAGATTGGTGGAGTATGAAGAAAAAAGATTTAATCATTTACCCAAGCCTGGTATGCGCTACAGCCGCCGTAGCTTTGCTAGCCCTTAGTAGTCCCAATGCAGACTATAAGAGCGCTTTTGCTGCTGCCCCTCTACCTGTTTTAGAAGGTGATGGAGACGCAGCTGAGGAAAATACGGTTGAAAAAGCCAAATTTGAGGCTAAAAAGCAGCTTGAAGCAATTAAGCAAGAGGCAAGCTTTAAGCTTGATGCAACAGACCACAGCTACTTTAACCTCTTTTTAGAGACATTTAACCAAAAGAATTCTGAGATTCAAGATGGTTTTTATTCAACAGCTCAAGAAGTAAATGAGGCTAAAGATCGTGCTTTGGCTGAGCTGCGTGCAGAGCTTGAAAAGCAAGAGACCGATGCCTTAGAGCGTGCCTTAACTAATGTGGAGACTCATGTTAACAGCGGTATTGAGCGCGCCAGTAATGAAAAGGTAAAAGAAAAGCTTGCTCAATATAAAGAACAGCTTAAAGAAGAAATGAGAGAGCTCAAGGGTAATTATGCTACTCAGTATGATCAGACCCAGGTCTTATCGCAAAGCATTTATTCAACTCTTGCTCAGTATGAGAAGGAAGTAGCAAAAGAAGAGCTGCAAGAGCGCTACAATGATCTGCTGGCTGCAGACAATGAGAAGGAACAGCATTATTCTGAGCAGGAAAAAGAACAGCTTAAGAAGCTTTTAGATGACGCTTTAGCTGAGCTTGATGGTATTAACACAGATCACTCTGCTGGTGGAACCGGTGCTGATGGCGAGAAGATCGATGCTGCTCTTAAAAACATCAAGCGAATTTCTGAGGAGAGCAAGACTGCTTTAGAGGCAGTTGAGAAATCTGAAGCTCCAAAAGAAGATGGAGGAGGGGAAGTTAGAGAGCCTGCCCCTGGCGCTGGTGTTGAGAATCCTGATCCAAATGGAAATGGAGAAAGGGAAGAAGACGATAAGGTCGTTGTGCCTGCACCGGATGGCACTACTCCAGAGACCAAGCCTGGAACTGATACGGGCACTGAGCCTGGAGCAGAGGCAACTGACCAAACTGATCCAAAAGCGGAAAATGGTGCTGAAGCTAGTGAAGATGTTGAGCCTGCAGGCGAAGTTAAGCCAAATGAAGGTGAAGATCTAGCAAAAGATGATCAGCCAAAAGATAGCAAGCCAGCAGATAAGGATTCAGATAAGGATTCAGCAGAAAATCAGCCAAAAGATGAGGGTGAAGCCCAGCCTGCAGATGGAGCTCAGCCTAAAGAGGAAGCCCAGCCTAAAGAGGAAGCCCAGCCTGCAGATGGAGTACAGCCTGACTCTACAGATAAACATGGCAGCTCAGTGGGCAGTGATTCTTTAAATCTTGAGGCCTCAAAGCCTGCTGATGATACAACAGCAAATAAAAAACCTGAGCTTAGTGCCGGCGGTTTTGCAAGCAGTTTCTTGAATGTTTCTACTAAGGAAAACCCTGTTCTTTTGGCAGATAATGAAAGCAAGCAAGAGTCAGCAGAAAAGCCTGCCAAGAAAGCAAAACAGCAGATCAAGTCTGGTAAGTTACCACAAACTTCTGACTCATCAATGCTGAGCGTAGCAGGTATAATGGCTGCAATGGGTGCAGCAAGTCTGGCATGGGCGCGTCGCCTTGGGTTTAAGAAAGATTAGTGACAACTAAGTAATACACACCCGTTTTTATCGGATACATATACTCCTCCTGGCATATAAGAGCTGGGGGGAGTTTTATTTTTACTATACTAAGGGGCTCAAGTTTTTTAATTGCTTTGTTTCATCAATCTTTAGCTCAAAAAGAGGACTAAGATATAATAGCTAACTACATAAGATGATGAGACAAGAGAGGAAAAGGCTTGGAAGCACGGGTAATCTGGTCAAAATTATTAGAACTTTCTTCAAGTGAAAAACTCTGGAATGCACAGGTGTATCTTGTGGATATGAGTTTGAAAAGCTCCTCACAAGATGATGAAGCAGAAGATGGTGAAGAGTTTTCAATAGAAGCAGGCAGCCAAATTTATCAGTTGCAACAAGATGCTTTAGATGTGGGGCAGTTCTTATCGCAAAGCTTGAAAGATAAGATAGCGGCAGTGTCATTAAGAGATTTGCGTGCATATGATTATCTAGCAGATGGCAAAACCTCGGTCATGTTTATTGATCTTGAAGAGCATAATGAAATCTTTAATGATCTTATTAAGCGAATTAAGAGAAATGATTATGAAATCACCAAGGACATTGATGAGGCTCGAAAAGGAAGCTTTTATCTGGTGGAACATGATTTTGAGCTTGACGGGCAAAAGCTCTTTTGTGTCCATGGTAGAAAAATTTTCCCTAGACGTCTTGCAAAGAGAATTAAAGAAGATCATTTCCCAACGGTTGGTGTCTATTTTGAAGAGGGAAAACTTAAGGCAGCAAAAAAGTCTTATTTTGAGTTTGATGAGGATATAGACTTTCTTCTTGTTGATACCAAGTTGTTTATTTTTAACAAGTTTTACTTTGAGCAGGCAACTCGTTTTACTTCCAAGATGTATGAGCAGACAGATGAGGCTTTTAGGGAAATTGCTGATGCAATATTTAGTGAGTCTGAAGGCATGTTAATTGATATGCTTACTGAAAACCCCAAAAAATTGCGTCGGAAGCTAACTAAACTTAAGAAAAATGATGAAGCGCTTTATAAAACAAGCGCTTTTATGGAGCGTTTTGCCCAAGCTAATGAAGAAGAAGCTTGGGGCTACGTCTTTGAGCGCAGCCAAGAAGAGGGTCTTAAACTGCGCTTTCCATACACAGACGAAAACAAAATTGATTCATTATTTAACATCTTAGATGACGGGCGTCTTTACTCTAAACTTACAGGTCGCAGCTATGAGGTTCAGCAAAAGCGTGAGATAGGGCGAGAAGAGCAGTAGCGGGTCTCTTGCCTTGAGCGCCTGCAGCCTTGAGGCACTGCTCTAGTGTCATTAAATTGCCTTGTAAGGTTTAGCCGGTCCTTGAACGCCCCCCTAAGCACTACTGCTGATCACGCTCTTTGAGTGCAATATAAGGCTGGGATTTAACTATGCTTTTGTAGCCTGGCCTTATGATGCGCTTGCTAAACATGAGCTCTTCAAAACGATGCGCCGACCAGCCTGCCAGGCGCGCCATAGCAAACAGGGGAGTAAAGAGCTCATGAGGAATCTGGAGCATTTCATATATAAGCCCTGAATATAAATCTATATTTGCGCAGACGGGTTTATCGCCCTCACGTTTTTGCATGATAAGCTCTTTGGCTTCATCTTCAATACACTCCAATAGCTTATAGCGATCAAGCCATATCCCTCCAAGCTCTTGGGCTAGTTTTGAGGCGTAGTCTTTGCAAATAACGGTCCTAGGATCTGATAAGGTATAGACGGCGTGACCCATGCCATAGATAAGACCGCTTCTATCAAAAGCTTCCTTTGCTAGGAGCTTCTTAAGATAGCCCTGTACGTTTTTGGGCTTAGTCCAATCATCAAGAGAGTCCATAAGATCTTGAGTCATTTTTAATACCTGCAAGTTAGCTCCACCATGCTTGGGCCCTTTAAGCGATCCTATAGCTCCAGCATAGGCAGAATAAGGGTCAGTACCAGATGAGGATAGACATCTACAGGTAAAGCTTGAGTTGTTACCGCCACCATGCTCAGCATGCACCATGAGCAAAACGTCAAGCATACGCGCCTCTTGAGGGCTCCACTCTTTATCTTCTCGTAGCATGTACAAAATAGTTTCAGCAGTTGAGAGACCATCTTTTGCAGGATGCCAGATCATCTCGCCCTCTTTTTTTGCATGGCGATGAGCATAATATGATAAGGGGGCAATGCGCGGTAATCTTGAAATGAGCGATAAGGCCGTGTCAATTTCATGCTCCAGTGAAAAGCTGTCGGGATGCTCATCATAGGCATAAAGATTTAAAATGGAGCGCGCCATCATATTCATGGTGTTATTTGAGGGGGCAGTAAGAAGCAAAGAGTGCACAAAACCGTCAGGTAGGTCTCGCTTTGAATCAAGTGCGCTGTAAAGTTCATGTAATTCTTGTTCATTGGGAAGCTTGGTAAATAAGAGTAGATAAACAAGCTCCTCAAAGCCAAAGCGTTCTTCTTGCTGCGCCCTGTTTACCAGCTCATGCAGATCATAGCCTCTAATGGTAAGCTTACCTTCATCTGCCTGTAGCTCATCATCTATCATTACATAGCCATGTACATTAGAAACGGTGGTAATACCAGCTAAAACACCGGTACCATCCGCATTTCTTAATCCACGTTTAATGTTATAGCGCTCATAACTTTTTGAGCTAATAGCGCGCTCTGGACTAATATGTTGATAGTGTTCTGCTGGTAATAGGGTCATAATCTTGCTCCTTAGTAGTCTAGATCTACCAATATCGAGGCCCATGCCTAGGTGTGCATAACTTGCGATAAGAGCTTTGAGCTTATATAATGAGTTAGCCTGCCTTCGTAGCTCAGGGGATAGAGCACCGCTCTCCTAAAGCGGGTGTCGGCCGTTCGAATCGGCCCGGGGGCACCATATAATAATTAAGCCAGTAAGCATCTTGCCTGCTGGCTTTTTTGTTAAGCATTATTATACGTGCTCTTGCTAGAGATACTAAGCAAAAATAATTGCTTTTCAGTATTTAGAATCTAAATACTATTGAGACATTCTTATAGCTTCACAATACTCAAGCTAAGATGAAAAGCGTGGCAAATAAGCCTTATGTTTGACACATGAACTATTAAAAAAGGGGGAGCTTTCGTGAATACTAAGAAAGTTCAAAAACTCTGTGCAAGCTGCGTTTTAACGGCCTTACTTGCTAGCAGTCTTACGCTTGCAGCTTGCCAACAATCTGCTCAAACATCAGATCCCACTGCGGATCAAGCGCAAAGCCAGAGCCAAAGCCAGAGCCAGAGCCAAACACAATTTAAGGCTACTGATTTAAAGAATTTAGATAGACAACAAGTTTATGCCAGCTCCGAGTGGCTTAATAATCTTATTGCTGGTGCATATCCTGAATCAAGCAATTATGTCATTCTAGAGGTTTCTTGGGGAGATGAGGCAGCAAGTCCCACCTACAACAAGAGTCATATTCCAGGAGCTCTTCATTTAAATACTGATCTTATTGAATCTGATGAAATGTGGAACTATAGAAGCCCACAAGAGATTGAAGAGCTTTTATTGAAGCTTGGTATTACTAAGGACACCACCGTTGTGTGCTATGGAGAAAACGCCGTGTTCTCTGGAGATGAGCGTGCAGCAGTAGCACTACTTTGGGCTGGTGTTGAAAATGTAAAGGTGCTTGATGGCGGCTATGATGCATGGCTTAAGGCTTCTTATCCGGTTGAGACTAGCCGCAACGAAGCAAAACCAGCAAAGAGCTTTGGGACTACTGTTCCTGCACATCCAGAATTCTTCTTAAGCATTGATCAGGTTAAAGATAAACTAGCGCAAGATAAAAACTTTAAGCTTGTCTCAATTAGAAGTCATGAGGAATTTTTGGGCAATACTTCTGGATATACCTACATTGATCGTGCAGGTGAACCTTTGGGTGCTATTTGGGGACATGATACTGATGATGGAAGTTATGCCAATCCAGATGGTACTGCAGTTAATCTTGAGAAAGTAAATAACTATCTTAAGGAATATGGTGCAGATATTCATAATAATGAGATCTCATTTTATTGTGGAACTGGATGGAGAGCCAGCATCCCCTTCCTTATCGCCTATCAAAATGGTCTAAAAAATGTAAGTATTTATGATGGCGGCTGGTTCCAGTGGCAAATGGGTCCTCAAAACAAGGTTCAGCTTGGTGATCCTAAGACTGGAAGCATTCAAGAAACCACTGTTGAAGCTTTGAGCACTGATAAAGCAAAGCCTAAGAAGTAAATGGCTTAAAGGTATGAAAAAGCAGCTATGGAAAAAGTAGATCTTTATACAGCATCCGGCTATCTTATCAAAACGCTGCTTTTTCTTACGCTTCTTGTCTTTGCTGCCTTGAATTATTTTACTGAGATACGCATGGGTGTGGCGCGCAGCCTAGTGGTATTTAAGCGTAGCTTGCAAGCTTACATGCAAATAGAGCACATATATCTATGTGCTCTTATCTTGGCGTTAATAGCGCTGCTTTTCTCAATAGCCCTTGTGCTCACAAAAAGAAAGAGAGCTCTCACCCTGGTGTTGAGCTCTCTGTGCTTGCTGGTATATATGCTGTTAATTGCAGATCCAGAAAAACGGGTTTATCCAGCTAATCTACTGTGCTTTATTCTTATATCACTATTCACAATTATGTATGCTGGATTAATTTCCAAATCCTCCACCATTTCCAGATCCCGAAGATGAGCTTGCTGAGCTGTCTCCTCCAGATCCTCCTGAAGAACCATAAGGCCCAGCTTCTACGGTGATAGTAATCTTGCTACCAGGTTTAATGCTTTCACCAGCGCGCGGCTCTTGAGAGATTACCTTTCCACTTGAGCCAAAGACGCTTTCTTCTACACTAACTTTAAAACCTGCATCATGTAGAGCGGCAACTGCCCGATCTTTGCTCATGCCTACCACATTGGGCGTAGCAACTTCTGCTCCGCCTTTAGAGACTACTAGTTTAACTACAGAGTCCTTAGCAGCTGTTGAGCCAGATTCTGGACTTTGAGAGATAACTCTTCCAGCTTCTACCTGGTAAGAATAATCTTCCTTGCTCTCCACCTTAAAACCAGCAGCTTCAAGCTCAGATTTTGCATCATCAAGTTTTTTACCCACCACATTGGGGATATTCTTATTTTCAGTACCCAGGGAGATTATATAGCTTACCTGGTCACCTTCAACAGCCTTAGATCCAGCAACGGGATTTTGGCTAATGATTTTTCCAGCGGGGACCTTATCGTCATAGGCGGTGCCACCACCAACTGGTACCAGCTTCTTTTCACGCAAGGTTTTCTCGGCCTGCACCTGGTCCATTTCTACAATATTGGGGATGAGAACAGATTCTTTGGGAGCTGGGCCTTTTGAGAGAACAATGTTTATCTTTGTATTAGTGGCTCGTTCTATTCCTTGATCTGGATCCTGATCAATAACCGTACCACTTTTTGCCGTGTTACTATAGCTGCTTGAAACATCACCCTTAACAAAGCCTGCCTGCTCTATAGCTTTTGTAGCAGCTATCTCATCATAACCAATAAGGTTTGGCACCGTTTTAAGGGACCTGCTGGATTGTTGTAAGAGAAATACCACTGCTAATGCAATAACTACTATGGCAGCCAAAGCGCCTACAATAATGGGCCATACAGGCTTGCGTTTAATTTCTCCGGTATAGTTATAGGTGTCATAAATATGAGCAGTGCTGTGAGCTGCCCCTCCCATGCCAACACGGTTAGCTTGGGGACGCGAAGGCATAACACGTGTAGATTCAGCGGGAATAGCGCTGGTTCCAGGAGCTAAAACGGTTGTAGGAGCCTGGCTTGCACTTAAGATGCCGGTGGGTCTTCCGGCAATATAGTTATTAAGTACACGCCTTAATTCATCAGCACTATGAAAACGCGTGCTTGGATCTTTTTGCATGCATTTTAAGATGATGGCCTCAAATTCATCATCAACTTTTGAGTTACGCTCAGAAGGTGCCACGGGCTTTTCGTTTACATGCTTTAAGGCAACGGTTATAGCCTCATCACCATCAAAGGGAACCTGCCCTGTGACAGCTTCATACATCACAACGCCCAAAGAATATAGATCACTTTCAGCACCTAATTCTTTTCCTTGTGTTTGCTCTGGAGAGACGTAGTGAGCAGTACCAAGTACAGAATTGGTTTGTGTGAGATGCGAATTCTTTGCACGTGCAATACCAAAATCCATGACCTTTGCCGTGCCATCAGGCTGAATCATGATATTTTGCGGCTTAATATCACGGTGGATAATCTCATGCTTATGAGCAACGCTTAAAGCAGCACAAACCTGAGCTCCAATTTGAGCTACCTTGCGAGGAGCTAGGGCCCCGTGTGTTCTAATACCACTTTTTAGATCAGTGCCTCGGATATACTCCATAACAATGTAGTAGGTATCTCCGTCTTGACCCCAGTCATAGACACTTACAATATAAGGGCTTGTGAGGGCTGCTGCAGCTTGAGCCTCCTGCCTAAAGCGCGCAGCAAAGGTAGGATCAGATGCATACTGAGGCAGCATTACTTTTATGGCAACGGTTCTGCCTAAGACATTATCAATGCCTCTAAAAACAGCGGCCATACCTCCTGACCCAATTTTATCTTGAATTTGGTAGCGTCCTCCCAGGACACGTCCCTCAATCATCATGTATCGTCTCTCCTATTACTGAATAACACCCTGGGCGATAAGGGCGGCGCGCAATACCTGTGCAGCCACACTTGCACCAGTTCTATCTTTTGCTTCTTCTACAATGACTGATATAGCCACGCTGGGCCTCTCATAGGGAGCAAAGCCAATAAAGAGTGAGTCAGGCGTTTTTTTGCTGGTTTGTGCAGTACCTGTCTTACCTGCTACTTCAACTCCTCTAACTTGGGCCTTTTTACCCGTACCCTCATCAACTACATCCTTAAGAGCGCTTCTAACCTGCTCAGCTGTGCTTGCAGAAATAACCTTGCCCAAGGTGCGTGGTGAGTTAGTAGAAATGATTTCTCCTTCAGGCGATAAGATCTTATCAACCAAATAAGGCTCCATGGCTATACCACCATTGGCTATGGTTGCTGCTACTATGCAGTTTTGTACCATGGTGGTTTGTGGACCTGCAGGGCTTTCATGCTGGCCAACAGGCTGTCCACATCCCGCCCAAGCTGTTTCCCATACACTCATTTCTTTTGGGAGCGGCATAAGGGAGGATTTGGCGGTAAAGCCACTACCCACCTGGTTGCCATAACCAAATTTATGAGCATAATCTACCAATTTTTCAGGACCAAGTTGGACTGCTAGCTGTCCAAAGACGGTGTTGATAGATTTAGCGGTAGCTGTTTTTAAATCAACACGACCATATGAGGCTCCACCAAAGTTGCTTACTTTTGCTCCACCAATATCCATAGGCCCTGAACCATCATAGCGGCTGTCTAAACTTGCAGTGCCACTATCAAGAGCTGCAGCAAGGGTTACAACCTTAAAGGTTGATCCGGGAGCATAGAGTGCATTAGTTGCACGATTAAATAATGAGTCATTACTGCTATCACCAGAGTCTAAAATCTCTGCAATATTATCTGCCTCATAAGTGGGAGAACTTGCCATAGCAAGTACCGCACCATTGCGAGGATCCATGACAACAACAGCACCCTTCACACCAGCAAGAGCGCGCTGGGCTGCTCGTTGCACCTGAGAGTTAAGCGTCAAGACTACGTCATTTCCTGGAGGGGTGCGCCCTGATAGGGCTTCTAGAGCATCAGTAAGATTTGCATATGAAGCTCTACCAGTTAAGACCTCATTTTGATTTGCCTCTATACCACTGGTTCCAAAACGTGTGGAAACATAGCCCAATACATGAGAGGCAAGATCACCCTGAGGGTAGCTTCTCTTGTAGCTGCCATCTTCTTGCTGAACAGACTCTGCTAAGCTTAGGCCATCAGCACTTAAAATAGATCCACGCTCAATAAAACTTGCTCGAGCTATAGTGTGATTATTGCCCGGCATGCTCTTATATTCAGAGGCTTTGATAACCTGAATATAGGTAAGGTTGCCAATAAGAAGGGCAAAGCAAAGGGTAAAAAAGCTCAAAATCATGGTGAGACGACGCCCCAAAGCAATGCGGCCCAAAACACCTGATTCTGGTGTATTAAAACGATCTTTAAGCTTAATGCTATGGGAGGCAGAAGGCTTGATCTTATCGCCAACTTGGATATCACCAATGCCGTCACCAGAGAGCTCAGTTTCATGACCGGTAGCAGAATCACCGCAGCGTAGCAGGATGGCTACAATCATAAAGCTTGATAAAAGAGAGGTTCCTCCCTGACTCATAAAGGGCAAGGTAATACCAGTGAGGGGAATAAGCCTGGTAACGCCACCAATAATGATAAAGGCTTGTAAAGAGATGGCGCTGGTAAGACCTACCGCACTAAAGGCTGCCATATCAGATTTTGCACGTGAAGCTGTTAAAAAGCCTCGCACAGCAAAAAGAATGTAAAGCAGGATGACGGCAGCTCCCCCCAAAAGCCCCATTTCTTCTCCAATAGCCGAGAAGATAAAGTCACTTTCAACAACGGGGATTTTTGTTGGCATACCCCTGCCAATACCAGTGCCGATAAGCCCGCCGTCTGCTAAAGAATAGAGTGATTGCACAATTTGCAGACCCTTATTTGAGGGGTCCAAGAAGGGATCAAGCCAAATATCAAAACGGGTTTTAACATGCCCAAAGATGTGGTATGCACACCAGGCACCAAAAGCCAAAAGCAAAATGCCAATCAAGGTATAGTCAAAACGGCCTGTGGCGGTATAAATCATGAGCAAAAAGAGACCAAAGAAAAGCAGAGCAGAGCCCAAATCTCTTTCAAATACTACAATGATTAAGGAAATAAGCCACATGAGCACTATGGGGATTAAGGTTCTTAACTGCGGAATCTTAAAGCCCAAGATGCTGCGTTCAGAAATAGCTAAAAGTTCTCGGTTGGCTGATAAGTAGGCAGCCAAAAAGAGAACGATAAGGGGCTTAGCAAGCTCACCAGGCTGAAATGAAAAGAGGCTGCCAACATCAATCCAAAGCTTTGATCCCCAACGCTCCACACCAATAAAGACAGGTGAAATAAGCAAAATAAGACCAAAAGCCATAATGGAATAGCGATATTTTGAGAGACTCTCTATGCTGCGTATAAGTAAAAGCACTACTATCATGGCAGCAATAGAAAGAAAGAGCCAGGCCACCTGACGTATGGCAAGTTGCGGGGCTAGTCTTGTAACAAAGGTTATGCCAATACCAGAGAGTGCAAAGACCAAAGGTAAGAGTGCAGGATCTGCTTGGGGAGCCAAAAAGCGTACAGCTACGTGTGCAACTGCAAAGGCAAGTGCAAGTCCTATGGGCACAATGAGTGTTTGAAAATTAACGCTTGCTCCTGTGTTTAAGACAAACATGGCATACAGCAAGATCACGGGAGGTATTGCACCGCAAAGAAGCAAAAGCTCAGTGTTTCGCTTAGTCATGAGCTACCTCCTCATACTCATCAGCAGGATTTACGTAGAGACTTTCTGCTTCTTCATTTCCTTGTACTAAGGCTTGTTGCTCACGTTCTTCTGGAGAAGGCGTGCTTTCTGCTTTTGCCCGAGCTCCTTGTTCAATTTGATCACGATAAGAATTAAGGAGATCTTGAGCTTCTTTGGAACTAGAGACCTTTATACCATCCTTAAGGCGCTTGGCGGTAGATGTAGCCAGATCTTTTGTTTCTATGGTGGTAACGTTTTGTAAATCACTTAAACTAAAGGGTCCAAAACTTCCGGGGATTCCCTTATAGACTGCTACATAGCCTTGATGATCAATAAGATACCAAGCGCGTGAGGCATAAAGCATAATACCGCCGCTTACTACCAGCAAAGCAATTAAGACACTGGCTATCCAGAGTGCAATGTTTCTAAGGGTATGACGTGTATTCTTTTGCTGGACACCGTCATTTTCAACCTCAACAACCACAGCCGTAACATTGTCATATCCACCTGCTCTTAAGGCGGCTTCCACAAGGGAGTGAACACACTCATCAGGTCCTGGCGAGCTTACCATTATGTCTTCAATTTCTTTATCACTAAGCATGCCAGAGAGGCCATCAGAGCATAAGAGCAGACGCTCACCAGCTTCAACACTTAAGTCAAAGTGGTCAGCATACATATTTTTATCCGAGCCTAAAGCGCGTGTAATGATTGATCTATTGGGATGTTTGCGCGCTTCATCAGCGGTAATTTCACCAGATTCTACGAGCTCTTCAACAAAACTATGGTCATGGGTAATGCGGGTTAGGGTACCTTTGTGTAAAAGATAGGCACGAGAGTCCCCCACATGCGCAAGGGCTAATTTATTGTCTTCGATAAGGGCTGCAGTGCAGGTGGTGCCCATACCGGGTTTACCCAAGCCCTCATCGGCAGCTTGAATAACAGCAAGATTGGCACTTTCTATGGCCTGACCCAAGGCCTGTGCATCAGCATGTTGGGGAGCAGCATTTGCAAGGGTATTTACAGCAATTGAACTAGCTATTTCTCCAGCTTCATGGCCACCCATGCCATCAGCTACGGCAAATAAGGGAGGTTGTAAGAGGTAGGAGTCCTCATTATGCTCTCGGGTATAGCCCACCTCAGTTCGAGCCGCCCAACGTAAGGGAAGCTTCTTTTGTTTTAGCAAAGCGCCTTCATCTGCTGCGTTTTTGGTTTTTTTAGAAGACAAGGCTAAGTTCATTTACGTTTCACCTTCAAGATGACATCGCCCACTTCTATGCAGTCACCATCTCTTAGGCTGCAGGGTTCTAATACGGGGTGGCCATTTACCAAAGTCCCATTAGTTGAACCCAGGTCTTCTACAATAAGGGCAGGCCCTTGAAGACCAAAACGGGCGTGTCTACCAGATACGTAAGGCTCTGGAATTACAATATCTGCGCCAGGGGAGCGCCCCACTACAATGGGGCCCAAAACATTAAGCTTAAGACCGCGTAGAGCCTTGGGGCCTTTGTCTACCACAATGCTCCAAAGCGCGCCTTCCTTGTTTTGGCCCTTAACCAGTCCAATTCCTGTTTTCATAACAGAAAAAAGGAAGATATAGAGCAAAACAACAAGCAGAATGCGACCAGCAAGCAAGATAAGATCTATCACTTAGGCCTCCTCAAAGACCAGCTCAGTGGTGCCCAAACAAAGCTTATCACCGCTCAAGAGCTCTCTTTGAACGATGCGTTGACCATTTACTTTTGTGCCATTAGTAGAGCCAAGATCCTCAACTATCCAACAACCCTGCTCATACATAAAGGCTGCATGCTTACGTGAGATATTGCTGTCAAAAATTGCAATATCCACCTGTGTTTCATCTCTGCCAACCAAAGTTTGGGGTGCGATAAGAGCGTAGCGCTTTCCAATAGCAAGATTAATGAGGTATGCCTGGCTTTGAGCAGGCATGTTCTGAGGATATGCTTCTTGCTGTCGTGTATGTAGTTGTTGAAGCTGATCTTCTAGTTTTGGCAGAGGTCTTGAAAGCTCCATGTTCATACTGCTTGAAGCCCCCATGCGCATTTTTCCTGAGGCAAAGCCATATAAAGGAAGGGGCTTTCCGCTTAAAAAGGCCTGTTCTTCTCGGCGAAGCTGTGCCATAAGCACAGCAGGAACATTTTCTACTATAGGGAAAAATTGTCCATTTTTTAATTTTTGATCTACGACAAAACGAACCAAGGGACGCTCTTCAAAGCTTAAGTTTAATTCACGAGCCTGCTCTTCTAAAAAGAGCTGAAGTTCCTTACTGAGCTCTGCATAATAGCGCGACATAAGAGCATTATCTTGGGGGCTAACTAAAATAGTATAGAGTGAAGGCGCTACATCTTGTTTATCAATGACCATAGTCTCGTGCTTCATTTCCTTAATGAGGGCACGAGCAAGTTTCTTAAAGGGCAGCACAGTCTTAGATTGAGCTGCGCGGGACGCACCAGAACCTTCCATTATTGAGGCCATTTTATGTTCAAAATTTTTGAGTAGCTTCACTTAAGCATGCTCCAAACGCTCTCTTAGGTCTACTCCAACCGCGTAGTAAATACAAAAGTACAGTATAACCGAGGCAAGCAATGCTAGTAGGCTATATGGTGATAAAAACAGTAAATCCCCAGCAGAATTCACGCTCTCAGCAAGGGCAAGTAACAGGTAATTCACAATTGTGATAAAAATGCAGCCCAGCACAAGCCAAAACGCATTTCTTTTTTTGCAAGATCGGTAGTTTTCATAAGCTTGGTAATGTCGCTCTATAGACATATCAGCCTCTTTGGTAGCAAGCTCAATTTGTTCTTGCAATTCACTGTAGGCACGTAAGTTTTTATACCAACACTGTTTCCATATAAGTGATAAGAGGCTTGTGCTAAAAAACCAAAAGAGCAAAACAAAGAGCAAGGAGCCGTTAAATAGGTTTTGGGCAGGGGCTGCTTGAAGAAGCATAGAGCTAAAATGCAAGACGCTATCTGATCGTGCAAAGAGTGCATATATAAGGCTAAAGCTGAAAGAAAATGCTGCAAGAATAAGTACAAGAGGCAAACTGCTTTTCAGTCCATGGCGATAAAAGACTTGATCAGAGGCAGGCTTTGCATTCTCAATTAGAAAATCTGCAGGATCATAATCTGCTTTATCAGGATTTTGCTGTGCGCCAAAAAGTAGTAAGGGGCGCATATCCTTATGTTTGTATACCGAGCATGAGGCGGCAATAATATAGGGAACTGCGCATATTAAAGAGAGTGGGCCTAAAAGAGCGGGGAGTGTTATCATGCGCAACTCATGCGGGTAATGACGACCTCGTTTTGCCCAATACAGACCAGTGATGATAAAAAATGCTAGGGCTAGAAAACTAGCAATGCTAAGCGTTTGCGTGAGCTGTAAGATGCAGGTTAAGCAAAAGAGACTTATGCTTAAGGCAAAAGCAAAGTGGGGAAAGAAAAATCCTATAGCACAAATGGCTAGGGCTACAAAATAAATACTGGCGCTGAGCTCAAAGTTTGCGGAGAAAGCTTGCAAAGATACCAAAGAGATGCCTCCATAGAGCAAAGCGTCAAAGGCAGATGCAATAAGATTGCGTATCTTATTGCCGTATGTATCAAGCAAGCTAAGCTCAGCACTTTTTTCTATATTAAGTGGTAGGGTAGGAGGCTCGGGGCTGTCATCTTCAAGCTCTGCGAGCGTTTGTACTAAAGAGATTTTTCCTTCTCTGGGCTTGCCTAGATGAGCTAAGAGTTTATCGCAAAAATCTTCAATCTTGCTAGGTCTTATATCAGGCATAGGAGAGAGCGCTTCCAGCAAGACTAATTCAAGTTCACGGCTGAGCTCAGGGTCATATTCTTGTAAATCTCTAGGGCCCATTAAGATGAGATGCTCTGAATCTTCAAAAGACTCTGCTTTAAAAGGGGCCTCAGCGCTCAACATTTCATATACAAGGGCGGCAAAGGCAAAGATGTCAGTACGCTCATCAGGTTTTCTTCCTTGGAGCTGCTCGGGCGGCATATAACCTAAGGTGCCACCCAGGGCGCCCTCCCAACCCGCAAGGCTGGCTAATCGTGACATGCCAAAATCAGTAAGTTTAATGGTTCCGGCTCTATCAATAAGAATATTCTCAGGTTTTATATCTAGATGAAGGACTCCGTTTTCATGGGCGTAACTTAGGGCAGAAGCTATGCTTTCTATAATATGCGCAGCTTCATCAAAGGGCACAATACCAGCCTTTTCAATGAGCTCTGCTAGGGTACATCCCTCAATATGCTCCATAATGAGGTAGGCGCTATAGGCATCCTCCTCAAAGTCAAGCATGCTTACAATATTGGGATGGTTGAGAAAACCAGAGGTGCGTGCCTCAGATAAAGCCTCATCAATAGCAGATCCAAGAGGAATACCCATCTCATCTGTAAGTGGTATGCTTTTAATGGCAACGCGGCGCTTAAGCTTTTCATCCCAACAGATATATACAAGAGCAAAGCCGCCGCTTGTTAAGATTTCTACCACCCTATAACGGTTGAGGATTTTTTCTCCTTTATGGACCTCTGGTCGCATGACCATCCTTTCTTCAGGGAAGAGATTATATTGTATAGCTTAAACTATTAGCATAAATAAGGTGATGAGATGCGCAGATTACATCGTATTGTCAGAGGCTTCTTATTAAGTTTAATCTGTCTTTTGGCTCTTATTTCATTTGGATATAGCTATCTATTGAAGTCAAATCCTCAGGCAGCAGAGCTTATTGATACGGGCGTGGCGGTGGTTTTACCGCAGTCTGCACCTGGTGCCAGTGCTTATGAAAATGCTACAGGTAAAAGCTATAGCCCAGGAAAGTCCAAGCTAAGTGTCGAAGACTTTGCTGACCCCACACAAGGTAAGGATTATCTTGAGTGGAAAGAGGATTTACAAGATCCTATGAGCTTATTGATAGCAGGAACTTCAATTAAAGCAGAGCTTCTTGAGGCTCTGCTTTCAGGAGAACAAAGCCCTGAACTTTTGCGAGAAGCAAGTGCTCTCAGCAGTAAGGATTTAGCGGTCTTTGGTCAAAACGCCCGTAAACTTAAAGAGAGTTTTAGTAACAAAGAAGTGCCAGACAGCCTTCCAAAAGCTACTCAGGATATGTTAAGGGCAGCTCAAGGTTCTGCTATAGAGCTTGCAGCTAAGGCGCTTAAGCTTTCACAATTGGGTTTGGCCGCACAAGAAGGAGACTTTTCTGCCCTGGGAGGCCTTTCTTCTTTGGCTTCACAGCTTGGATCAGCTGCTGAGCGCCTAGACAAAAATGTGAGTGATGCAGAAAAAAGTCTGGGAGTTGATTAGTAACTAGCGGTAGCTGCCTTGTCTTGATTTAGCGCAAGCTAGTATATATGTAGAGACAGACAATATATAGACAGACAAGCAAGCTTAATAGTGCCGTTCTTATCGTCAGCTTTTATAGGCTTATAAGCAGGCTCTAGACAAGTTGCTAGAAAACGGGTATTCTTAATTTTTGCGCGGGCGTGGCGGAATTGGCAGACGCGCATGGTTCAGGTCCATGTGAGCTTTGGCTCATGAAGGTTCAAGTCCTTTCGCCCGCACCATTCTCTTACGTTTTGCAAAGCTTTAATCTACTTGCTTGTACTGGAATCTTTTTCTTCTGTCTCGTTCTTATCAGAATTAATTTCGTTCTTATCGGAATTAAACAAGCTGTCTAAATAAGACTCTTCGTCCTCTTTTTCAGGATGGTGAAAATAAAGTTTGTGAGTTTTGCGCTCTAAAAGAAAAGCAAGAATAAAAAAGAAGAGCATACCTGAGCCAATGAGACACAGTACACCTTGCATAGTCCCAAATAACCAATTAAATAATTCTTGTGCTTGCTGCATAGCTCTTAAGCTCCACTAAGGTCGAATTTATTGTATAGAAGCATTATAATGAAAATTCACACAAAAATTGTGTGCTGCGTCGGTAGCTTTTATCCATCCTTTTAGGTTTAGGATGTCAAAACTTAGACGCAATCATTTATTAACCAGGAGGTCACTATGCTTGATATGCGATTTGTACGTGAGAATCCAGATGCACTTGATAAGGCTATGGAATCTCGCAATAGTTCATGGGATCGCGAGGGATTTTTAGCGCTTGATGAGTCTCGTCGCTCCATGATCTCAGAGATAGAATCGCTGCAGGCAAGTAGAAATTCTAGTTCAAAAGAAATAGGTGCTCTTATGGCAGCCGGCAAGGCTGATGAGGCTGAGGCTAAAAAAGAAATGGTGCGCAAGCTCAATGTTCAAATTGATGCCATCAATGAAAAATTAGCTTCTGTAGAGCAAGAGCTGCATGATCTTATCGCCACCATTCCCAATATTCCTTCTGCAAACACCCCGCTGGGTAAGGATGAGACGGAAAATGTTGAAGTTCGCCGTTGGGGTACGCCACGTGAATTTGACTTTGACTTTAAGGCTCACTGGGATTTGGGAACTGATCTTAATATTTTAGATTTTGAGCGTGGAGTTAAGCTTACTAAATCACGCTTTGTTTTGCTTGGTGGTTTGGGTGCGCGCTTGGAGCGTGCTCTTATTAATTTCATGCTTGATATGCATATTGAGGAAGGCTTTAAGGAATGGTGGTCACCTGTTATTGCTAATGGTGATACCTTGTACGGAACCGGTCAGCTGCCCAAATTTGAAGAAGATCTCTTCCATGTTGATAATGGCTTATATTTGATTCCAACAGCAGAGGTTATGTTAACCAATATTCACCGTGATGAGGTGCTTGAGGCAAAGGATCTCCCACTATGGTATACCGCCTTTACTCCGTGCTTTAGAGAAGAGGCGGGGTCTGCTGGCCGAGACACCCGTGGTTTAATCAGATTGCATCAGTTTGATAAGGTAGAAATGGTTAAGTTTGCAACTCCAGAGAATTCTGATGAGCAGCTTGAACATATGACCATGCAGGCAGGAAAGGTTATGGAACGCCTAGGCCTTCCTTATCGAGTTATTAATTTGTGCACAGGAGATCTGGGCTTTGGTGCACGTCAAACCTATGACCTTGAGGTCTGGCTGCCCAGCTATGGTGCATATAAAGAAATCTCTTCATGCTCAAACTGTGGTGATTTCCAGGCTAGACGAGCAAATATTAAGTATCGTGATCCTGAAAACTTTAAAGGAAGCCGCTATGCTCATACGCTAAATGGTTCAGGCCTTGCTGTGGGTCGCACTATGTCTGCAATTCTTGAGAATTATCAGCAAGAAGATGGCAGCGTGCTCATCCCAGAGGCGTTAGTTCCATATATGGGTGGAATTGAAAAGATTAGTAAAGAGAAGTAATAAGCTGCTTTGGGTCACACAATTTGTTCGTATTTTTGTATAAGATGTCAAAAGTAGAACAAATTAGGCATAAATTTTAGATTTATATTTCATAGATCTAGTGTTGGTATATCCCTTCCCTTGGACGAACATAAACTCAGTAAGCTTAACTGCTGGTTTATTTGAGTGGAAGGGATATTCCTATGAAGGTCTCCGTTCAAGACAAATATCAACTCTTTATTGATGGTAAGTGGCAAGACGCCTCTGATGGCGCAACTATTGATACCTTTAATCCAGCCACAGGTGAGAAAATAGCAAGCATCGCTGATGCTAGCCAAGAAGATGTAAACCGTGCTGTTGAATCTGCTTGGAAGGCATTTGAAACCTGGTCAAAAACTACTCCTCAAGAACGCTCAGCCATACTTCATAAAATTGCAGATAGAATTGAAGAACATGCCGAGTTTCTTGCACAAATAGAGACCCTTGATAATGGTAAGCCAATTCGCGAGACGCGCGCTATTGACGTTAAGTTCTCTGTTGATCACTTTAGATACTTTGCGGGAATTATCCTAGCAGAAGAAGGTACGGTAAACGTTTTGCCAGGCAATCTTCTTTCCATGGTTATGCGTGAGCCTATTGGTGTTGTGGGACAAATTGTTCCTTGGAACTTCCCCTTCTTGATGGCAGCTTGGAAGCTTGCTCCTGTATTGGCGGCAGGTGATTGTACGGTATTTAAACCCTCCTCAACTACCTCGCTTTCTATGCTAGAGTTTATGCGCCTTATTGAAGATATTGTTCCTGCGGGTGTAATTAATCTCATTACAGGCCGCGGTTCTAAATCTGGTCAGTATATTTTGGATCATCCAGGCCTTTCAAAGCTTGCCTTCACTGGTTCAACTGAGGTTGGAAGAAGTGTGGCTTTAGCTGCAGCTGAAAAGCTTATTCCTGCAACCTTAGAGCTGGGTGGTAAATCAGCAAACATTATCTTCCCAGATGCTGATTGGGAGATGGTAATGGATGGTGTACAGCTTGGTATTCTCTTTAACCAAGGTCAGGTATGCTGCGCTGGCTCACGTATCTTTGTTCATGAAGATATTTACGATAAGTTCTGCGCAGAGATTAAAGAGCGTTTTGAGCAGGTAAAGGTTGGTCTACCTTGGGAAGATGACACCCAGATGGGTAGCCAGATCGATGAGCGCCAGCTTGAGAAGATCTTAAGTTATGTAGAGCTTGCTAAGCAAGAAGGCGGAGAAGTCCTTACTGGTGGCGAGCGCATGAGCGAAGGAGATCTTGCTAAGGGTGCCTTTATGCGTCCTACCCTCATTACAGGACTTACTAATAGCTGCCGCGTTGCTCAGGAGGAAATCTTTGGTCCTGTAGCAGTCATCATTAAGTTTAAGGATGAGCAAGAAGTTATAGACCAAGCTAATGATTCTGAATATGGCTTGGGCGGTGCAGTTTGGACCCGTGATTTAAATCGAGCATTAAGAGTTTCTCGTGCTATTAAGACAGGTCGTATGTGGGTTAATACCTATAACCAGATTCCAGAGGGTGCTCCATTTGGTGGCTATAAGCAATCTGGTATTGGCCGTGAGAATGATAAACATATTCTTGAGCACTATACTCAGATTAAAAATATCATGATCAATCTTAATGAAGGCCCATCAGGCTTCTATCCCAAAAAGTAGGTCTTATTAGGCTTGTAAAAGCCGTTTAGATAAAGACTAGCTTCACAACACATTCCAATTCCACGACAAGGTGGTCGTCTGTGATAGGCGGCCACCTTTCTTTTGAAAAAGGCCGATAAAAGAAAGGCCCCGCTAGGCGCCTAGCGGGGCGGGATAAGTAAGGACTTGAAAGGAGATCGGTTGGAAGAAGGAGTAGAATGAACCGATGTAGTGTCCTTACTTATAACCCACACTACCCTCTCTGGGGGTCACATGCGGGATTATTGTTGTTGCCATCACTCAACAACATCTTTATCTTATCAATAAGATAAGACGAATGCAAAAGTTAGAGGCCTCTAAGCTGCAGTTTTGTGCAGATCTTGCGCATCTTCCTTTTTAGAAGTTTTTAGTTTAATCACAGTAAGTGTTACTAGGAGAAGAACAAGGGCAACTGCAAGGCCAAGCCAAGGTTGTCCGCTAAGACCTCCAGTAATATAAGCAATAATGCTAGGGATAGTTACCACTGCAGCATAAGGTATTTGGGTTGATACATGATCTAAGTGCCTACAACCAGCACCAGCAGAAGACAAAATGGTGGTGTCAGATATAGGCGAGATATGATCGCCATTAATTGCTCCTGCCAAGCAAGCTGCAACTGACAAGACCATAAGGTCACTTAATTGATCTCCAAATACCGTAACAATAATGGGGATCAAAATGGCAAAGGTACCCCATGAAGTTCCAGTGGCAAAGGATAAGAGCAAAGCCACTAAGAAAAATACAACTGGCACTAAAGCAAGTGAAATATTATTGCTTTCAAGTACTGAAGATACAAAGCTACCCACCTCAAGATAACCTTCTCCTGATACACCAGATAAGGTCCAGGCAAAGGTAAGGATCAGCAAAGCTGGAACCATGGCTTTAAAACCTTCAGCTAAGCACTGGTTAAATTCCTGAAAATTAATAACTTTGCGGGGTAGATAAAACAAAGCAGTAAAAAGCAAGGTAAACAGACTACCATAGACCAAGGACAAGGAAGAGTTACAGTTTGCAAAAGCTGAAGAAATGCTCTCACCTTCAAGAATGCCGCCAGTGTAAAGCATGAACCACACACAAAAAGCAATCAGCATGATTACGGGGGCGATAAGATCAATAACCTTACCCTTATTTACTCGCGCATAGTTTTCTTCAGGTGCATCATCTAATTTTGAGGGGTCTGGATTTTTAGATTCTAAGGCCTTCATCTTTGAGAAGCTTATGTTAAAGGCGATAAGAACAAAGACCATAATGAGGGTGAGAATTGCATAGTAGTTAAAGGGGATGGTTTTTAAGAAGAGTGAAAAACCGTCAATTTGGCTACCGCTAGGAAGAGAAGAACTTACAGCTGCTGCCCAAGAAGAGATGGGAGCTAAAATACATACAGGAGCTGCGGTGGCATCAATAATATAAGCAAGTTGTGCACGCGAAATCTTGAATTTATCGGTAATAGGCTTCATAACAGTGCCAACGGTAAGGCAGTTAAAATAATCGTCAACAAAAATGACAACGCCCAAAATACCACTTAAGCCAAGAGCGCTCTTTTTGCTGTGAATACGTTTGCTTGCCCATTCTCCATATGAGCGAGCAGCACCACTTTTTTGCAATAGAGCAACTATCATGCCTAGCACAATTAAAAAGATAACTATGTTTATATTACCGCCGACCTTATCGGAAATAATATGCGTAATAGTTTCCAGTGCAGGCATAAGCTGAAATCCCGTAAAAAAGAGGGCTCCAGCAAGAATGCCAATAAATAGGGAGAAGTACACCTCTTTTGTGATGAGGGCAAGCACAATTGCTGCAATTGCAGGAACGAGTGCCCAAAAAGTTCCAGCCATCTCCATCTTGTCCTCCTTAGGCTTGTGTCTGTTACAGAGCAGAAAATACCTTTGTATAATTAGATCGCTGTAGTTTGCACTATAGTTAGATTAGTGAATAGTAAATGTTGATAGTAGCAAGAAATGCAATTATACGCTAGAGTTTTTCATCAGTACATGAATTTTGCAGTCTTGAAGTGTATGCCAATATAGCTATAAAGGAGGACCCATGAGATCCTTTTATTATAAGATTGCTCTGGTAGCAGGCTTGTTGTATTTTATTTCCCCTTTTTTAAATAGAGGAGCAGAAAGCCTGTGGGGAAGAGCCGAAAGTGAGCTTTTGGGGATCTTTTTTGTGGCAGTAAGCGTGTGGGGTTTGAGATCCTTAAAGAAAAGCCCAGCGTATCTGCTTGCCCTGGGTGGTATATTTTCTATTATTTGGGCAGGCGTAGGCCCTTGGTTTCATCATTTTGCTGGAGCTTTTGATTGCCTCTTGTTTGGTCTTTTTTATCTGTTTTTATACTGGCTTATTACACGTACACCCATAAAATCAGAGCTTTCCTCTTATCCAAAGCTTAAGATAGATAATACAAGTTATGTATTAGAAGACATGCAGCATAAACAAGGAGATTTTTTATTATCTCTTGAGGCTATAGATGATGAATCTGATAAAAAAGAGCTCAGCTTAAGTGCCTCAGATTTAGTGGGGCTGGCAGCTCAACTTGATTCTCAGGCCTGCGCACAAAGCATGCGTTCTTTGGTAAAAGGAGCAGAAGAGCTTCTTAATTCTAAAAAAGTGAGAAAGAATTAGTTTATGGCGCAGCAAGACACTAAAGATATATATGCACTTGCTTTTGAAGCTTTAGAAGAAGATGAAGCAGGCGAGCAGGCAGGTTCTCATCAAGCTAATAAGCGCAGGCAGATTCAAGTGCCTGCACAAGCACAAGGCGGTTTTAGTTCAGATTCTGATGCGTTTTTGGACGAGTATCATACAGACGGGTATCATACAGACAAATATCGTGCAGATGGATACAGAAGTGCATTTATTTCTCAGGATGATATGAGTCTTATCCCAGATTATGAGGGCTTATATCCCAATTCCAGAAAACCTATTGCTGTTATCACCTCTGATGACTTGGAAAATCAACGCCCTCCAAAACCGCGCCTTTTTGCACAGGAGCGTGCTCATGCGCTGCGTAAGGCTCGTGCAGGTGAGGTAGTCTATAAGCCTCAGCTTCCTCAATCTTCAAAAAAGACGCTGGCTGCTTTGGTGGCAGCTTGTATTATGGTCTTGTTTGTAGCCTATGCTTTATTAGTAAGCCTTAATAAGCTACCTGCTCCTGCTATTTTGATGTATGGCTCTTCGCGCTCTGCAGGAGTAAGCCTTACTCAGGCCTCAGACTTTAGTAAAATTCCGCAGTACAAGGCCGAAAACTTTTCAAATGAGGCACAAGGACAGGAGCTTGTTTCATGTGCAGAAGCCATAGTGGCAGCTACTCAAAGCGCCTCTAAGGTGTATGCAGAATTAGGAAAAGAGCTGGCTCAAGGAGGAATTCCAGATCTTAAGGCAATAAAGCAAAAAACAGAGGCTAGTGAGCAGGCTTTACGCCAAGCTAGAAATGAGCTGGAGTCTGTTGATATCCCTCAAAACTTAAGCTCTGCCGAGGCGCGCCACTATCTTGAGAAATCAGCCCTCGATGCAAAAGCCCTTTTGGAGCAGTGCCAAAATACCCTTAACGCCCTGTATTTAGCAAGTTCCGGCAGGCCTTCTGCCTTTACCGATGCTAGTTATGCAGCAAGTAATGTTAATCGCAACAAGGAAAATCTGTTTAATGACATCCACCGCGCTGCTCGTGCTCTAGGTCTTAAGTCCCAGGAATAAAAAGAGTGCAAAGATCATAAAGCGTACAAAGAGCATAAAGAGTTAGGATTGCTGATGATAGACCCCAGTTTACTTAGCTTAGCCCAAGGTAACTGGGCAGAGGAATATCGCTTGCGTCATCAATTGCGCAAAAGGCCAGATTCACATGCGCAATGGGAAAAGCGCTCCAAAAACTATCAAGAAAATTGTGGGCAAGGAGCTTATATAGAGGCTTTTATTAGCAAACTTAAATTAGAGAGCTTATGTCAAAGCTTGCAAAAAGAATCACTGCGTATTTTAGATATTGGATGTGGTCCTGGTACGCTGGCTTTACCTTTAGCAGCTGCAGGGCATGAACTGAGCTGCCTGGATTTTTCAAAAGCTATGCTTAATGTACTTGAAAAGCGTGCTCAAGAAGCTCATCTGTGCGATAAGATCACTTGTATTCACGGATCCTGGGATGATGATTGGTCTACACTTGGTATTGAGCCTGGCTTTGATCTGCTTATTGCTTCTCGTTCAACCATTGTGCCTGATTTGGAATGGGCCTTTAAAAAACTTTCTTCCTATGCCGCATCTAAGGTAGCTATAACTATGGTTGGAGGCCTTTCTCCAAAATTTGATGAGAAACTTGCCCGGCATTTTGGGCAGCCGGTAGCTAGAGGCCTAGATAGCCAATATGCAATAAATATCTTGTTGCAGATGGGTTATTTACCAGAAATGAGCTTCATTAGCGTACAGCGACAGTCAAGATATGAGACAAAAGCGCAAGCCTATGAAAGTGCTCGAGAGCAGTTGGGTGGCTCCTTAAGTCATGAGCAAGAATGCAAGCTTAAGGCCTATATGGATGAACATCTTATTAAAGATGAGTCTCAAGCTGAGGAGCCCTGGCTTAAAAATTATATTCACAAGGTGCTTTGGGCTTATATTAGCTGGGACCCTTCTTCACAATATTTTGATGATTAATCAGAAGAGGAAAAATACTCATTCTGAGGCTAAATTATGCATAAATATAAATATTACATTCATTATTATGCATATAAATAAGTATAATATCTAATAATCTAGATAAAAAGAGAAAAAAATTCAGTATTTTATAGTCATTTTCCTTAAACTGCGCTAGACTCTGGTAATACACATTTTTTGGGAAATATTTTAGGCAAGCAAGATATCTTTACTAAAACATGCAGATGCCTATACTACAGAGCAAACAGAGGAGAGAACTATGAAGCATACTAAGACCCTATCAAGTTTGGTAGCTTGCTTACTTTTAAGCTTAAGTTTGACCGCTTGTGGGCAATCTCAGCAGGCAACAGATTCAAATCAAACAAGTTCCAATGAGTCTACCCAATCTCAGCAGGTCGCAAGCTCAGATCTTAAGTTAGTAAACGAAGGTATGCTTACCTTGGCCTCAGATTTTAGCTTTGCTCCCTTTGAGTATATTGAGAATAATGAGAAAAAAGGTTTTAGCGTTGAGCTGGCACAAGCTTTGTGCGATAAGGCCGGGCTTAAGGCAAACTGGCTTGATCCCCTCAAGTTTGACACTCTTGTTCCTCTAGTAAAACAGGGTGGAAAGATTGATGCAGCCTGGGCTTCAATTACTATTAATTATAAGCGCAAGCAAGAGGTTGATTTTTCTGATCCTTATCTTGATTCTAACCAAGGTGTTATTGTTGCTAACTCCTCAAAATTTAACTCAGCTGCTGATCTCAATAAAGCTGGTATCTCTGTAGGTGTTCAATCCGGCACCACTGGTGAAGAGTGGGCAAAAGAGAACCTTACTCAGGCTGAGACCCTTGCATTTGATGAGACAACGGCAGCCTTTGCTGCTCTTGCAGCAGGAAAAGTTCAAGCTGTTTGTGTAGACCTTCCTGTTATTAAGTACAACATGACCTCAGGAGCTCTTAAAGAGGTTAAGCTTATTGAAGAGATTCCCACAGGTGAGCAGTATGGCATTGCAGTTTCAAAAGACAATCCAGAACTCACTAAAAAACTCAATGAGGCACTCAAAGCTCTTAAAGAGGACGGAAGCTACGATAAGATATATCAAAAATACTTTGGTAACTAAGATATCTTGATGAGATATCTTGATGATAACGATATGGATTTAGGATTTACATATGAACCTAAAGGCTGATTCATCTTTAAGGATGAAAAGCATCAGGAGAACTAAGCAAGATCAAGAAAACAGAGCGCTTCATAAAGAGGCGCTCTGTTTGGCTTGTTCAAAAGGCATTTCTTTTATCTTGCTTGTAGTACTCATCTGTGCTGGACTATCTGCATTTTTTTCTACGAGTTCTCTTAGTCAGCAAGCTTTTGCACTTGAGGTAGAAAAGACCACTGCTCGTCCTAACCAAAAAGGAGGAGATGGTCTTATCGGCGGCGTGGCTACCCGTGTGACTTGGGAGGCGCGTCTTGCGCAAGATGAGGACTTGCAAAAACTGCGTCTAGATTTTCCTGAAGGCAGTGATTTAAGTCAGGTTCAGATAAGTGATGTAGTTTTAGAGGGGCTTAAGCGCGTAGAGCTTGAGCGCAGTTCACTTAAGATTGAAGAACACTCACTGAGTATTGAATATGCTCAGGCAATAGCCCCAGGATCTTTGCTACGTATACAAATAGAAGGTATACGTCTTCCCAGTGCTGGCGGTAGTGTGCAAATAGAAGGTAGCTATAGCAGCAGCACAGCTTTGGATCAGGCGCTCCCTCCATCTCCTGCGCTTGAGGTGATAAGTTCTAGTACGGTAGATAAGATAGTTGCTTGGCTTGATAATCAAGACTGGGTCAAATCTTGGAATTCAATAGCTGCCTTAGATATGTTCTTACGCCCTCAACTGGTGGTAAGCTCTCTAGCTCAGCTTTTCCCTGGCTGGCTTAAGGCGCTTGCCTTAGTTATATTGGGCTTTCCTTTGGCAATACCCATAGGTTTACTCTTTTCTTTTCTAAAGATGTCTGCATCACGTATAGGACGTTTTATTGCGGGGCTTTATATTAATGTTATTAGAGGTACTCCTCTGTTTTTGCAAATTTATATTGCCTTTTTTGGCCTGCCTCTAATGGGCATCAATATCAATAACTATGTCTTGGGTGTTGTGGTGCTGGCGCTTAATTCCAGTGCGTACTTATCGGAAATATTTAGAGCAGGTATTCAATCCATTAACAAGGGACAGTTTGAGGCGGCGGCATCTTTAGGCATGAACAGGGTGCAAACCATGTGTTATGTCATCATTCCTCAAACCTTTAGACGCGTAATTCCCACTATGACCAGTGAGTTTATCTTACTCTATAAGGACACCTCGCTTTTGTCTTCAGTGGGTGTGCTTGAATTGATGATGTTTTCTAAGAACCTCACGGCAAGCACGGGCAATATTACACCCTATGTAGTTGCAGCATTTTATTATCTTTTAGTTACACTGCCTCTTATCAAATTGGTGGGTCTGCTTGAGAGAAAGCTAGATGCCAGTGAGTCTGGGGCAAGCAGCAGCAAAGAAGATAAGTCAAGAAAAGACAGCTATAAACAAGGGGTTTCTGCTGAACTTAACCCCTCTACCCACGGTTCTATGTAGGAGGTTAAGCAGATTATGGTCAATTCATATGTACAAGAACCAGAACTTTGCATAGAGCTTAAAGGTATTCAAAAATTTTACGATAAGCTTGAAGTGCTCAAGTGCGTTGATCTTAAAATTATGCGGGGTGAGGTTGTTGTTATCTTGGGACCCTCAGGTTCTGGTAAATCAACACTTTTGCGCTGTATAAATCTGCTTGAAAAACCCAGTGCAGGACACATTTACTTTGAGGGTCAGGATCTTATGGACCCCAAGGTAGATGTATGCAAATTAAGAGAACGCATTGGAATGGTTTTTCAGCAGTTTAATTTGTTTCCACACTTGTCAGCAAAGAAAAATGTTATGCTTGCCCAGCAAAAAGTGCTTAAACGCTCCGGACAAGAGGCCGAGCGTATTGCCTTAGAGCAGCTTTCTAAGGTTGGCCTTTTAGAGCGTGCTGATTATAAACCGGCGCAGTTGTCAGGGGGTCAGCAGCAGCGTGTAGCTATAGCCCGTGCTTTGGCCATGGATCCTCATGTCATGCTTTTTGATGAGGCAACAAGCGCCTTAGATCCAGAGCTGGTACGCGGCGTTCTTGATGTTATGCGTCAGCTTGCTCAAGCTGGTATGACCATGGTTGTAGTCACTCATGAGATGAATTTTGCTCGTGAGGTTGCAGATAGAGTGGTCTTTATGGATGGGGGCGTAATTGTAGAGCAAGGAAGTCCCCAAGAGATCTTTGATAATCCTCAGCATGAAAGAACTAAAAATTTCTTGGGAACAATCACTAGCTAGTAACAATATGTATGAAAGGTACTATACTATGGCCAAAATTGATGTATATGGCATTATGAAATGAAGCGGATGTAGAAAGGCGGTCGCCTTTTTAGAAGAACAGGGTCTTGATTTTGAGTTTCATGATATTAAGTCCGATAAACCCAGTCTTGATCTCCTTAAGCGCGCTTATAAACAAAGCGGTCTAGATCTGGGAAAGTTCTTTAATACAAGCGGCATCTTATACCGTGAGCTTAATGTTAAAGAAAAACGTGCACAGCTTTCAGAGGAAGAGCAACTTGAGCTTTTAGCCTCTGAGGGTATGTTGGTGAAGCGCCCCTTTTTAATAAGTGATACCGCAGTGCTTCTGGGTTTTAAAGAAGATGCTTATAAAGAGGCTTTTGGGCGCTAAAGTATCTAGATTTGAATGAATCATAGAGTAAGTTTGTAGCAGATTTGTTAGCCTGATTAAGTATCTGTGAGTATCTAGCTTGTATCTTCTTGCACAAGAAGACTGTACTAAAGATTGGGAAAACTATATCAAGCACCTATCCCGCACCGGCTTAGGCCTGCGGGATTTTTATTAGTACAGGAGAGAGTATGGATAATCAACAACATAACAGTAATCAAGAACCACAAGATAAACAAGCACCCAGGGAGACGCCCCGACAGCAGCCTTTTGTACGGGCTGAATATCAGGCCATTCCCAAAAAGAAAAAAGCTTCTAAAGCCTCTTCATTTTTTATTGGTCTTCTTGGTGGTCTTGTGGGTAGTGCCTTAATTGCTCTTAGTTTTTATGCAGCTCTTAATATGGGCTACCTTGATTTGGGATACCAGCAATCTCATGAGGGGCAGTCTGCAGGACAAGCCCAAGAGCAAAAAGCCCAGCAAGATTCTAAGAATACAAGCTTTCAAACCGTAAGTGCTCCTGATACACAATCAGATCTTGCAGAGCAGGTGAGCAAAAAAGCCTTGCCAAGCGTAGTCTCAATTGACGTTGTTGCTCAAAAAAGCGGACGCCAGGTTCAAGGTGTTGGCTCGGGAGTTATTTTAGATAAAGAAGGACATATAATTACCAACAACCATGTTATTACCGGAGCTATATCTATTAAGGTAAGCGTTGGTGATAAGGTTTATGAGGGAAGTTTAGTAGGTAGCGACCCCTCTTCAGATCTTGCTGTAGTAAAAATTGAGGCAGATGATTTGAGCCCCATAGTGCTTGCTGATAGTGATGCTATTAATGTAGGTCAGTGGGTAATGGCTATTGGCTCACCCTTTGGACTTGAGCAATCTGTTTCAACGGGTATTGTAAGTTCTTTATACCGCTCAACTACTATGCGTTCATATGATGGCTATTCAATTTATGCCAACCTTATCCAAACTGATGCAGCTATTAACCCTGGTAATTCAGGAGGCGCCTTAGTAAATAACAAAGCCGAACTTATCGGCATCAATACCTTGATTGAGTCAGCCTCTGGTTCTTCTGCGGGTGTAGGCTTTGCTATCCCCATTAATTATGCAAAACGTGTAGTCGATCAGATCATAGCGGGTGAGCCCGTAAGTCATGCATTCTTGGGTGTAACGCTTAATACGGTAACAGCGCAAAATTATAGAAGTGCTAATCTTGCTACGAAAAGTGGAGCCTATGTTGTGAGCGTTATTGATCAGGGTCCTGCTGCTCTTGCTGGAATTAAAGAAGGGGATGTCATTACCGCCATTGATGGCAAGGCAGTACTCAGCGCTGATGATCTAATCTTGAAGGTGCGTGCCAAAAATGAAGGTGATACGATTACAGTAAGTCTTATGCGCGGGCAGGAAAAACTTGAACTGAGTGCCACCTTAGGTAGTGATAGTCAGTCTCAAGAAAGCTCAACTAACGAGCTTAAGGGTAAAGACCAAAATAACTCAAGTCAAAACCCCTTTGATTTATATGAGTACTACAACCGCTTGCTTAACAAGTAAGCACCAAGCTGCAAGTACTATAAGTGCTGCAAGCTTTGCAAGTGCTGTACGTACGTGTATGTGTGCATACCTGGCGTAAGTAAGCGCATGTAAGAAGAAAGGCTACTGTTTGTAAATAAGGTTCATGAAAACAACATCTTAGTATGTTAAAATTCTGCTTCGTCTTGTTGTGACTGCTTTAACCAGGAGGTTTTAGCGTGGAGAATGAACCAATAAATAAGATACAAGAGATCCATGATAAGCTTGAACAGCTGCTTGAACAGCGTGTTAAGGTTAGAGCAAACATGGGTCGCTCAAGAATTGTTGAGCGTGAGGGAGTGATTCTGCAGGTTCATCCAGCTTTATTTGTGATGGAAGTTGACGAGAAACGCGGTAGAAAAGCCCGTCATTCTTATCAGTTTGTTGATGTATTAACAGGTACCGTAGAGCTCTATGATTTGCTTACGAGCGAGCCTTATTTTGAGATTGTGACAGAGCAGTAATTATTACCATGCTGTATTAACAATATAATAAGCTTGCCCAAGGAATAATAGGGTATAAGAAAAAGGCTATTATCAGTTCTTTTCGTTCTGATGGTAGCCTTTTTACATGTATTAACACTTATAGATCTGTATAGTTGCGCTTAAGCTACAGATCTTGCCTTATGTATTAAAGAAGAGCTTGTGCTTGAAAGGAGAGTGCAATGGCTTCTTGCCAGATTTTATCGCCTGCAAAAGTAAATTTATATTTAGGTGTGCAAACCGAGCGTACTGATGAGGGCAAACATAAGCTTCATACTCTCATGCAGTGCATTGATTTTTATGACAAGATTAACTTAAGTTCTCAGGATAGTTCTGATAAAAGTACAATTGAGCTGAGCTGTAAACCAGAGATTGAGGGACTTGCCAATGAGGATAATCTTGCTTATAAGGCAGCTTTGCTGATGTGTGAGCATTTTAATAAACAGGCGCATATTACAATTGAGTTAGAAAAGCACATTCCTCATAGAGCGGGTCTTGCGGGCGGTTCATCTAATGCTGCTGCCATCTTGGTGGGTCTTGCGCATCTTTGGGGCTTAGGCGATCAAAAAGATAGCTTAAAGAAGCTTGCTAGTGAGCTTGGTAGCGATGTGGCATTCTTTATTGATGCTAAACCCGCGTTTATGGGCGGTATTGGTGATGAACTTGTTGAAGAATTTGAACCTCTTAAGGGTTCTCTTGTAATGATCAAGCCTGCTGGTGGAGTGGATACAAAGGAGGCATATCGTCGTTTTGATGAGAGGCCTGATCGTATCATGCCCAATGAGCTTATCTTGATAGGTATGAGAGAAGGTAATACCGAGCTTGTTGCTTCACACGTAGCTAATAATCTTGAGCTAGCTGCTGTGTCAATACTGCCAGAGATTTCTCATGTTCAGGCTTGGCTGGGAGCTCAGCGCGGAAGTAATAACCCTCATATTACCGGTAGCGGCTCCTGCGTATTTTCTATTTTTGATACAGAAAAGGAAGCTCAAGAGGCTTATGAGGCAGCAAAGAAGCATTCAAATTCATGGTGGGTAGAAAAGACCACACTTTCAGATGCAGGAATTCGCATTTTGTAAGCTTGGGCTTTTTACAGCAAAGTAGCTATAAACCTCTGTATAAGCTAGATATAAGCTAAGTTTTAGGCTTTATGTGAAAGATAAAAGGCTTGCAGCTCATAAAAGGGCTGCAAGCCTTGTTTGTATTTGATGAGATCTATAAGCTATGGGGGCTATATGCCTTGTGGCCAAGCTAGATGCAGCGCTTATACCAAAGAGGAGATAAGCTCGTCCTTATCGCCTTCAAGAAGGTCAATAACAGGAAGCTCAATCATGGTATAAGCTCCAGGCTGCGCTTTTTGGCTTGCACGAGCAACGCAGACCAACATTTGACCAGTTAGGTCTGGGTTATTGATGCTCATATTGAATTCAAATACCTGATTATGTGAGCGGCCAACACCAGCCTTGCGCACCATGTTAACGCCATGTCCTACATCAATAAGATCAGCAACATTGTCTACAAAGATAACGTGTGACTCATCGTGTGAGAAGTAAGGATCAGTAAGAATTGCCTCACGAACAGCATTCTCATCTGCTCCTTCTTCAAGTTGTACATAAACCATACGACGATGAACAGAGGTTCCCAGAGGGATGGTCATAGACAGAGCATCATATACGCCCTCTTTGCTCTTAGCAGCAACAGAGTGCCCCATGCTCATGCCAGGGCCAAAATTAGTATAAGTAATGCCACGAGGAGCAGCAGCTTGCATAAGAGCGCGAACTACAGAATCAGAACCTGGATCCCAGCCTGCTGAGTGAACAGCAACAACACCATTTTCTTTTGCTACAGGATCACAGCTTTTCTTAAGTTGAAGAATATCAGTGTGGATATCAAATGAATCTACACAAGAAATGCCTTTTTTAAGATATTCAAGAGCAAGTTCAGGAACGCTGCGAGTTGGGGTGGCAAGGATGGCAACATCTGGTTTTACATCAAGATCTTCTACCTTGTCTACCACAGGATACTGTGCATGTTCAGGATTAAGAGCCTTGGCGCCACGGCGAACAACGCCTACAAGTTCCATGTCACTTGCAGCCAAAACTGCTTCAATTGAGGACTGGCCAACGTGGCCATATCCAACGACTGCTACCTTAATCATGAGCTCTCCTAACGCTTGTGAGTGCTAAAAAGATTAACTTATTGTAAAGACGAGAAGCTCTTATCGCAATGAGTTGAAGTATCTTTTTTAAGACTAAATAAAAAACGCATAAAGCCTAGTGAATTAATAGCGTATTTTAAGATAGAGGGACTTGCTTTTTTCAATAGACCTTGATAATATAGCTGGTGCACTTATTGCGCTATCGTCTAACGGCAGGACCCTGGTTTTTGGTACCAGTTGTCGGGGTTCGAATCCCTGTAGCGCAACCAAGAAGTTTTTAGCCGCAGCTAGGTAACACAGCTGCGGCTTTTTTGTACTAGTCTTAAAGCTCATAGTAGCTTGGGTAGCTTGGCCTATGTAAGCTCTTGTATAAACTTGTGCCTTGCTATACGTATGAGTTTTAGGATAAAGCCCTGCTTCAGGACAAGCTGGGCTCTAATACAAGTTACATAAGTTACATAAGTGACATAAGTTACATAAGTGACATAAATGATATAAGGAAGATTATGCGCGCCCACATTGAACAATTACTTTTACAAGCTCTAAAAAAGGCACAGGCTGCTGGGGATTTAGCAGATTTTGAAGCTCAGGAGGCTTATGTAGAGCGTCCTGCAGACTCAAGTAATGGTGATTATTCATCTACAATTGCGCTTAAGTCTGCTCGTCAGGCAAAGTGTGCTCCGCGCCACATAGCTGAGCTCATTGTTAAGTATCTTGATGAAGACCAGGCGCTTGAAGCTGTTGAAATAGCTGGTCCTGGCTTTATTAACTTTAAGCTAAAAGCAGGCGCAGCCGCCTCTATCTTTAATAAGGTGCGCAAAGAGGGCAAGGACTTTGCCCGTAATAATTTTGGTCAAGGTGCTTACACACAGATTGAGTTTGTTTCTGCTAATCCGGTAGGACCAATGCATATGGGACATGGGCGCTGGGCAGCCTTGGGTGATTCCTTATGCAGGATTATGGAGCACTGTTCATATAAGATTCAGCGCGAGTTTTATGTTAATGATGCGGGATCTCAAATGGATGTTTTTGCTCGATCAGTCTCTGAGCGCTATATGCAAATTGTTGAGCTTTGTGCTCAGACTCAGGCCCAGGATCAGATTCAGACCCAGGATCAGGCCCAGGCTAAGGATCCAGTTGAAGCACAAGATCAAAGTAAGACTCAAGAAGCTGGTCGCGCTCTTAGGGCTAAAGAGGCTGCAGATCTCTTAGAGTCTGACCGTGAAAACTTTGTAAGCGCTCAGGCACAGGCCCCTTACCATCAAGCTTTCATGGAGGCCTGCGGTGAAAATTCTTACGGGGGAGAGTACATCATTAGGATTGCTCAAAATTTTTATGAGCAAGATGGTGATCTATGGGCTTCCAAAGATAAAGAAGAACGCGAGCTTGAATTTAGAGAGCGCGCCTACGCTGCTATGATGCAAGATATACAAAAGACTCTTGATTTGGCGGGCGTGCGCTTTGATAGATATTTCTCAGAACGTGAACTTCACAAGTCCGATGAAAACGGAGCAACCGCCATTACCCGTGCTTTTGATAAGCTAAAGGCCGCTTCTTGCCTTTATGAGCAAGAGGGAGCGCTCTGGTTTAGATCAAGTGCATATGGTGATGATAAAGACCGAGTCTTGGTAAAATCTGACCAATCATATACCTATTTTGCTGCAGATATTGCCTACCATAGCGATAAATACGACCGCGGTTTTGATAAGGTAATTGATCTTTGGGGCGCAGATCACCACGGTTACATTCCCAGAATGATGGCAGCTACTGCTGCTTTGGGACATGAGGGTAAGCTAGAGATAGTTTTGGGCCAACTGGTAAATCTGCTCAGAAATGGTGAGCCTGTGCGCATGTCAAAGCGTAAAGGCACCATGATTAGTTTTGAAGAGCTCTTGCAAGAGGTAGGAAAAGACGCTGCGCGCTATATTTTGGTGAGCAGATCAACTGACCAAGAAATTGATTTTGATATTGAGCTTGCAAAAAAGAAAAGTGCAGATAATCCTGTATATTATGTGCAGTATGCTCATGCTCGTATCTGCTCAATTATGAAAAAAGCCTTACAAGAAAAAGGCTTATTTACTGAAGACGAAGTTCAAGCTCTTAGTGAAGAAGAGCTGGCGTATAACATGAAAAAACTTTCAGCTCTTGATAGAGACCTCTCTTCTTTGACAGATGAATCAGAGCTAGAGCTTGCACGTCTTATCTCAAGTTTTGAAGACCTGCTTAAATCCTGTGCCCGCGATAGAGCTCCTCATAGGTTGACACATTTTGCTCAGTCATTGGCTGCAGCCTTCCATCAGTTCTATCAACGCTGTCACGTCTTGACAGAAGATGAAGATCTAAGCTTAGCGCGCCTTGCTCTTTGCGATGCTGTACGTATCAATCTTGCTTTATGCCTTGATCTTATCGGAGTAAGTGCTCCCCTTAAAATGTAAATTTCATATGAAAGGCCTGCCATGTCACTAAGACCTTCCAACCACTCACTTCAAGCAGACGGTTTATGTGCCCACGATCTTATCGCCCTCATGCCCAAGCATATGAAGATAAAAGAGGGTGGTCTGGAGCTGGCAGGCGTAGATTTAGAACAGCTTGCAAAAACAGAAGGCACTGCTCTCTATGTTTATGATGAGCAGATGCTGCATGATCAATTGCGCAGCTATCAGCAAGCTCTTGCGCTCTATAGAGGACCTGCAGCCCAAACAGTGTATGCCTCCAAGGCATTTTCTTGTAAAGCTATGATTAAGCTAGTGCAAGAAGAAGCCGCTTACTTAGATGTCTCATCTGGCGGAGAGCTAGCTTTGGCTTTGGCAGCAGGCTTTGATCCCGCTCATATCTTGGTGCATGGCAATAATAAAACCCCTCAAGAGATCACAGAGGCTCTTGAGGCTGGGGTAGGACGCTTTGTGGTTGATACCAGAACTGAGCTCATTAGAATCAATGAGCTGGCTTCAAAGCTTAATTGTGTAGCTCAGGTATTACTGCGTATAGCTCCCGGTGTTGTGGCTGATACTCACAGTTATATACAAACAGGAGCAGAGGACTCTAAGTTTGGTTTTACCATGAAAGAGGGGATAGCTCAAAGCGCTGTTGAGCTGGCCTTGAGGCTAGAACATATTGAGCTGATGGGTTATCACATGCACATAGGCTCGCAGATTTTTGACTTTAGTCCCTTTGCAGAAGCAGTTAAGCTAATGGCCCAATTTAGCGCAGATATGAAGGAGCTTTATTCTTACAGCCCTCAAGAGTTAGATTGTGGGGGTGGCTTGGGTGTTGCCTATACTCATGCCGATAAACCCGGTCGTATCCAAGATTTATGCGCTTTGGTCATTGAGGCTCTTGAGACAAGCTTTTCTCAGCATAATTTAGCGCTTCCCAAGTTGTATTTAGAGCCTGGCAGATCTATTGTAGCCAATGCCGCCTGCACCTTATATACCGTTGGTTCAGTAAAAGAAATTCCCGGTGTTAGAACCTATGTAAACATTGATGGTGGCATGACCGATAATATCAGGACCTGCCTTTATGAGGCTCAGTATGAGGCTTTGGTAGTTAATAAGGCTGATAAACCCAGGGACTGCATTATAACCCTTGCTGGTAAACACTGCGAAAGCGGGGATGTGGTTCTTATCGACAGCTCCTTGCAGCAGGCACAAGCTGGCGATATTGTGGCAGTCTTTACCACGGGAGCCTACAACGACTCTATGGCAAGTAACTATAATATGCAGGTTAGACCAGCTGTTATTTTTGTAAAAGACGGTAGCTATAGGGTGGTAAAGCGCAGAGAGAGCTATGAGGATCTCTTTATACGTGATTTGGGCTAAGTCCATTTTGTTCTGTTAGTGTTCTGTGGTTCTGTGCTACATACTAAGTTCGTGTTAAAGCTAAGTTAAACAGCATATTTATCAGCATACTTTAGCAGCATGTTTAGATGTGCTTGAGCTTTTTACAAATAATGTGTTAATTATTGACATATTATTTTGTATATATCGCAAGAAAATAGTATAGACAATGACTCATATTTTCGTTAAACAAATCAAAAAACTTGTTAGTACGGGGAAATATGGGTTGTCCTCTTATTCATATTATTGAAGATGATAGCTTGAGTCGTGATGCGCTAAGGTTGTACCTTGGTAAATCACCTCAGCAACGTGTTTTATGGGCAGGTAGTCTTGCCGAGCTTGCTGAGCAAAGCAAAACACATCAATTTATGAAACCTGCCGATATAATACTCTTGGGTCAAAGCTGTCATCTAAGCTTAGAAGAAAGCTTGCAACAGCTCAGAGAAAACTGTCCCCACTACTGGTCTTTGCAGGCAGCTCATCAAAAGACTGCTATTATTTTGCTTTCAAGTAGGCTTAATTCAACAGACCTTGTTGCTGCTTTTAAAGATCCTTTAGTAAGATCTGTGGTTGCAAAGTCAGAGATTAAACGTAATATCATTCAGTGTGTAAGCGCGGTACTCAATCAAAAGACGGTCATAACAAAGTCCGTGGCTCAGCACTTGCTTGCAGCTCCTGAGCTGGTGCGCTTAAAAAGTCCTTGTATTATCGGCAATGAAATGAAGCTAGATGAGAAGCAAGAGTACTTTGAAACCATGCTTTTATTTGCTGTTTTGGGTTTTTCGCGAGAAGAAATTGCGCAAGAAACAGGCGTATCTCTTAATATGGTCTCCGCGCGTATCAGAGCTGGATATGCTCAGCTGGGGGTTTCAAATAGACATCAGGCATTTTTAGCATTGACTCAAGCCTTATCAGATAGTCTTTAGTGGGACCAAACTTGGCTCAAAGCTTATCTCTAGGGGTACATAGACTAGTACATTGTAGACTAGTACATTGTAGACTAGTACATTATGTTCATTAGAAAGGTTGTTTATGTCCCAGGATAACAAGAAGCCTTCCCAAAACCCTTTTGCTGAGAACAACAATGACTATGATCATATTCAGTCTTTCCAAGCACAAGACCTGCCTGTGGTAAATGTCTATGTTCCACAGCCCAAAAAATCTATTCTTCCGTGGGTTTTATTGGGATTAGTGGCGCTTGTTTTTATCGGCATGCTGGCCTCTTGCGCAGCACTTGTCAAGGCAACGAGCAGCTCTATTAGCTCCCTTTCTTCTTCATCTACCCTTGACTACCAGGTCTTACCCGGCAAAGAGGGTATTGCCGTATATCATATGGATGCCAGTATTAGTGCAAGCTCGGGTACCACACCAGAGCAAATTAGAAAGATAATTAAGAGAGTAGAGGAACAAGACTCTATCAAGGCCTTGGTGGTGCGGGTAAATTGCCCGGGAGGAACAGTGGCGGCCTCCGAAGAAATAGCGGGCTATATTAAGAATTGTTCTAAACCTGTGGTGTTTTCGGTCAGTGATCTTTGTGCCTCTGGTGCCTATATGGCTGCTTCTCAAGCTGACGCTATTCTTGCCATGCCCAGCTCTTCTGTTGGCTCTATTGGGGTAATTATGCAGACCCTAGATATTTCTGAGCTGCTTGAAAAGTTGGGAATTAAGATGGGCTCCATTAAGTCAGCGCAAGAAAAAGATGCAGGAGCTTTATATAGAAGCTTAAGCGATGAAGAACGTGCTAGACTGCAGCAAGAAATATCTGAGCTTAATTCAATGTTTATATCTCTTGTAGCTCAAGGAAGATCTCTTGATTACGATAAGGTAGAAGGCCTTGCTACCGGCACTACGTATATGGGCAGCAAGGCTCTTGAATATGGTCTTATTGATGAGCTGGGTGATTTTCAAGCCGCCCTTGATAAGGCTGCAGAGCTTGCAGGAGTGGATCCAGCTCTTGTAACTGAGCTTTCACTGGATCCCATCCCTTCCTTTTTTGAGAGCTTTTCTCCCTTTGAGCTAAGCACCAAGCTTGATCCCGCTGAGCTTTTCAAAGAGGGCAAACACCAATATAGAGCTGAGTAAAGAAGCCTTATCTGCTCCCAAATGAAACTCTTCATCTGCGCGCTCTTCTGGTGCACAAAGATCAGAAACTGAGCGAATAGACACAAAGGGCATCTTTAAAATCCAGCAAACTTGAGCAGCTGCTGCGGATTCCATGTCTGCGGCGCTTGAGTTTGTAAAGAGGCGTCTAATTTCTTGTACGCCTCTTTCTGTAACAAAAGAATCTGCACTAAGCTGCAAACAGCAGTGCATGCGATAAGGACTGAGTTCAGATACTTGTCTCAAGCTTTCATGGCAGCTTGTGCTGAGTTCAAGCAAGTTTTTATCGGCAAAAAAGCTTTGAGGCATATCAGGGATTTGACCTGGAGCACAGCCACAAGCAGTAGCATCTGCGCGCCAGTTTATATATTCGGATCCCACAATAAGGTCTCCAACTGAACAGCGATCTTGCAGCCCACCAATGGTTCCGGCACAAATATAGGCCGCTATTTCAAGACCTCGGGCTTTTAGCTCATAATGGGCACTAGTTGCTGCACAGGATGCATTGCACATGCCAATACCGCTGGTAATAAGTAAAAAGTGATAGCCATTATCAAAGCTAAATAAGGAGGCTTTTTGATGTAAGTGTTCAAACAGAACTTCCTCATGTGCTGCGCTTGATCTGAGTTGCTTATAAAAAGGGGCAGATTCTCTATCAAGAGCACAAGCGACCACAAAACATTTATTATTTTTCATAGCTCATCCTTTCTGGTGTGTTCTTCTTATTAGTTCTTGTATATTCTTAGCATTATACGGACAATAGTCCAACTTTTGCTTAGAGCACAGGCGGTTTTGCATGTAAGGAGATAATTTTCATAAAGACTCATGAAAATATGGAAGATTTCTTAGATATCACTTGTGCAGCTCTTATTAGATACATTAAGGTACAATGAGCAATTAATAGAGAAAGGGTGTATAAGACAAAGATTGTAAAGAGTCTTATACCAAGGGAAAAGGGGAGAGAATGGGAACGTTTGAAACTATTAAGAACCTTTTGGTAAACAACTATGGCGTAGAAGCATCTGCAGTAACTATGCGAGCCACCTTTGACAGCCTTCAGCTTGATTCTTTAGATATTGCTGAGATTATGAGCGAAATTGAAGATGAGTTTGACGTAGAGCTGGAAGAGCTTGATGATCTTACAGATCTTGAATCAGTAGTTGAATATATTGACGAGCTTCGCGAAGAATAGGCTTTTTTAGATATACCTGAGGCCTGAAGAATTAAGATCACCATACTCTAGCTGCTAGTTTTATGCTGATTTTTGATATTTCGTTTTTGTCATAGTAAGAGCTTATACTCCAACTATAAGAACATTTGTTCGAATAGATTGGAGTATTTTTATGTCAGCATTAAACAGCCCTAAGCCATCATCACATCCTGCGCCTTATGCAAACAGCTCTAGCTCACAGCTTAAGCCCTGCGCGTCATCCCAAAACAGCTCTAGTTCACATCGCAACCATTGTGACTCATATCTAAAAGGAGAAGGACCCCAAAAGCTTAAGCTCTTTGAGCGGCAGAACTCAGATCAGCAAATGTATATTTATGCAGAGCTTATCTCAGAGCCTGTTGCCGATAAAAACTGGGCACTAAAGATAGCCAAAGAAGAGTATGAGAAAGATAGCCTTTTAGCTAAGCCTTACCTTTTAAGTATGAGCATATATCTAGAAGAACAGTGGCTTAATGAGCTTGCTTTTGAACTGGCAAGCACACCTGGCAATCTCCTGTATGCACTGCTAGCTCAGTTTCATACTGAGTCTGCCTTGGATAGCTTTATGGATTTTTGTGATTTACATCTTATACCGTATGAGCATCATGTTCAGCTTAGTTCTAGTCCTGAGAGCTATTATTAGCTTTACATAAAGGAAGCTCAACAAAAAAGCTCGTGCCGTCTTCCTCGGTGCTCATCGCTCTTATTATGCCACCATGCTTTTGGACAATCTCATAAGCAATAGCTAGACCCAGGCCATAGCCACCATTCTTTCTTTGACGAGAAGAATCTGAGCGATAAAAGCGCTTAAAAATATTTTGCAAGTCTTCAGCTGGTATGGGCTCTCCAGAGTTATTTACGCTAAGCATACAGGTATTATGGAGCTTTTCAAGACTCAGCTGTATAGAGCCACCTTCGTTTACATATTTACATGCATTATCAAGCAGGATTTTTACCAAGCGTTCTAGCTCTTCAATTGAGCCTGCAACTTGAACATTGCTATTTATGCTTTCTGCTAGTGAAACTCGTTTTTCAAATGCAAGAACCTCAAATTGCAGGCTTGATTTTTGAGCAATCTCACTAAGGTTAACGCATAGTTTCCGTTTTATATTGTCACTCATCTCGCCACCGCTGGCCTGGCTTTGTAGCTTTGACAGGGTAAGGAGGTCATCAACAAGATTTTGCATGTTAAGGGTTTCACTGCGTATTGTCTCAAGCCATTTTTGATGATCTTTGATAGTGTCATCAGGGTGTTTGATCATGATATCAGCGTTGGCTAATATTACCGAGAGAGGGGTTTTTAATTCATGTGACGCATCAGCAATGAAGCGCTTTTGGGTAGTCCAGGCTTCTAGAATGGGATTAACGGCAAGCTTTGAAATCCACAGTGCAATAAATAAAAAGATAAGCATGATAAAGACAAAGCCTGCAAGACAAAGCATGATAAGGCTTTTAAGATCAGCTATAAAACGCTGCCCGTCTGCAAATGCTATGCGATATCCGCTAGTGGTTTCTTCTATACGATAAAAGATTTTATAATCTGAATAGTAGCCGCTATATACAGGACTTTGTATGGCTTCTTTAATTGCTTCACTTAGTATGTAGTCATCCATTCTAATGTTTTTACCTGACTCTACGCTTAAAACTGATCCTGATTCAGTGGTCTTAACTACATAAACAGGCACAATTTTACGTTTAGAATTATCAGCGGAGACACTAGTAGACTTTTTAGTTATAGTGGATTTATCACCAATAATGCTTATACCGCCACTGGCTGCAGGATTTTTAAAGGCAAGCTTCATGGAGTCTTGAATGATCTGGTATTCCCTTGAATAGCTAACTGAAACAACCATGATAATAACCAGGCCTAAAACCATGGCAACTAAGATGAGAAGAGTGATAGCATATTTGCGCCTAAAGCCTGCAATGATTTCAGGTTCGCTATTTGCAGTAGTATGTGTTTCAGATTTTTTGGATAATAATCGCTGTACTATAGTTTGCATTAAGCTTCCTTTTGCGCAGATCTGTATTAGACTAAGACCCGTTTTTCATACTTGCTACCTTGTTATTGCTCTTGGCTATCTACAAGGCGGTATCCAACTTTTCTAATGGTGGCAATTTGAGCTCGTGAATTAAGGTAACTAAGCTTTTTTCTTAGAAAGGAGATATAGGCTTCCACATTATTATCGTCTGCTTCACTTTCTATGCCCCAGATCTTAGAAATCATAGTATCTTTGCTTAAGACTTGACCGCCATTAAGTAAAAGAAAATGCATTACATCAAACTCTTTTTGGGAAAGATTAATGTGTTGAGAATTGCAGGAGAGCTCGTGAGAACCTATGTTTAGTGAAAGATCAGCGTAGCTTACCTCATCAATGATAACCTCTCCCTGTCTGCGGGTGATGGCGCGCAGGCGAGCTAAGAGCTCTTCTGGTTGGAAGGGTTTAGTCATATAGTCATCTGCACCGTAGTCAAGTCCCTGTATCTTATCGCTAAGCTCTCCTCGGGCACTCAGCATAAGGATAGGGGTATCTATAGAAAGTTTGCGCAGGTTGCGAGCAATTTCAAAGCCATCCATACCAGGAAGCATGACATCTAGAACTATTGCGTCAAACATGCTATTTTGTGCATAGGCATAGCCTTCAAGGCCATCATTAACTATTTCAACACGGTGCCCTGCTTCAGAAAGAATATAGGCAAGAGCATCTGCTAGCCCTGGTTCATCTTCAATTATGAGGATATCCATCTTTACCTCCTATAGACCTTATAGGCTATTTGTTAATAGTACCGCATGAATTTGCAGAAGCGTGGGTTTCAAGAAAAAAACTTAGGCCTGAGCCAAAAAATTTAAAAAAGAGCTTGTTTTTTCAGAGTGATTTAAGCTGTCTTTGTTAGAATCTAATCAAGAACCAATCAGGAATCCAGTTAACCTGAGAAAAGAGGTTCTTCCTTTCGAACCCGTTTGGGACACTATATCACTCAAAAGCCCTGTAAGGGGCTTTTTGTTATCTAGGGCTTTTGTTCTAAGGATAGTATGGTGAGCACAGAAAATCAGAAGTTTACAAAAGAATTTTTAGCAGAACAAGCAGAGCTTTGTCTCCCTGGACTTATTGAAAAATATGGTGAAGAGGCACTTCAAGAGTCTAAAGATTATTTGAACTCTTTAACGGAAGATGAACTTCAAGAATTATTTGAAGAGCAGGATAGAAATTTTGCCATTTTAGCTTCTATGAAGCGCGCTGGTGAGGGCCCACAGTCAGATGTTGTTCAAGAAATGGTAGCTAGACACTTACAATTTCTCAAGAAATTTGGAGAGCACTATAACATTCCGGCTTTCAGGGCTTTGGGAAAAACCTACTCAAGCGATGAGCGCTATATAGAGTATTTAAATTGCTTTGACTCACATATGGCTTCCTGGTTAGATCAAGCTATACAGTTGTATTGTGATGCTTGGGAGCATGAGCTTGATGATACAGAGTTCGTAAAGCCTGGACCCCGCCCTCAACATCTGTAGTTTTGTAGTAAAGAATTCTCACGATAATAAAAATCCCCTGCTAGACTCAACATTTTAGTAATCTAACAAGGGCAACCTTGTCTTAAATACTAGCGGAGAGCTGGGGACTCGAACCCTAAAAAGTATTAAATTATACCTGCTAGATGGGTATATTTTAGTTTTTGAGTCCCATTTGAGTCCCCTCTATTCCGAGCGTGCCAAAATCGTTTAAGATATCATCAACACGGTGGTAGCCCTAACGCCTATGGGAAAGCGATGAGAGACTGGTTAAAAAAGAAAGGCTATTAATATGACCATGCTAATGCCCTACTTTATGAAAAATGAAGAATGGTACGAGGAGCACATAAATGAAAATGATGAGGTCTACTACGTGCCAACTGATAAAGCTACGCCTAAGGCGATTAAGTCTATTGAAGAATATAATTGGGAGATAAGCGAAGAGGGCAAAAGGGCGCTTCTCCAGGCTTTTGGATTTGACCCCGATGAATATCAAATTGATATTTAAATCAAAGAGTGATAGGTGTATAAGGTGATGAAAGCAGGGGGTTAAAAATGATTAAACCGGAACCCCAACCCCTCTGGAAATTGTTGATTTTGGGCTCAGCGGGAGAGTTCCGGTTAATCAAATTATACCAAGGAGTGTTTTAAAACACTCATAAATGTTTGGTAATTAAGCGGCGAAGAGTCGCTTTTTTCATACTTAGGACGAAAAGGTAGAAAGGAGTCCAGAATATAGACGATAAGACGATGTAGGAAACCGAAAAGGTAGAAGAGCAAGTGCTTAGTGATGAAGCTGAGCGCTCGTGATGAGTTTTGTGCACAACTGCAAAATTTACACGGTTGCTCATGCCTCAGATTTAGCCCGTCGCCCTCCTCAAGGCTCAAGAATTATGGAAATACTGATAGACGGTCAATCGCTTAGCAAGCAAGAACAAATTTTTGTACGTATCGACTATTTAATTCAGGCGCTGTACATACTTCTGGGCAACATTAACGATGAGGACTATATTTTACAAAACTGCACACAGTGGATTGACTCAAAGCTTTACGCCTCTAATTTTGACGGGCAATTAATAGAGGGCAAAGGCAGTTTTGAAACCGATGAAAACGGGGTAATCATCGAACGGAGATAAACCAAAAATACAGCCAAAACCAGGCAAAATTTGGCCAAAATCTGAGTCCCATTTGAGTTCCATGAAAAATATGCCCTGAAATTACCTGGTATTTTGTAGAACTTTTTGAGTAAAAAATTCCCCTGTTTTCTCGATTTTTATACCGTTTTACCAGGGGAAATCTTGTCATAAATACTGGCGGAGAGCTGGGGATTCGAACCCCAGAAGGATTTTTTGAACCCTTACTCGCTTAGCAGGCGAGCACCTTCGGCCTCTCGGTCAGCTCTCCAAACCACATGAGCGTAAACTACAAATTCTTACGCGATTAATGATCTTATCGTACTTACCCTTGCTTAGGCAAGTAATTTTTATTGTAAATAGCTAATGTGCAGCTAAATTCCTTAACTTAATAAGCCACAGCAGATATCTTTAGCAAAAGCTTTAGTACAAGTTTTAAGCAAAAGATATGACATGCAGCAAAAACCAGTGCTAGTTAATGGCCAATGATAAGCATTGATACACTGCAGCTCTTTAAATTAGAAGGTGCCGCCGCCTCCGCCACCAAAGCCGCCGCCTCCACCAATGCTAAAGCCGCCGCCTCCACCAAAAAGAGAGCTAGAAGAAGAATCTGCCAAATCTCTTAGCATTTCTTGGTTTAGCTCATGTGAGCTATGGTAGGCCTCGTTAAGACTTGAATCAAGGTAGTACAGCCCGTGAGCATGGCCTGAAAACAGGCTGCCTATTGGGCCTATTTCAGGATCTTCAAGAATTTGTGGAGCATATAGCTTAAGTTGTTCAATAACTTTATGAGCAACACCTAAGACAATAGCCATTACAATAAGTTCTTTCCAGACCTTTACATGGGTGGGAGGAGCTTCTTTTAAGAGCGTAAAATCCTCAAACCAATTTTTAAGTGCTTTGAGTTGAGCATAGAGCTCTTCTGCATCCCTACTGGCTCTTCTCATAAAGAGCATGCAGATAATAGAAATTGCCAAAGCAAAAAGCTTAAGAACAGTAAAGATAGCTTCTTGTGTATTAGAGACAAAATTAAGGCTAAAACTATAGTCAAAGCTATATATCACAAAAAGTATAGAAATGATGCATAAGATAATGGCTATGACTTGCCTATGCTGGCCTTGAGGCTCAATAAAGCGCTTGTTCTTATAAAGCCTCTCTATTGAATCATGGAAAGCCTCATATTTTTCCAGATAGTTCTGAGGATGATCTTTTGTCAGCGTTTTAATCTCAGAGAAGTAGAACGCATCTTCTCCTTTATTTACAATGCCATTAAATAAGAGTTGATAACAAGAGATGTCCAGATCACTTAGCTGTGGAAAGCTTTTCGATAAGCCCTTGTGTGAAAAATCCTCATGGGAATGTTTGCGCTTGATAAGATAATCCTCTTCTATCTTATCGCCAAAAAAGCTGGAGCGAGTTTTTGTTATACGCTCAATATCTATCATATTGAGGTTAGCCAGCCTTACTATGCTTGCACTTAGGTCTTGAGTGTTGCTTTTACCACGCCAAATGCGGCCTAAAAGTGCAGGATGTAACTGTGAAGGAATTTCTCTAAGATATTTATCTTTAAAAATAGGCTTGTAGTCTTTGCCATGCTTGAACCACATAACAAAACAGATAAGAGCTACTACAATACTCAGCACAAGGCTTGCTATAGAAATTAAATACTCATAGTGCTTTTGCTGCTCTCTCAAGGCATTACTTTTTTCTGCCCAAGCTTTTTCTTCATCAAGAATGCGCTGGTAAGCAGCCTGAGATGAGGCTTGCATTTGAGATACAAAACTTAAAGGAAATAAAATGCGCGCCTCAGCAAATTCTCCGGGATCAATTTCTGGCACAGTGTAGATGATGCTATTATTATCTTCAAACTTAATTTCTCCTGATAAAACCCCATGTCCATAAGCATGAACAGTTTCTGCAGGTTTAAATGTTTGAGGATCCTGTGCTTGAGAGCTGGCAAAAGAAACGCTGAGCTTTACGTTTTCAGAGCTAGCTTCCCAGGCATCTCCTACAAATTTCCAATAGAGTTCAGCAACATCAGAATAAGCGGAGACTGCACCGCTTATAGAGTAATCAAGATAGAAACGCTGTTCCTCATCCGATCTTAAGGGCGAAAAGAGCTTAATCCTATATTGCCCGCCTTCTTGCTCAAGGCTATAGACCCCCACATCTCCTTTTTGTGCAAATGGGTTTTCTGTAAAGCTTAAGCTGCGCCCCTCTTTATCTATTATGCCTACTTGGCGTAAATTAAGCTCTTTGCCGCTATCAAGCGGGATTTCCCAAAACACACCGTTTGCTCTTTTGCTGCTTGAAAATACACGCTCTTCATGGACCACTAAGCTTCCATCTTCCTGTATTTGAGCGCTTATGTTGACCTGAGTCATGCTAAGACTAGCCTCAGCATGACTTGGCTTAAAGATACTCAAGCTTGCGATAATGCAAAACAAAAAGCAAAGGCTTAATCTATAAAGGGTTTTACGCATAAGAACCTTCTTTATAACGTATAGTTAAGGGCTCCTGAGAGCCCTTGTGTAGAGTTTACTTAAGGGAGCTTGAGCTGCAAACAGAGAAGCAGAGCAGTGGCTTACCTTAAGACGAATGGTTTTTAATCAAAAGAAACAAGAGGAGCTTCACGCTCAACAGGGTCTACTAGTTCATATTGTTCTGCGGGTTCAAATCTAAAAAGGCCAGAGATGATATTGCCTGGGAACTGCTCAATAGCAGTGTTATATAAGTAAACCGTGTCATTATATGACTGGCGCATATAAGAAATCTTATCCTCAGTTTGCTCTAGCTGAGCTTGGAGTTTTTCAAAATTACTATTTGCTTTAAGTTCAGGATAGGACTCTGATAAAGCAAAGAGTTGGCGTAAAGCTCCAGAAAGCTGGTTTTCTGCCTCTATTCTTTCTTGAGTAGAAGCGGCGCCTAAGCTTGCATTACGGGCAGCAATTACGCGTTCAAGCGCCCCTGATTCATGCTGAGCATAGCCCTTAACGGTATTTACTAGATTAGGGATAAGATCTGATCGCCTTTTTAGTTGAACGTCAATTTGTGACCATGCGTTTTTAACTCTTCCCCTTAGGCTAACAAACTTGTTGTAATACAAGATGAATAAGACCACAAGGGCCAGCACAATGGCTAGTACGATATAAATAGGTTTCATCATCTCTCCTTAATCGAGCTTTTCTTAATTGAGCCTTTGTTTTTATACATCTTTACTTAGTCTTTAGTTTATACCCATTACCTTTAGTCTAAAGGGAGAAGTAGGGATTAAACTCTGACTTGTAGTCAAGTTGTTACCAAAAAGCAGTTAGAGACCGCAGATAAAGGGAATTTGTAAAATTCATAGCTAGGATACATTTATTGTAAATGAGATTCTTGACAGGGAATCAAAAACATGTAATTATTAATAAGCTTGATCAATGCAAGCACTATATTGCGGCGTTACCTCAGCTGGATAGAGGGTCTGACTACGAATCAGAACGTCACAGGTTCGAATCCTGTACGCCGCACCATTGAAAACAGCTAGCCTCCATTTTGGAGGCTTTTTCTTTATGTTGCTTATATCTTCAAGCTTAAATCTAGGCTTATTAAGCGGCGTGCATAAGTGGCGTGCAAGCCCAGGATTTATGTAAAAGGCAGGGCACTTAAGTCTATGTCGCATAGGTGAGAGGCATGATGGCCGATAAAAGCCAGGCTGGGATAGCAGCCAAAATTAAAAGTTTGGGTAGGTGGCGCTTTAGTATTGAATCACGGCGTCACTTAAGCATACACCTTATGCTTACTGGCACGCTCATAGGTATTTTAGTTGGTTTTGTTATCTCTTTATTTAGGATTGCGATAAATGCTATACATGAGGCTGTGTTGCCATATCTTAGTCCTGAATTTATGAACTCAAAACATATTGTTATCCTGCTTAGCTTTATTGCAGTGAGCGCGGCCATTGCAGCAGTAGTAACAAAAATTGAACCTTTAATTTCTGGATCAGGTATTCCTCAAGTCTCTGCCCAACTTTTTGGGCGTCTGCATCCCAGTTGGCAAAAGGTACTTCCTGCAAAACTTATAGGAGGTCTTGCCTGTTTAGGTTCAGGTTTAAGTTTGGGTCGAGAGGGACCTTCAATACAAATTGGAGCTGCGCTTGGAGATGGTTTAGGCGATCTCTTAAAAAGCCCTCAATCAGAAAGACGCTACCTCCTTACTGGAGGTGCTGCGGCGGGCCTTGCTGCTGCATTTAATGCGCCCATTTCTGGAATGATGTTTGCAATGGAGGAGTTGCACCGTTCCTTCTCGCCAACTGTGCTGGTAGTTTCCATGGCTGCGGCCTTCTCGGCAGTTTTTGTCAGTGCCTCATTTTTTGGTATTGGTCCCATTTTGCATTTTTATAATTTTGCTCCACTGCCTACCGACTGCTATTTTTATATTGTAATCTTAGGCTTTATAACCGCCTTGTCAGGAACCCTATTTAATAAGCTTATATTGGCAGGTAAGGCTTTTTATGCAAAGCTTGCACTACCAAGTTATGTGCAACATAGTCTACCTTTTATAATTACAGCGGTAGCTCTTTTGCTTATGCCAGAACTTTTTGGCAGTGGGGAAGAGTTCATTTTCTTTCCTGTAAGAGATAACCCTGAGCTGAGTCATATTTTGCTATTGTATGTTTTAAAGCTTGCCCTATTGCTGCTTGCCTTTTGTAGTGGATTGCCAGGAGGAATATTCTTTCCGCTCTTAGTCTTGGGATCTTTAGTGGGAAATGCATATGGGCAAATTGGCTACTCTTTGGGTCTATGGGAAAGTAATTACATTTTAGTGTTTTCTCTTTTGGCGATGTGTGGGCATCTTACAGCAATTGTACGCTCGCCGCTTACTGGTATTCTTTTGGTAACTGAGCTCACAAGTTCCTTTGCCTTTCTACTGCCTTTGGGCATTTCTGCTTTAAGTGCCTTTATTTTGGCGGAGTTTTTAAAAACTAGGCCTATTTATGAGGAACTGCAAGAATTATTACCAGGAATAGACAGAGATGCACAAAAGTTGCAAGAAGGTACACAAAAAGCTATTGAGTCTGGAAATCGCGTTCTGTTAGAGCTAAATGTTGAGATAGGCAGCAAGGTTGATGGGTTGCAGCTCAAGGAAATACCCTTACCACCAAATGTTTTGATTATTGCTATTAAAAGGGGGACAAGTGAGTTTTTCCCTCATTCAGGAATGGTAGTTCAAGGTGGGGATTTACTGGTTTCATATGTACCACAAAAGATGATTCCTTTAATAAAATCTCATTTACTTCCTTTACTTAGAGAAGCTGATGACCCTAGTTTACATATGAAGTCTAGATAAAAAAAGAAAAGAAAGAAAAGGCTTTACTTAAATCCAAAACTATAGGTATAATAGTCGTTGCGCGATCGCGCTATCTTTGGAGAGGTGGCAGAGCGGTTGAATGCAACGGTCTTGAAAACCGTCGAGCGGGCAGCCCCCGTTCCGTGGGTTCGAATCCCACCCTCTCCGCCATACTTAATTCACTAGCTCATAGTTATTTTCTATAGTTTTACCTGCTTATTGTTCAAAATATAGGTATCTGAGAGCTGGTGGTTTAATAAGTGCGATTAAATCATGAGTATAAGTGTACAAAATAGAGCAAATGCTGCATGATTGCTTATGAAATTATATAGGCACACAAAACATTTCTGATAAAAATGAAACAAAAGGGAATGGATTCATATCAAATATACGGATCAGTCTTAGTTTATAAACATAAGGGTTTTAATGAATCAAATCCTCTGTTTTTACTATAAATTGTTCTTTTCTTTACTTTATTCCTATCTCTATTTTCAAGGTATTTATAGACACTTTGATGACATGTTCTTTATCTTTCTGGATACTTCTGATGAATAGTTCTTAATCATGGGCCTATAAATTCTTAATCACAGGAACTATCCTGATAATCTTCAAGG
>JAEZZM010000007.1 GCA_023418575.1 Actinomycetes bacterium | reverse complement strand
GGTATATTCATGGCTGTTGGCGTGCGCAACCTAAAACGCTCAAGATTTTTGCTTCCATTACTTTCAGAAAAATAATAACTTTCGCCACGTGGCTGTTCCAGTCGATTAAAGGCAATGGCACCAGCTTGAGGCTTGCCCTTAATAGGAACTAAAACCTCACCAGCAGGAATTTTACTTACCAGCTCTTTAATAATATCCATAGACTGCAATACCTCTAGCAAGCGCACTTCCATGCGGGCATAGCAATCACATCCATCAGAAATTACAGGCTTGAAGTCAGCAAGTTTTCCATATGCTCCATGCCCCAAAAGCCTAATATCATCCTCAATTCCTGAAGCCCTGCCAAAAGGACCTACTAAACCAGCATCTAAGGCAGAATTTTTATCTATATAACCAATGCCTTTGGTTCTAGAACGCACGGAGTCATCCTTTAAGAAGGTGTTAGCAAGCTCAATTACCTCTATTCTCATTAGATCAAGAATATTAACAAGTTCTCTAAGTTCCTCATTACTTACATCTTGCTTAACTCCACCAGGTTGGCAAAAACTAAAGATAACGCGGCCGCCTGTGGTTTGTTCAAAAAAGCCCAGCACACGCTCTCTTAATCTCCAAGAATGCATGAATAAGGACTCAAAACCAAAAGCGTCAGCCGCAAGACCAGCCCAGAGCAAATGCGAATGAATTCTTGAGAGTTCATGTAAGATAGCGCGCAAAAACTCAGCACGCTCAGGAATTTCAACTTCCATAAGGTTTTCGATAAGCTCTGAGTAACCCATGGTATGTCCAAATGAGCATATACCACAAACGCGCTCTACCACATAGGTATATTGCATAAAATCGCGAACTTTTACTAAGCCTTCTAAACCTCGATGAACAAAACCAATTTGAGGAATCGCATCTACCACTTTCTCGTCTTCTAAAACCAGATCAAAATGAACAGGCTCTGGCAAAACAGGATGCTGTGGACCAAAAGGTAGGATAGTTTGTTTTCCCATTACTCTGACAACTCCTCTTTACCTGACTGAACTACTTGCTTATCAGCTTGCTCAATATCGTGCACAGTATCTTGCCCTGAATTGCTGCTCTGCCCTTGAGTTTCCACTTGATTTTGCTTAGGCTTGCGCTCGTCTTTATCGGCATGAAGCTGAGGCTTACTTTGATAGGCGGTGAAATTTGGATTATCCATGAGTATCTCCCCTTCTTTATAATCAGGATTCATGGGTGAGCCCATGGCCACCTGATAGAAGGTACCTTTGTAGTCAACAGCTATACCCTCAAAAGGAACACCAAAGAGATCGTGGGTTTCATTTTCAAAAAAGAAGGCTGAGATAAAAATAGGTGAAATAGAAGGGACTTTTTGCCCATCTTTTAGCCTTACTCTGTAATTTTGAGCATGTCCTTGACGCTCTACATAAGTATAGTAGAGATCAAAGCCGCCTTCTTTTCGCACCGCATGTATGTTTGCAAATCTGAAACCTTGAGCTTTTTTCTCTTGGGCAAGCAGGGTAATCTGATCAAAGGCAAGCTCAAAAACTTCAGCAGAATCTATAGCAGCCATCTTATACCTCTTTCTTGCTTTTCATGGCGGCACGTTTTTGCTCAAGCACCTGCACGCCCTCTAAGACTGCATCTACAATTGCCTCAGGTCTTATCGCACAACCTGGGGCATATACATCAACGGGAATAACGCTATCAATTCCTCCTTGAACGTTATAACAATCCCTAAAGACTCCTCCCGTACATGCACAGATTCCGCAAGCTACCACTACTTTAGGTTCAAGCATCTGATCATAAATTTGCTTAATAATGTCCTTGCACTGATCATTTACTGAACCCGTCACTAAGAAAATGTCAGCATGCTTGGGGTTTCCAGTATTAACCACACCAAGGCGCTCTGCATCATACAAGGGAGTAAGTGCTGCTAAAACCTCAATATCGCAACCATTGCAACTTGAGCCATCATAATGTACAACCCAAGGCGATTTGCTTAAATATGCCATCTTTACCAGACACCTCCACTAGCGAACCAAAAGATAAGAAGGGGTAAGTTGATGCAAGCAGCAAGCAAGGTTACCAGCCAGGCTGATTTTAGAACCACCTGCCACTTAACACGAGCATAATTATTATCAATCCATATTTCGATAAAATAGATAACAACACAAACTACTATGGCCACTAGATAGCTTAAGGGGTTTGCATTTATAAAGAACATGCCCGTCCAGGCCATAAATAATATTGACTCATACCAATGCGCAGCTTCTAGAAGAGCGAGAGTTTTTCCTGAAAATTCTGTCTTTAAACCAGAAACTAAGTCTTGATGAGCATGTGCCGACATCGAAATATCAAAGGGCGATTTTCTTAACTTAATAGTCAAAATGAAAATGAAGGCCAAAAAGATTGCGGGTGAGCTTACTATCATTGGTAGTGAGCTCGGCTGCACTGCAGAAACCTCAAAGCTTCCCGTAGCAATAAAGAGGGCTACTGCAAAAAGAAGCACTGCAGGCTCATAAGCCATTACCTGCAAAGCCTCTCTTGCCCCACCCAAGCCAGCATAAGGGGAATCGCTTACATTTGAAGCTAAAATGAGCATCACGCTCGATAAGGTATAGGTAAAAATTACCAGCAAGATATTAAACCCTGCAAAGAAAAACACGCCGGACAAAACAGCAAATATGAAAAAGAGTAAGACAAAAATCTCTTGAAACTTATTTACACTTGCATCTTCTTTTTCAAGAAGCTTTCGTACATCATAATACGGTTGCAGCAAGGGCGGTCCTACGCGGCCTTGCATACGAGCTGACAGTATTCTATCAGCCCCCTGCAGCAACATACCTAAAAGAGGGGCTATACAGCCAAATGCGATAAGGGCTAATATGATTCGAAGAAATAAATTATCCACAGCTATCACCTACAAGCTCATAAGAAGAAAAGCAACTGAGAACAAGGCTGCACAAGCAATAATAAGGCCAAGAGCAATTCCAAGAGCAGCAATAAGATTAGCTGCAAGGCTCAGTCTTTTTTCGTTAATAAACTCTTCCAAATACCAATTTCGAGCAGAAAGCTCTACCGGTCTTTGCATAGAGCCTCTAAAATGCAGGTCGTCACCCATATTTTCTCCGGCCATATAGATTGCTACCTTGCGAGCTTTTGAGGGACGCTTGGAGAGAACATAAAGAGCTCCTGCCAAAAAGATAAGCATGGCAATCATTACATAAAGCGAGCTATCTTTAATTAAAAGCTCAGGAAGCTTAGAACTTGACCAGACTAGATATGGAAGAACTGCATATTTAGAAACAAGAGGCACAAAGATCATGAGCAAGATAGTTAGAGCAGCACACAAATAGATAGCCAACCACTCACTGTTATGTATCTTATCCTCATGTGATTCTTTTTGATTAGCAGCAACTTTACAAAGTTTTGCAAGCCACTTAACCCAGAAAAAGAAGGTGGCTGCTGAACCAAAGAGCAAGAATATGATAAGCATTATATTTTTGCTGGTAATAAATGACTCGAGAGCTGCCCATTTAGAAACAAGCATGCCAAAGGGAGCCACAAACATACCAAAGATACCTATGATCATACATAGTGCAAGTTTGGGAAGCCGAGCAAACAGGCCGTCCATATGCTCAATATCGCGCGAACCAATTTGATGCTCTGCACTACCCACACAAATAAAGAGCAGTGATTTAGATACAGCATGAAATATCATCAAGAAGATACCAGCCCAGAGAGCAGCAGGGGTTCCAAGACCTGCACAAGCTATGATAAGACCAAGATTTGCAATAGTAGAATATGCCAAAACAAGCTTACCATTGGATTGTGAGATAGCTAAGACTGAGCACACTAAGAAGCTAAAACCACCAATAAACATGGCCGTCCAACCTGCAAGGCTGAGCATTCCCAAAAGAGGTGAGAGCTTAAGCACCAAAAAGACACCGGCCTTAACCATGGTTGAGGAATGTAGTAGTGCAGATACTGGGGTGGGAGCCATCATGGCACCCAAAAGCCAAGACTGAAATGGCAGCTGTGCAGCCTTAACAATACCCGCAATTACAAAACATAAGAGAGGTAAGGTAAAGCCCAGACTGCTTATAAACTGACCTTTGTGAGCATAGAGGGCATCAAAGCTGCCTACGCGAGCAAGGCAGGCAAATCCCGCTATACCAACAATAAGAGCTATTCCTCCCAGGGTATTGAGAATAATTTGCCTGAATGCATTATTAACAGCCCGCTCTTCTTTGGTATAGGCAATGAGCAAAAAAGAAGCAACGGTAGTTACTTCCCAAGCTGTAAAGAGCCACATAAAATCATTGGCGCAGGCAATCATAAACATGGCTGACAAAAAGACAAAAATTAAAAACATAAAAAAGGGCCGTCTGTCTTCTTGTTCTGGATGATGACTTACGTGATCTTTCATATAACCTAATGAATATACTGCAAGGGCAGATCCAATAAAGCCAACAATGAGAATAAGAATGACTGAAAGCGCATCAATATATAAGGGTGCAGATATATGAAGCTTCTCTTTGAGAACAAACTCATAGGATAAGACAAGCAAGAGCTGGATAGCCACTAAAATAATAGGCAAAATTCGTGCATAACGGAGTGCATATAAAATAACAACTACGCTCAAAATCATGTCTATAATCAAGAGCAGATAAGAGATGATATGCCCATTAAAGTTGAAGTAATGAACCTGAGTTGTACCCAGATAAGAAAGCGCAACAAAAGCTGAGGCCAAAGCAGTAAGCCCAGCACCACTATAGGTCAATAGTTTTCTTAGATTATCCGTTTTTGCAGCTAATTGTGCAAAGGCAAATAGTAGAGGCACAATTATTAAAACAGCAATTAGAGCCAAATCTACTCCCCCTTTACTCTTATAAATTATCCCAAAAATGTGACCTAGATCACAAAGTCACAATTTCAGAATAACAAGAAAGTGCTCACAAGATTAGATTCTTTAAAAGCATTCTGTAGATGGCTTATATTTTGAAGTAAACGGTTTTAATTGCTACTACCAGATGACAAAAGCTTAAAACTACTTCTAACCAAAGCGTCCGGTGAGATAATCATGGAGACGCTGGTCTTGAGGATCAGTAAAGATTTTAGAGGTACTGTCACACTCTATCATCTCTCCTGATAAGAAAAAGGCGGTTTTATCGGCAACACGACGAGCCTGCTCCATATTGTGAGTAACCGCGATAAGACAGAAATCTTTCTTAAGATCTAAAAAAAGCTCTTCAATCTTGGCTGTTGATATGGGATCGAGAGCTGAACAGGGCTCATCAAGCAAAATAAGCTCAGGCTTCATGGCAATAGTTCGTGCAATACATAATCGCTGTTGCTGTCCACCAGAAAGAGCTAGAGCTGACTTATTAAGTTTATGCTTAACCTCATCCCATAAGGCTGCCTTTTTTAAGGAACTTTCAACGAGCTCATCAAGATATGACTTGTCTTTAATACCATGGCGTTTTGGTGCGAAAACGATATTATCGTAAATGCTTTTTTGGAAAGGATTTGGCTGCTGAAATACCATTCCAATATGGGTTCTTAACTCATATACATTAGTTTGCCCATTATTAATGTCTTTAGAGCGGTATAAAATCTCCCCCTCAAAGCTGCAGCCTGGAATTTCTAGATTCATAAGATTAAGACAGCGTAGGTAGGTAGATTTACCGCAGCCGGAAGGGCCAATAAGAGCAGTAATCTCTTGCTCATAAAAACGCAAACTAATACCCTTGAGGGCTTGTTTAGCTTTATTGTTATACCAAAGCTTTAAATCCTTGGTTTCCAAAATAGCCTTATCTGCTTTTAGCTTAGTCTGATCTTCTGCGTTTTTAGCCATATCAAGCCTCTTCATTATTCAGCAGTTACTTTCTTTTGCAAACGCTTACCAAGGGCACGAGCGCCAAGATTGAAAAACAAAATACAGAGCATTAAGACAGCTGCCGTACCATCAGAAACAATATCAAGATCAGGGATGAGACCCTCAGAGTTCACTTTCCAAATATGCACCGCCAAGGTTTCAGCTGGTCTCATGATATTCCAAGGACAAGATGGTGAGAAAATATCAAAATTGCTAAAGTCTAAGAGTGGAGCAGACTGACCTGCTGTAAAAATAAGAGCTGCCGCCTCTCCAAAAACTCGTCCAGCCGATAAAATAAGGCCGGTTAAAATTCCAGGCAAGGCTGCTGGCAAGAGAATATATAAACAGGACTCCCATCGAGAAAGGCCCAAGGCTAAGCCAGCATCACGCTGATATGCAGGCACAGCCTCTAAGGACTGCTGCATAACGCGCACCAAGATGGGGAGATTAAACATGGTGAGAGCTAAAGCACCCGAAAGAATAGAAAAACCCCAGCCAAATTTTAGTACAAAGAGCAAAAAACCAAAGAGTCCCACCACAATAGAAGGTAGTGAACTTAGGGTCTCTATCATAAGTTTAATAAAGTCTGTAATCTTATTTTGAGGAGCATATTGCGTTAAATAAATTGCTGCTCCAAGACTTAAGGGAACGCTTATAAGCAAGGTTAAGATCAGTATATAAAATGAATTAAACAGCTGAGGGCCAATACCACCGCCAGGTCTAAAAGCTTCAGACTTACCAAATAAAAACTGTGGGCTTAAGTGACTCACACCTTTTACAAGGATGTAGCCAACAAGTAGAACCAAGAGACTGCATATCAAGGCCACTATAGCCGTTAGGCAGATAGCAGCTATTTTATCGGCACGCTGTGCAGAGGCACGTTTGCTCATCGGCTCCCCTTCAATGAATTACGTGAACTTACACCTCTTACCAACAATATAAAGAGCAGTGAGATTAATAAGAGTAAGAGCGCTAAAGACCATAATAAATTGTGCTCTATGCTACCCGTAACGGTATTGCCCATACCCATGGTAAGCACAGAGGTTAAAGTTGAAGCGGGCGTAAAGAGCCCATCAGGCATTACAGCTGCATTACCAATAATCATCTGAACCGCCAAAGCCTCGCCAAATGCACGGGTCATGCCTAAGATAACTGAGGTCATAAGTGCAGGAAGCGCCGCCTTGAGCACCACCTTATAAATCATTTGCCAACGTGTAGATCCCAAAGCCAGTGCACCCTGGCGGTAATCTTGAGGAACTGCAGCTAAGGCGTCTATAGCAAGTGAGGTAATAGTGGGAAGCACCATGATTGATAGCACAAGAGAACCAGAAAGGATGCCATAACCTGTGCCGCCAGCAAGATTTCTCATAAAAGGAACTACTATACTTAGTCCGATAAGACCGTAGACCACAGAAGGAATACCAACTAAGAGCTCTATTCCTGGTTGAAATATTCGCTTTCCAAACTCAGGCTTATATTCAACAACGTAAATAGCTGAACCAATTGCTAGCGGTGCTGCAATAAGCGTGGAGATAATGGTAACTAAAAAAGACCCACAGATCATTGGCAAAGCGCCAGCTAGACGCATACCATCAGCATCTTTAACATTTGGTTTCCACTCGGTAGAAGTCAAAAAATCTATGAGGCGCACCTCGCCAGATAGAAAACTTGAAATACCCTGGAGGGCAACCATGCTGATTAAGGTAAATACTAGGCTAATGGTACATAAGACACAAATACCACTAAGCAGTTTTCCCAGTACTTCTAGTTTGCTTTTTGAAGCAGGAGCTAGTGCCATTAAGCATTAATCCTTTAACTCATAAGAACTTAATTTACACATAAGAACTCAAAGATCCTATCAATTTGCTCACTTTATTATAATATACTTAGGCCTCATCACCGAGCTGCTTAATAGTTCCTTGGGCATCTTTTTCAACTTTCATATCCAAAATTGAGATATAACCCAGCTGTGGGATAATCTCCTTTTGAACAATATCTCCCATCATGAAATCCATAAAGGCTTTAGTGGTTTCATCTGCATTTTTACTGGTATACATATGTGAATATGACCAGAGTGGCCAGCTATTATCGCAAACATTTTTAGTTTCAGGGCTAACAGAGTCTATAGCAAGGGTTTTCACCTTGTCATTAAGGTAGGCAAAGCCCAGATAAGAAATGGAACCGGGGGTCTCTGCTATCATGCGTACCACCGTACCGTTATTGTCTTGCTCTTGAGAGGCCATGGCCTCCTGCCCCTTTAAAACCTGTGCCTCAAAAACAGAGCGCGTTCCTGATCCGCTTGCCCTGTTTATGAGGACTATTGGCAGATCCTGAGCACCCAAATCTTTCCAGTTTCTTATCTTTCCAGTAAAAATATCAGCCAGATTTTGCATGCTCAGACTGTCAAGATTGATATCCTTATGACAAATAAGGGCGACACCTGATACACAAATCTTGTGATCAATAAGATTTGAGGGGTCAATCTTTTTTTCTTCGGCAAAAACATCGGAATTACCAATATGAACTGCCCCCTGATAAACCTGGGTCAGTCCCTGGCCAGAGCCGCCGCCCTGAACGGTAACAAAGACACCAGGTTTTATCTGAGCATATTCCTCAGCAGAAACCTCCACCAAGGGTTGCATGGCAGATGAGCCAACAACTAAGAGCTGTCCTGAGTCCGCATCTTGCGCAAGCTCTCGTTTACATGCCGATAAGCCCAGAGCGCTCAAAAAAGCGTAGCTGAGACCAAGCTTGAGCACTGTTCTCCTGCTAAAATTCTGCTGGTCTTTAGAATCATGGTACCTATCTGAAACAAAGTCTTTGATCTGGGTTTTCAAAGGCTCTCCTTAAGCTCACTTATCTACCAGCAATATCTAAGAGTCCTTGCTTAAGCTCTGCTTCAAGACGCAAAAGCTCGCCTGAGGCCTGCTCACGTTGCCTATGCCCTTCAATTTGAATATCTCTAACTTCAGACAGCGCTGCTATAAGATGCTCATTTGTTGAGCGCAAGGTTTCAATATCAACAATACCTCGCTCTGAGGCCTTAGCAGTTTCAACAGTTGCCATGTGCAAATCCTCAGCATTTTTCTGCAAAAGCTTGTTGGTAAATTCCGTAACTTCCGCTTGAGATTTTGCAGCTTGGGCTGTATGTAAAGAAGCGAGCGATAAAGACATCTGCGTTTTCCACAGGGGAATGGTATTCACAATGGTGGATTGAATCTTTTCAATCATGACAGAGTCAGAGGCTTGGATCATACGAATTTGAGGAGCCATCTGCAAGCAAACCATACGGGTAAGTTCAAGATCATGAACCTTTTTCTCAAAGCGCGTAATTGCAGACTGGAAATCATTTACCGCCTGGGCGTCAGCAGCAAGGCCACTTTCCTGTGCGCGCTGCTGCAAGCTTACAAGCTCAGAGTTTCTTGCTTGGTCTAAACGCTCTTTACCCGCAAGAATATACATTGAAAGTTCTTTAAAGTATGATTCATTAAGCTGATACATTTCATCTAGGCGTGCAACATCTTTCATTAACTCAAGTTGATGTGATTCTAGATTTTCTGAAATAATATCAATGTTTTTCTCAGCATGATCATACTTAGTCTTTAAGCTCAGTGCTTTATTGCCCGCTTTTTTAAAGAAGCCTAATATTCCCTTATTCTCTTCTTCATCTTCAAAGCCTTTAAGCTCAGTTACCACAGAACTTAAAAGATTACCCACCTCTCCAAGATCTTTAGTGCGTACCGAGGCCAAGGTTTTATCGGAAAACTGAGCAATTTGATTTTGTGCTCCAACGCCATACTGCAAAATTGAATTTGTGTCATGAAGATCTATGGTTTGAGCAAAGCTTGTGACTTGTTCCTGCTCTTCTGGACTAAGCTTGATCTCCATGGTTTTTGGCTTGCTATTTTGAGCTTGAGCAAGCACAGAGCCCTGAGGCTCTTGTTTTTGTATGCCAACACCCGTATTAGATGATTGACTTGATGTAGAGCCAAACTCAAGCTTAATCTCTCTATCCATGAAATGCCTTTCTATTAAGGTACTAAAACTGCACTAA
>JAEZZM010000004.1 GCA_023418575.1 Actinomycetes bacterium | reverse complement strand
GAGCAAAGCAAAGCCTGCAAAGCCTCATGGGCTGCAGATTAACCTGTATTTTGCAAACCTGCAGCAACTCCGGACACGGTGCATAATATGAGATAGGTGTAATCATTGATCTCTCTACTGCGCTGCTCACCCAAAGAGCTCATTTTATCAGAAGTGCTATGAGGGTATTCTCCTTTTGTGTTACGCAGGCCGCTTAAGGCACGAACTTGCATAAGAGAGAGGGCATCAACATACGGTGATCTAATCTTAATTGCTTGGCTTAAGACGCGGCGCTTTTCTAAAAGTTCATCACTACCTGTGATTGCTAAAACCCATCTACGAGTAAGCTCCATTTCGTTTAAGACCTTTTCTTTTAGCTCTGCTGCTCCGTCTAAGTCTGAGCCCAGATCTAAATATAAATTAGCAATGGTGAGATCAGTTTTAGCTAAGGACATCTCGATATTATCGATAAAGGTAGTAAACAGCGGCCATTCTTTATAGGCCTCCTGTAAAAGCTGAAGATCGTCTATAGACGTGCAGGCGCTTCCCAGTCCATACCAGGCAGCCAAGTTAATGCGAGCTTGGGCCCATGAAAAGACCCAAGGAATAGTCCTTAAATCATCAAGATTTTTTGCGCCTAAACCACGTTTGGCAGGGCGCGAGCCAATAGGTAAAAGACCAATTTCAGTTAAAGGCGTTACTGTGGAGAACCAGGGCACAAAATTGTCTGTGTTAAGCAGATTTAGATACGCTTCATGAGAGAAACGATCAAGCTTTAAAGCAAGCTCCTCATATTTCTTAGTCATACTGGTATTGCGTTCTTCTACGCTGGGGACAGACTGTAAAAGCGTGGCTGCAGCAACTGATTCCATATGAGAAAGTGCTATTGAGGGATTTCCATAGCGAGCAGAGATAACCTCTCCTTGCTCGGTGAGCTTGAAATGCCCGTTAACAGAACCAGCTGGTTGAGCTAAAACTGCTCTATTTGCAGGACCTCCGCCACGACCAACAGCACCGCCTCTACCGTGGAAGAGATGGAGCTTGATAGAATGTTTCCTAGCCCACTGGGCAATTTCTTGCTCTGCCTTATGAAGTGCCAAGGTAGCAGAGCAAGGTCCGGCATCCTTGGAAGAGTCTGAATATCCCAGCATTACCTCAAAAGATCCATGCTCTTTGATGCTTTCTTGTATCTCTTCAAGCTTTATAATCTCATCAAGTATCTCTACGGCACGTTCCAAGTCTTCTAATTGCTCAAAAAGAGGGATGATGCGCAACTGTGCCTTATCTTGAGCCTTAGCAAAGGCAAGCTCATTTAAGCGTAAGACATCTTTCACATGTTGCGCGCTTTTTGCAAAAGAGATGATATAGCGACCAGCAGCGCGCTTACCGTAGCGACGTTGGATAGAGCCTAGAGCCCTTAAAGAGTCAATAACTTCATGAGTCATAGGGTCAAGCTTGCCGCGCTCTTCGTTTATACCGTGTTTATCGATATCTTCCAGAGCCCTTGAATGAACCAAGGAGTGCTGTCTAAACTCCATTTCAACCATATGAAAACCAAAGGTTTCTACCAGCCAAATGAGATCTTGAAGCTTGCCAAAGGCAAGACGAGCGGCTCCTGCCTGCTCTAGTGAATCTTGAATAATGCGCAGGTCTTCTAAAAATTCTTCAGCATCCTTGTACATGAGATCGGCATTACGCTCTATGGTGTATTTGAGACGCTCAACCATAACGAGAAGTACGGCACGATGAGGCTCTTTACCTGCAATAGAGCTGGCACGATCAGTTATTTTTTCTGATAACTCTTTTTGTCTGCTCCATAACTTAAGTAGGTCTTGACTGGCAGGACTTGTATGAGTCTCGAGCGTAAGCGTGCGTGTAAGTTTATGAGTTTCTTTAACCAAGGTCTCAAGCATATGTGTGCTTAATTTTTCAGCAATTTTGCGGCTCACCGCTGCAGTTACGTTGGGGTTTCCATCACGATCAGTGCCTATCCAGCTACCAGGCCTAAAAAAGCTTGGGCAAAGAGGTTTTTGTGAGCCGGCCTTATCGCCCAAAAGGCAGAGATCAAAACGTCGATACATCAAAGGCACCGTTTTAAGTAGGGTGTAGTCAAATATATCGATAAGAGTTTTAACCTCTTCTTCTGGCGTTGGTTTTTGCAGTGCGATAGGAGAGGTGCGCAAAAGAGCATCTATGCGCATAAGGAGCTTGCGCTTAGATTCTTGCTGCTCAAGATATCCCAAATGTGGATAGCGATCTAAGATAGCGGTAATCTGTCTAATCTTGGTTTCAATTGCTCTGCGGCGTGCTTCAGTTGGGTGAGCAGTAAATACTGGATGAAACTCAAGTGTCTTCAAGCGGCGCAGCGCCTCTTCTTTTCCCAACTCCTCTACTACCTGTTCAAAAGCTTTATAAGGGGCGCAAGTGAGCTCTTGGCTTTCTTGCTCACGCTTGTTAAGTGCGCTAACGCGATAGCTTTCCTCGCATAAATTTGCAAGATGAAAGTAGACTGAAAAGGCGCGTGCTAAGAGGAAGGACTCCTGATCATTTAGGTTGTCTATGAGTTTTTGAGCCAGAAGTAGGTGCTCTTGTGGGCTGAGTTCGTCTTCTTCGGTAAATCGAGAAGCCAAAACTGCTTGCTTGTGTAATTTATCAAAGAGTTCAAGCAAGTGCGGATCAAGCTCCTTTATGGCCAATCTAAGGGCTTCAAGGCAAAGATCCATATTGTGCTTTAACTGTTTTGGCAATTGCTGGCGCTCTTTACTCATGTATAACTCACATCAATTCATATTAGTTTGCTTAGCTAGTAGACCATGCCCATAGCAGCTCTAACCTCATTCAAAGTTTTATCGGCCTCTTCTTGGGCACGCTCATTTCCTTTATGCAAAACCTCGCGAATATAGTCCATATTTTTAGATAAATCTTCGCGGCGTGCTCTCATGTCTTTAAAATATTCGTTTACTACTTCTGTAACATACGCCTTTAGTGCTCCAGAGCCCTTATCGCCAATTTCTTGAGCTATCTCATCAACGCTTCTGCCTGAACATAGGGCGGCGGTGCTAAGAAGAGCGCTTACTCCAGGGCGCGTCTCTTTATCATAAAAAATTGAGCGCTCGGCATCTGTTTGAGACTTTTTAATGAGTTTTGCGGTTTCATCGGCACTAAAGCTCAAAGAGATGGCATTTCCATAGGACTTAGACATTTTTCTGCCATCAAGTCCAGGGATATCAGGAGAGGCAGTTAAAAGTGCCTGAGGCTCTGGAAATACCTTGTCATAGCGCTCATTAAACTTACGGGCTATAGAGCGAGTTTGTTCAATGTGGGGAAGCTGATCTTTGCCAACAGGAACCACATTGCCTTTGCAAAATAAGATATCGCAGGCCTGATGCACTGGATAAGTAAGTAGCAGACCAGTAAGGCTGTGACCAGAGGCTTCCTGTTCGGCTTTGACGGTTGGATTGCGATGCAGCTCTCCTTCACCAACCAGTGAAAGAAAGGGGAGCATAAGCTGGTTAAGTGCAGGTATGGATGAATGTGTAAAGATACAGGTCTTTTGAGGATCAAGTCCACAGGCCAGATAATCTATTACGATGTTATGCACATTATCAGCTATATTTGCAGTGCTATCTCTATCTGTGATGACCTGGTAGTCTGCAATAACAACAAAGGTTTCTATTCCAAGTTCTTGGAGGCGAACACGTTCTTTTAGTGTGCCAAAGTAGTGACCCATATGAAGTCTACCTGTTGGTCGGTCACCAGTAAGCATGCGGTACTTATCAGGGTGAGCCAAAAGATCTTGCTCTAGTGCAGCACTGCGCTTGAGGCTTGATTCATAGGTCGCCATAAGATCTGACATGGTTTTGCGCTCCTTTAACGGGTCTATCAAGGCACAAAGGCATCTAATGTGGATCATAAGGTATCGCTTGCATATAACTTACATCAGCTTTTGCCACAGGTATTTTGGCATTAGACAAAGCTATTGAAGCTGCCTAACTAAGGATAGTTGTATATGCATTCCGATAAAAAAGAGGACCTAACAAGGGTTAAGTCCTCTCATTATATCAAAAAGCGAGTAAGCTCATTCATCAGGCCAGTGATGAACTTTTAGCCTGCTCAGCAACAAGCAATAAGCTTATTTTGAGGCTTCCTCACGAGACTTTCTGTAGTCCTCAATGAGTTTTTCTGCTGTGTCATAAGGAACCTGTTCATAACCTTCGAGCTCAAGTGAGTACTCACCCGTACCACGGGAAAGTGAGCGAAGTTTGGTCGAATAATCAACTAATTCTGCATAAGGGGCGGTGGCTCTAATGACGGTGTTGCCACGATCATCGCTTTCCATACCGTTAATGCGACCACGACTTGCGCTAATGTCACCCATGATGGTGCCCGCGTAATCCTCTGGAACTGTAATAGCCAACTGAGCCATTGGTTCTAAAATTACAATCTCGGCCTTATCGGCAGCATTTCTAAAGGCAAGACGGCCCGCCATCTTAAAGGCCATCTCGTTTGAGTCAACACTATGATAAGAGCCATCATAGCAGGCAACCTTAACATCAACCATGGGGTAACCTGCAAGTATGCCCTCTTCCATAGCCATTTGACAACCCTTATCAACTGCAGGAAGGAATTGCTTGGGGATTTTTCCGCCTACGATCTCATCGACAAACTCATATCCAGCTCCGGGATTGGGTTCTAATCTAAGCCAGCAGTCACCAAACTGACCAGAACCACCGGTCTGCTTTTTGTGACGACCTTGGGCGCTAGAGCTCTTACGTATGGTCTCACGATAAGGAATGCGCAAGGGCAACAGCTCTGCTTCAATACCAGAGCGCTCCTTTAGGCGCTCTAGCAAAACGGTAATTTGTGCCTCGCCAATGGCTGAAATGATAGTTTGATGTGTTTCTTCATCACGCTTAAGTGCCAAGGTAGGATCTGCCTCAATAGCCTTGGTGAGGAAATCTCCCAGCTTATCTTCATCGTTTCTATCTTTAGCGGCAATGGCTACACGATACAAAGAGTTGGGGAAGTTAAAGGCCTTAGCTTCAATTTCTCCTGTATATGAGAAGGTATCACCCGTTTTTGCATCATTGAGCTTAGGGATAACGATAATATCGCCAGCCTGAGCCTCTTTGATCTCAGTTGATTCCTTACCAGTCATAAGGTGCAGATGATTTAAGCGCTCTTTTTTCTGGGTGCGCGCATTTATGAGCTCGGTGTTTCCATTAATGGTTCCAGCTAGAACTTTTACAAAGGAAAGGCGTCCAACATAGGGATCCGATAAGGTCTTGAATACAAAGAACACGGGGCGTGCATCTAGACTTTGAATCTTAAGATCAGTTCCATCACTCAGACCAATAAAGCCGTAATCTAAAGGTGAGGGGAAGTAGCTTACAATGTCGTCCATTAAGCTGGATACACCTTGTTCGATAAGGGTAGAGCCCACATAAACAGGAACAAAGATGCGCTCAGCAATAGCCTTGCCCAAAAGCTTTTCAAGTTCATCTTGACTAAGATGCTCTTCTCCCTCTAAATACTTCATCATAAGCTCTTCGTCAGCTTCTGCAACAAGATCACAGAGAGTATCTCTGGCCTGCTCAGCCTGCTGCAAATATTCTTGAGGAATCTCTTCTACGCGCTCTTTTCCATCCTCAAAATAGCGAGCTTTCATGCGCAAAATATCAATAACACCTTTGAAATCCTCGCCAGAGCCAAGAGGGATATTTACTGCTCCAAGACGTTGCCCAAAACGCTCTTTAAGCATTTCCATGGTCAGTTCAAAGTCAGCGCCTTCTTTATCTATACGATTAACAAAGACAGCGCGAGCAAGCTTAAGATCTTGTGCGGCATACCAAAGTTTAATAGTTGTAGCTTGGGGACCTGTAGTTGCATCAACTACAAAAAGAGCGGTTTCGCAGACTGACATAGCTGCATAGGCATCGCCGATAAAATCTGGATAACATGGAGCGTCAAGCACATTTATTTTGAAACCCTTGTGCTCAATTGGAGCAATGGCTGTTGAGATGGAGAATTTGCGCTTCATCTCCTCAGGATCATAGTCCATAGTGGGCTTACCGTTTTCGGTGGTGCCAAGTCGAGCAGTCTTACCGCTTAAGTGCAAGAATGCTTCAGCCAACGAGGTTTTACCTACGCCTCCTTGACCCACCAAAACCACATTACGAACGTGACTAGTACTGGGAGCTCCCATAACACGCCTCCTCAGGGTTTGAAGTATGGCTTAGAGCCACCTGAGCCTCTAAGCTCTTATGACCCCTTAATTTTATCTTCTTATCCCTAAAATTTATAGAGTAAATGCTCAATTTCTTTATTGATTCTGCTTAACGATAAATACTTCGTAGCTTAGTAGCTTAAGCTGCTAATGTATCTGCATAAATCTTCTCATGTGAAAAGCTCTTGCAGTTTTGCCCAAATGACTGAGCTTTAAGTAAAATAGGGTGATAGCTTAAAGACAGAAAGGATTAACAGAATGTTTTTTTCTAAACAGCTGTACACACCTGAATATAAGCCTGAAGGCACAGAAATCGCCATTCTAGAGACAAGTAAAGGTACTATTAAGGTTAAGCTTGATGGTGAGGGAGCCCCTATCCATGTGGCTAACTTTATTGAACTGGCTATGACAGAATTTTATGATGGCACTAAGTTTCATAGATATGTCCCTGGCTTTGTAATTCAAGGCGGAGATCCTCTTACTAAGGAAATGACATCTGAAGAGGTAGTTTCTGGTGGAAAACCTGGTCTTGGTATGCCCGGAACAGGCGGTCCTGATTACTGCATTAAGCTTGAAGCTAAGACTAACCCCAGGAACTCACATGAAGATGGTGCTCTTGCTATGGCTCGCTCTCAAGCTCCAGACTCTGCTGGCTCACAGTTTTATTTTTGTCTTGGCGCTCAGCATTTCTTAGATCCTGACTATACCGTTTTTGGTCAAACGATTGAGGGTCGTGAAGTTATTGAACAGCTGCGCGCAGGAGATGTGTTACTGAGCGTACGCATTGAAAAATAATATTCACTACAACAGAGTTATGCATCTTAAGCTACAGGAGCTTATGTGATTAAAGAATATTACGATAAAGCCTTAGAGGCTTACTTACAAAATGATTTTTATCAAGCTGCAGAGTCATTTGCTAAAGCATTAGAAGATGGCCAGATTTCTGGTGAGGCCTATCATAAGCTTGGTAATTCTTATATGAAGCTTAAGCAGATTGAAAAGGCTGTTGAGGCATATAATCAAGCACTTGCAGATAGGTCTTATCCTCAAAAGGGAGCTGTAAGTGCTAATCTAGGTAAGGCTTATCTGCTTTTAGGCAAGCAAGATGAGGCTTTGACTGTATATAAGGCTGCTGCTTTGGATCCTGCTTATCAAAAAGCATACAAAGCATTTACTGCTCTTGCAGGCATTCATGAGTCAAGAGGAGAGATTAGAGAGGCAGGAGCTGCCTATAGATCTGCTGCTCTAGATGTTAATAACCCTGATCCTTCCTCAGCCTTACTTAATTTGGGTTCATGTTTTATGCAACTTAAGCGCCCAGCTGATGCGGTGGAGGCATATAGAACGGCACTTGATGTTAGTGCTCCATCGATTCAACGCAATATGGTTTTTGCACAGCTTGGACGGGCCTATGTTGCTATGAGTAGAATGGATGAGGCGCTTTCTTCCTTCAATCAAGCAATGGCTGATGGAACTTATCAGTTAAATGAAGCTGCTCTTAAAGATTATGAGTATGCTAAGCACACCCTTGAACAAAGAAGAGGTTATGTCACTGGCTCTATCTCTTCAACAGATGAGATGCTCTCGCCGCTTAATCAAACTAACCCAAATCTAGATGCTTCAAGTTCTGGCATGATTATGCCATCCCCAGAAGACACGGGTTTTTTTGAAATCACTGAGCGTGATCTGGTTAAACTTTCAAAACAGCAAAAGAAAGCTGAGCGCAAGCATAAACATACTGGATTGAAATTAATTATTCTTATCTTGATCCTTCTTATTGCTGCAAGTCTTTGCGCAGCTTATGCCTACTATAAGGGCTATGGTATCCCCAGTCAGCAGGCAATTGTCACAGAGCTATTTGAGAGAGTGAATGCCGATAAGGACAGTAGTGATTTGTGGCAAGAAGGCACTGATGCAACAGCGCTCTCACATCGCATGCTTGAACTGGGAAAAACCAAGTCTGTAGAAGTGCTAGCTATGGACAAAAATATGCAAACCTCTGTGCTTCGTGTTAAAGCTACACTTGTGGCCAGTGATAATAATACGGGCTCAGATGTAATTTATTTAGTTTATATGATCAGATCTGGCATAAGCTGGAAGATTTCTGATGTACACCTCAACTTTGATTCCTTACCTCAAGGCAGCTCAGGTATTCAAAAAGCTAGTGGTGCTCTGCAGGATAATAAGGTAGCTAGCCCTGCGGTGCAAACAGACATTGTGGTTCCTGCAGCTGAGCTTGAACAGGATCAAGCAGGCTCTTCAGATCAGGTCAATTAACTGCTGGCTTTAAAAGCTTTGGCCTTTTAAAGTACTGGCTTGAAATATTGTAAGCGTTTGATAGGTTTTTAGACCTAAAATCGAGAAAGGTAAGAGCAGATGTCGATCACCGATATGCTCTTTGGTCAATGGGGCGGAGATATGGCCATTGACCTTGGTACAGCAAACACCTTAGTTTCTGTTCGAGGTCGCGGCATTGTGCTAGATGAACCCTCAGTTGTTGCAATTGAAAAAGAGGAAAAACGCGTTCTTGCAGTTGGAACTGATGCAAAACGTATGTTGGGACGTACTCCCGGAAATATTGTTGCAATGAGGCCTTTAAAAGATGGTGTGATTGCAGACTTTGATGTAACTGAAGCTATGCTGCGCTACTTTATCAATAAGGCTCAAGAGAAGCGCTTTCCTTGGTCACCTCGCCCCCGTGTAGTTGTTTGTGTACCTTCTGGTGTTACCTCTGTTGAAAAGCGTGCTGTTTTTGAAGCAACTATTCAAGCTGGTGCTCGTCAAGCCTTCCTTATTGAAGAGCCTATGGCTGCAGCTATAGGTGCTGGCCTTCCTATTGAAGAGCCAACTGGATCTATGGTAGTAGACATTGGCGGCGGTACTACTGAGGTTGCTGTGATTTCCTTGGGCGGCATAGTTGTCTCTCGATCAGTACGTATTGCGGGTGATGAGTTTGATATGGCCATCATGAACCATGCAAAAAATGCCTACAATCTTTTGATTGGTGAGAGAACCGCAGAAGAAATCAAGATTAAAATAGGTTCTGCTGCTCCTCTAGCTGAAGAATTAGATGTTGAGGTAAATGGCCGTGACCTATTAACTGGTATGCCTAAAACAGTGCGTATTGAAAGTGAAGAGATACGCTCTGCTCTGGTAAATCCCGTAAATGAGATGATTCAAGCCGTAAAAGATACCTTGGATGATACCCCACCAGATCTAGCTAGTGACCTTATGTACTATGGTATTCTTCTTACCGGCGGTGGCGGACTTTTGCGTGGTTTGGACGAGCGTCTACGCGCAGAAACAGGAGTGCCTGTTCATGTATCACCAACTGCCCTTACTAATGTAGTAGAGGGATGTGCTCAGGTTTTAGAAAGCGATGCCTTGGGTCGTCCATATATGCAAAGTGGTAATCACTAAAGCTAGTTTGTACTAAGAACTATTAATATGCCATCCTTGAGCTGTTATATCGCTTAAGCTTTAAAGATGTGAGGTTTAATTCTATCGTGCCTTTACGCTCTACTTATCGTAACAAAAAGGCTTTTTCTGGCAAAAAGACTCGACGTATTAACGCGGGTCTTTTTAGTCTCATCTTGTCTTGCCTTGTATCTTTAGCTTGTATTCAGCTTTATAGTACTGAGGGCGATACAGGTTTTTTGCACCGCGTTAAAAGCTTCAGCCAATCTGCTGTTTCTCCCATATCAAGGGTGGGGGCTTTTATAAGTTCCCCTTTTAGGTCAAAAGCTGAGACCTCAACAGCTTCTTTAAGCTCTGAATCAGTGCAAGAGTTAGAAGAACAAAATACAAAGCTGAGAAGAGCGGTTGAGGAGCTGGAGGAATATAAGCAAGAATCAGAGCGTTTGAGAGGGCTGCTGCAGCTAAGTTCAGCCTACCAATTACAGTCAAGTGCAGCCCGTGTTATAGGTAGATCGCAAGATGCCTGGTCACGCACCATTACTATAGATAAGGGGAGTAGTGATGGTTTTAGTTCAGGCATGCCGGTTCTCAATAGCTACGGTTTGATCGGCCAAATAGAACAGCTCAATGCAAATAATGCGGTTGTCCGTTTAATAAGTGATGAGAAGTCTGGCGTCTCTGCAATGATTCAATCTAACAGAGCAGCCGGAATATTGCGAGGAAGTGCTGATGGTAGCTTACGCTTAGACTATATTACTACCGACGCAGAGGTTAAGCCTGGAGATGTAGTTATCACCAGCGGTATGGGTGGTGTATATCCAAAAGGATTGCCTATTGGTGAGGTGATTTCTGTAGAGCGTTCAGCTGCCTCTCTTTACTACAATATAGTAGTAAGACCTCCTCGGGCCTCTGCTTCATATGAAGAAGTCTTGGTTATCACCAAGCTTAATGATCCAGATAAGCAGCCCATTGCCTCAAGCCCTTCTGAGGCCGATAATCAAGCTGCCGATGAGCAGGCAGCTAGGCTTCAAGCAGATCCATCTGCTCAATCTACTCAATCCGTCCAAGCTGCTCAGCAAGAAAGTCCTGCTTTACAAGGGCAGTCACAAGGTTCTGAATAGGAGGCTAGAGATGGCACAGTTGCAGACATTGCAGACAACACAAAAGGAAGTGGCTTCTAGCTTGCTAGGATCCTTTATTATCGCACTTTTTTGCCTTCTGCTTCATCTGCTTTTAGCTCAGCATATTGCAGTTTTAGATGGACATTTTAATTTTCTTCTTATTGCATGTATAGTTATTAGTTTTAGACATAATTCAGCTTCTTTGACTTGGATAGGACTACTTCTTGGCTTTATGTATGACTGCCTTTCAAGCACTAGCTTTGGTGCTATGATGCTCTGCTTTAGCCTCTTGTTTTATCTCTTATCAAGGGGTGATAGACAAGCTTTTAAGGAGTCTTTTAGTTATGCTTTTGTTCGTGCTTGTTTAGCAGTGATAGTGCTTGAGTTTGTCTATGCAATTCTTTTGCTTACCTTAGGCCTTGACACCTCCTTTCTTAGTTCAATATATATGCGAATAGTCCCCAATATACTCATGAACTGCCTGATCATGCTGCCAGTCTGCTTTCTTATGAGTGGTGCTTCTTTTAATAGTTTTGCACGAGGCCATAAAAGAGCCAAGGCAAGAGGCCTTAGGTTTCGCTCATGAGTATGCGATCAGTACTGGGCTTTTTATTGATTGTTGGCGGAATATTTGGAGCTGTTCTTCTAATATATTCGCTTCTTAGATATCTTAAAGACCCAAAAGCTCAATTTAGTTCAAAGGCTGCTTCGCAAGCTGCTGCCAATGCAGAAGCCTATAGTGAAGAAGATCAAGCTGCTTCTACCTATTCAGTCCAGACAAGACTTAAAGCTTTGGGACTAGTGTGCGCTGGGGTTTTATCGGCATTAGCCTTAAAGCTCTGGTCCATGCAAATATTGGGAAAGCAAGAATATGAACAACTTGCTGAAAACAATAGAACTAGACAGATTCCCACAAAGGCGCCGCGTGGCAGAATCTTAGATAGAAATGGTGAGATCATTGTTTCTAACAGGGCAGCGCTTGCCGTCTTGGCAGAGCGAGAAGCTTTAAGGGATAGTTTGCTTATAAAGCGTCTAGCCAATGTGTTGGGTATGCCCTATGAAGTGGTGCGCAGAAATATTCAAGATGAGTCTCAAGGGGCCTCAGCTAAGCGTTTAGTAGCTTTAGATGTTCCTATGTCAAGCGTGGCCTATATTGTTGAGCATCCCAATCAGTTTGAGCATATTTCTATTGAGTCACGCTCGGTACGTGCGTATCCACATGGAAAACTTGCTGCACATCTTTTAGGTTATACAGGCACCATTTCTCAAGAGGAGCTTAAGCGAAACAAGGAAGAAGAGGATCCTCGCATTGTCTATGAAATGGGCGATGTGGTGGGTAAGACCGGTATTGAGTACCAGTATGAACAGGTCTTACAAGGAATACCTGGTTCTCATATTGTTCAAGTGGACGCGCATGGTCAGGTGGTTAACTACGTCGAGGATATTCCTGCAATTCCCGGTAATGACATTCAGCTTACCATAGATATTAAGTTTCAAGAGATTTGTGAAAAATATCTAGCCGAGGCAATAAAAATTGCCCAAGATACTGGTAGAAAAAATGCTCATGCTGGGGCGGCTGCCATTATGGAGGTTAAAACAGGTAAGGTTTTAGCTATGGCAAGCTATCCCAGCTTTGATCCTATGCTCTTTGTTGGGGGTATTGGTTCTGAAACCTGGGAAAATCTTACCTCAGAAGACTCTCATAATCCTTTGGCAAATAGAGTTATAGCAGGCCAATATCCTATGGCATCTACCATCAAGCCTTTTTCTGCCTTATGTGCCCTTGATAATGGTATTTCTACTCCTGAGTCAAGTTATATGTGCACGGGGCGCTGGAAAGGCTTTGGAGAGAAGTGGGCCAAGTGGTGTTGGCTTCATAGTGGACATGGACCACAAAATATACGTCAAGGTATTGTGAACTCCTGCGATACCGTCTTTTATGAAATAGGTAAAGCTTTTGTTAATTCCGATAAGCCCGAAGCCTTACAAGAAACCTATCGCTCATGGGGTTTGGGCTCTAAAACAGGGGTAGATCTTCCTGGAGAAGCTGCTGGTAGAATACCTGATGTAGAGTGGAAGTATAATTATTTTACAAAGGCTGCAGAACAAGATAGACGCTGGGTGCCGGGTGATACTGTTAACATGGTTATTGGACAGGGAGACGTTTTGGTTACTCCCTTGCAGGTTTTAAGGTCTTACTGTGGTCTTGCTAATGGCGGAGCTGTACCAGTTCCACGTTTGCTCGATAAGGTCTTATCGCAAAACTCATCAGAGGTGGTTTTAGAAGCTGAAAGCGTGTTTTCTGATCGGATAGACTGCAATCCAGAGTATTTAGACTTAATACTCTCAGGACTTAGGGGGGTAGTTGCAGAGTCCTCCATTAGAATCTACTATCGATCAATGAAAACTCCACTTGCAGGTAAAACTGGTACTGCTGAGGTTGCAGGTAAAGGAGATTATGCTTGGTTTGTGGGCTATGGCCCCTTTGAAGATCCAGAGTATGCCTGTGTCTTGATTGTTGAACAAGGTGGAGGCGGTGGTACGGCTGCAGCGCCTGCAGTACGACAAATTTTTGGAGATATCTATGGGGAGCCTATGCCTGAAATTCAGGTAAAAGAAGATAGAACCCGCTAATGATAGAACCCGCTAATTTTTGCGCCAATGGTTTAGATCTGCGCTACAGGAATTGCTTATGAAATTGTTTGCCAAACAAGATACACATGCTACTGGAGAGCTGACAGCTGGAAAAGGAGCCTTTAAGTCTAGGGCTTTAGATCTCTTTTCCCAGCTTAAAGATCTTCACGTTCCTTTACTTATATCTTGTCTTGCACTCTTAGCTTATGGCTTGTTGGTAATCTACACAGCGAGCCTATCCATTCCTGAGGCCTCACTTTTACGTCAGGCCTTTGGCATGTGCTTGGGTTTAATTGCTGCAAGTTGTTGTTGGGCTTATGATCTACGAAAGCTCTCACATCTAACCACAGTGCTGCTTATTATTGATGTGCTTTTGATTCTCATGCCTCTTGTACCAGGCTTGGGTTATCATGCAAAAGGTATTAATGGTTGGATTCAAATTCCCTTTATTCACCTTAGATTTCAGCCTTCCGAGCTTGCAAAACTTGTAACCATACTTCTTGTTGCTTCACTTTGTGCACAATATAACGGTAAGATTGATAAGCCTAAAGATTATATTAAGGTTTGCGCTATTTTGGCTGTCCCCTTTATCTTAATTTTGGCTCAACCCGATTTGGGAACTGGTCTTATTATTCTGGTCTCAGGAGCTCTTATTATTAGTTTGGCGGGTGCTAAATCAAGATGGGTGCTTATTACAATAGCTCTTATAATTGCACTGGTAGCCCTTGTGCTTATAACAGATCCGCTTATTGATGCGCGTTGGGGCGATAAGCACTCGCTCTTAAAAGATTATCAGATGGCGCGCCTTACGGTTTTCCTTAATCCAGATATTGACCCTGGGGGAGTGGGTTATAACCTACAGCAATCTAAAATTGCAGTAGGCTCAGGTGGCTTTTTAGGTAAGGGTATTGGTTCTACCACCCAGTCCACAGATGGTTTTTTACCTGAGGCCCACACAGATTTTGTCTTTGCTTTGTTGGCAGAAACTTTTGGCTTTGCTGGAGCGCTAGTTTTGTTAGTGCTCTTTGCTTGCCTTATTGCCTCGGCCGTGCACATAGCCTTACAGCTCCCTGATCTTTTTTCAAAGCTTGTAATTATTGGCATTGTAAGCATGTGGATTTTTCAGGTCTTGCAAAATATTGGCATGTGTATAGGCATTATGCCTATCACGGGCATCCCTCTGCCCTTTATTAGCTTTGGATCTTCATCTATGCTGGCGCAGCTTTGCTCGGTTGGCATAGTTATGTCGCTCTGGCGTCACGCCAGACAAAAGGCTGCCTAGCAGTAAAAAGGCTAAATTGAACATGAATTGGTTACAAGAATAGTAGTATCACGCTTACGATAGGGGGGTATATGGGAGTACCTATTGGAAATATTAAAGATGTTTTTAGCTTTGGAAAAGATGCCGATAAGCAAAAGCGTGAGCTTATCCGCATAGCAATTTTCGTTGAAGAGGGGGCAGATCCTCAGCTTCTTGATGTTCTTAAAGAGCATTTAAGTCCCCAGACAGGCAGTGGACTTATTCATGTTGAAAAGTTTAGGCAGGCACAAGATTGCCTCATTAATACGCAAAGTGACTGCGCTGTAATAGTTTCTGCAGATGGTGATGAGGCAGCGCTTCTTTATGCTCTTTTTAAAAAAGCACAGCTTCCTGCCTGTGTCTTAAGTATAGATGAGGCTAAGGCCCATAGACTCTTAAAGCTCGCTCCTTTTGCTGCAGCTGAAGATTTTCTTTGGGCTACAGGTCCTGTTCAGATGCAAGAAAAGCTTGCAAGGTGGATCCTTGATCATAACTCAGATAAAGAGCTTGCTTTTGCGTATAATTTTCCTTTCGTACGTCGCGTTTTGGCTAATAAAATCGTTGCTGATACAGCAAAGCAGAATGCACTTGTGGGTGGTATTGTTATAATTCCTGGCGCAGATATGCCGGTAATGACAGCAAATCAGGCCAAGATGGTTTTACAAATTGCAGCAGCATACGGGCAAGAATTGGGTGCAGCAAGAATAAAGGAACTCTTGGGAGTTTTAGCGTCTGCCTTTGCATTTAGAACTATTGCACGCCAGGCTTTGACCTTTGTCCCGGCACTAGGTTGGGCGCTTAAAGCGGCAATTGGATATAGCGCTACCATAGCCATGGGTAAGCTTGTCATTGAGTATTTTGAAGAAGGGGGATCTGCTGGAAGCCTTGCTAAAAAACTTAAGGATTCTTCTTCTGAACTTATTCAAAAAGCAGTGCAAAGCTCACGTGATAAATTTACTTCTGCAAAGAAGACTCAATAGAATTTAAGCCTTGAGAGTGGATGACTAAAACTAGATAGGATTACAAGAGGTTTATGAAGCGTAAATTTGCTGCGCATGAAGATTTATTTCCCCAAATAGAAGCGCTTTTGATGCAGGTAGAGCGGCCTTCTCGTTATATCAATCATGAGTGGGGATCCATAACAAAGGAGCAGGCAGAATACCGAGTTTGTCTTACCTATCCTGATGTATACGAGGTGGGTCAGGCTAATCAAGGTCTGTCTATTTTATATGCAGTTTTAAATGATCATCCAAAAATTGCCTGTGAGCGCTCATATCTACCTTGGGTAGATATGATTGCCAAAATGAGAGAGCGTGATCTTCCTCTTTTTGCTCTTGAGTCCTGTAATCCCTTATATGCCTTTGACATGGTTGGCATTCAGCTTCCTCATGAAATGGCCTTTACCAATATACTTGAGATTATTGATTTAAGTGGAATCGCCCTTTTCTCTCAAGATAGGGAAGAGCATGATCCCTTTATAGTGGGTGGTGGGCCATCCGTCTTTAATCCCGAGCCTATGGCCCCTTTTTATGACGCCTTGGTCATTGGTGAGGGAGAAGAGGTTATGATTGAGCTCTGTGAAGCTCATATGCAAGCAAAAAAAGAGGGCTTATCACGATATGAGACACTCAAGCGCTTTGCTCAGATAGAGGGTATATATGTTCCTTCGCTCTATGAAGAAATTCCTCTTGATCAACGCAAAGATTATGTCGATAAAACAGGAGTTCCTGCCTATATTCGTCCCATTTGTCCTGAGGCCCCCGCAAAGATTACCAAGCGCGTGGTTAAGGAGTTTTGGAAGACAAAGGCCTTTACCACCTCAATTGTTCCTTTTCAGGAGACTGTGCATAATCGCCTTTCTATTGAAGTTTTAAGAGGTTGTGCACGTGCCTGCAGATTCTGTCAAGCGGGTATGATTTATCGGCCAGTCCGAGAGCGTCCCCAAGACCAGATAGTTTCTACAGTCTTAGAGGGTCTTGCCTGCACAGGATATGATGAGGTTTCTCTCACTTCTCTATCTACAACAGACCACTCCCAGCTAGCAGATGTTTTGCGCCGTCTTTCATCACAAATTAAAGAAAAGGCAACACGCGTTTCAATACCATCACAGCGTTTAGATAGTTTTGGTGTGGAGATGGCTTCGCTTGTTGCGGGAGCAAAAAAGGGAGGCCTAACCTTTGCTCCGGAGGCAGGTACTCAGCGCCTGAGGGATGTTATTAATAAAAATATTAGCGAGAAAAACTTAGAGGATGCTGTAAGAAATGCCTTTGAAGCAGGTTGGCTCAAATTAAAGCTGTATTTCATGATGGGCTTGCCTACCGAGACAGACGAAGATATTATCGGCATTGGGCAGATGGCACGCAAAGCCTATGAGATAGCTCGTGAAGCTTGTGAAGCTTCCAAACGCTCTGCTATTCAAATATCTGTATCTGTTGCGGTTTTTGTTCCAAAGTCTCATACTCCTTTTCAGTGGTGCGGGCAGCTGCCACATGAGGAAATAAAACGCAGGCAGGCCTTATTAAAAGAAGCTTGCAACCATAAAGGCATACGCCTAGCCTACCATGAGGCAGATGTTTCATATCTTGAAGCGGCGCTTTCACGTGGTGGTAGAGAACTTGCTCCTTTGGTACTGCGTGCCTGGGAGCTGGGTTGTAAGTTTGACGCATGGACTGAGCAATTTTCTTATGACTCTTGGATTCAAGCTGCGCAGGACATATCCTTTGACCTGGTAAAAGCTGCCTGTGTCGAGCGAGAACTTGATGATGCGCTGCCCTGGGCTCATATTGATGCGGGAATCTCTCAATCCTTCTTAAAGCGAGAATATAAAAAAGCCTTGGAGGAAAAAACTACTGAAGACTGCACCTTTGATAAATGCAGTGCCTGTGGTGTTTGTCCAGGCCTTAAGGTTGATAATGAGCTCTGTGGAGTGCGCCATGTTTAGACTTAGAGTGCAGTATCAAAAGATTGGACGCCTGCGTTATTTAGGGCATTTAGAAGTATTAAAGACCATGGAGCGGGTAGTTAGAAGAGCGGCATTGCCTTTTGCGATAAGCCAGGGCTTCTCGCCCCGCATGCGCATTGCTTATTCTGCTGCAACACCTTTGGGCATGTATTCGTATGACGAGTATTTTGATCTCTTCCTTACGGAATACATACCTGCAAAAGAGTGCTTGAGGCGCTTGCAAGAAAATTGCCCAGCAGATCTTATGCCACAACACTGCGCTTATGTTTCTAATAAGGAAGCCTCGCTTGATAGCTCTTTGGTTCTTACAGAGTATTCAGTAGATCTTTATGGACCAAGCTTGCAAAAAGCCCAAGCATCACTTGATGCTCTTTTAGCTGCTGATGAGCTTATCGTCATCAAAAAAGGAAAAGAAAAGAGCCTAAGTATTTGCGATAAGCTTTTTGGGAAGCCTTATTTCGAGCAAGAATTAAGCGAGGATTCAAATAAGATTCACCTAAGCATACGAACTCTAAATAGGGGCAAAGGAGCCCTGCGTCTTGATGCGTTTTTGAACGCCTTGAATTTATCAGAAGACAAACGAGAGATTTTTAAGCTAAGGCAGGCAAAGTTGACTGATTCAGGCGAGATCTTAACTGCCTTTGAGCGTGAGGAAGACGGAGCCTATTGGAAGCAAGAAGAGATGTAACTAGAAGAGACGCAACTAGAAGAATCTCAAGCAGAAGAAACACAACTAGAAGAAACGCAGCAGGAGATCTAAGATGACGGTGCGCTTATCGGGTGCTAGCATGCCCGCAAGTATGCAAGCTGAAATTGGAAGTTTTTTAGTAAGGGGAATAGTACGCGATAAGCGCGAAGACTTTGCTGCAGCTTTTATTGAAGCTCCGCGTGAGGTGATTCCTTTCTTGGGCTCACCTTTGCTCTTTACTAGGTATAGGCCACTACCTGAAGCTCAGCGCAAACGCTTTATTAAGGGTCAAAGAGTCCTTCTCACCCCTAAGACCTATGCCATAGATAATAAGGCTGCGCGCGCAAGTACGCGCATTTGTATGGAAACTGAACTAAATAAAATTCATCTTGATGGTACCTGCGTTGCTGCAAGCAAAATTCACGGTCAGACTATATGGAGATGGCCCAAATTAGAAGCGCCAGAGCGCATAGCTTACCTGCAAATGCTTGCAGAGCGTGAGTTTCAAAAGCGCCTTGATGAAATTCCTGGGGAGAAAATCTTAGAACTTAAGGCCCGTGGCCCAGAAGGTAGCGCACAAGCAATTCTCGAGCAGCTCGATGAACTCTTGCATGGAGTTGAGGATGTATTGCGAGAAGTTAGGGCGGGTTCTCATCCAGAAATTATTTGGATAGAAAAGCCCAAAGAACTGCAGGAAAATAGCATGCATACCAGCAACAGAGGTAAAGATATTTATTCTGAATTGCCCCTAACCCTGTATCTAGAGGGCGGTGGAACGGTAATTGTTGATAGAAGTGCCGCTTGTTGGAGCTTTGATGTTAATACCACCATCTGTAGAGACAGTGCCGCTATCACTGCACAGGAGCGCTGCAATAATGAGGCAGTAAAGACCATAATTAGATTTATTGAAAAGCATGATATTTGTGGCCAGATCTTTATTGATTTTGTAGGGAGTTCACCAGAGCATTTTCTTAAGACCCGCAGTAATGAAATTTTTAAGAAATTGAAAAATCATGCCTGTGTAAAGGTTGAAGAGGTATTAAGATTTAATGTGGTTCTCATCGCGCGAGGCCATTAATACCAAGGTATTAAGAATCTGTTGGAATTTTACTTAATACCTAAACCGTCATCTAAACGTAAGGCTTTTCCCTTCCTTTCACGTTTAATGCTTGACCTGTGCGTTTTTATCGTGGTATTATCTTTCCTTGTGCATGAGTAGATATGAGACTAAACACTTGAAGGGTAAATAAAAGATGTATGCAATTGTCGCAACCGGCGGTAAGCAATATAAAGTTGCTGTAAATGACCTTATTGAGGTAGAAAAGCTTTCAGCTGAACAGGGTGAGAGCGTTAAGTTTGAGGTACTCTTTTTAAACGATGGTAAAAAGAGCATTGTTGATGCTGAGGCTTTAGCTAAAGCAAGCGTAAGCGGTGAGGTTGTTGAGCAGTTTAAGGGCAAAAAGCAGATTGTCTTTAAATTCAAAAAGCGCAAAGGATATAAGCGTTTCAATGGTCACCGTCAGCAGCTCACCAGAGTTAAAATTACAGAGATCAGCGCTTAATTGCATTAGGATAGGTATAAGGTAGGTTTAAAATGGCACATAAAAAAGGTCTTGGTTCCACAAGGAACGGTCGTGACTCACACGCTAAGCGTCTTGGTTGCAAGCGTTTTGCTGGCCAGCTTGTAAGCACTGGTACTATCCTTGTTCGTCAGCGTGGAACCCACATTCACCCAGGTGAGAATGTAGGACGCGGTTCTGATGATACGCTGTTTGCTTTAGTTGATGGCACAGTTTCTTACACTCACGGAGCTAAGCGTCGCGTACATGTTCTTCCTCAAGCTTAATTAGCCTAGCTACGTAACTAAGCTTTATGAGTAAGCACCTGGCATAGTTTGCTGGGTGCTTTGTTTTTAGGGGTTGTTTATACATCCATGTTTATAGATCAAGTAAGAATACATGTTAAAGGTGGCGATGGCGGCGCAGGCTGCATGTCATTTAGACGAGAAGCGCATGTACCGAAGGGCGGCCCAGATGGGGGAGATGGTGGTCATGGAGGAGATGTTATTATTCAGGCAGATCCTCAGCTGAGCTCCCTTATTGACTACCGTTTCAAACATCATTTTAAAGCTCAGCGCGGAACCCATGGTAAGGGTTCTAGACTACATGGTGCACGCGGAGAAGACCTCATTCTTAAAGTCCCCTGCGGTACCGTGGTCTATGAGTTTGATGTAGAGCGCAAAGAGCGCATATGCATGCTTGCAGACTTAGTTCACCCAGGAGAGCGTGTTATAGCAGCTAACGGTGGTGTAGGTGGCAAGGGTAATATTCATTTTGTTACTCCCACCAGACGAGCCCCAGCTTTTGCTGAGCTTGGTGAGCCTGCGCAAGAATGCTGGATAGAGCTTGAAGTTAAGCTCATGGCAGATGCTGCCCTTGTGGGCATGCCTTCTGTGGGAAAGTCCTCTCTTATCGCACATATGTCTTCTGCACGCCCCAAAATTGCTGACTATCCCTTTACTACCTTAGAGCCCAATCTGGGGATGGTACGTATAGGGGACTACTCCTATGTTGTTGCCGATATTCCTGGACTTATTGAAGGTGCGGCTGAAGGTAAAGGCTTAGGTCATGAATTTCTACGTCATGTTGAGCGAACTGCCGCTATATTACATGTTGTTGATTTAAGTGGCTCTTATGAAGAGCGTGACCCCATTGAGGATTTTGAAATCATCAATAATGAGCTTAAACAGTATGCTCCAGAGCTGGCTGAGCGCCCTATGATAGTAGTGGGTAATAAATGTGATATCCCTGGACTTGAAAAGCGTGCACAGCGATTTAAGGACTATGTAGAAAAACTTGAACTTCCTTATTTTGAGGTTTCAGCTTTAACAGGAAAAAACATGAGTTCTTTTATGCAAGCAACAGGGCAATTGGTTAAAGAGCTCAGAAGCACCATTGAGGCTGAGAATACTGAAGAGTACGATAAGGTCTGGGAGCATGCCCGTGTCAAGCGCGATAAGAAATTTACGATTGAAAAGCGTGGAGGCGGCGTTTGGCGCGTAAGTGGTAAGGCCATTGAGCGCATGGTGATTCAAACTGATTGGGATAATGATGAGGCTATCTCATATCTGCAACATCGTTTCAAGATGATTGGCCTTGATGATGCACTGGATAAGGCCGGAGCGCTTAACGGTGATGAGATAAGAATTCTAGGACGCGCCTTTGAATATGAAGGTGGTAAGGACCCTGATCAGCTTTTGATAGAAGAGTTAGAGCTTCAGGATAGCTTGGCTGATGATGAAGAAGAGCTCTCAGTCCAGTATTTTGAGTTTATTGATGATGAGGCCGATGAAAAATAGCCCCAAAAACTGTGACAGCCAAAACCAAGGCAGGAGTCTAAAGGAGCAGATTTTACAATTAAGTAAGCTTACTTTAGCTCCAAGTTTTGATAGCTGCATGGATTATCAAAGTAAGCAAGATATTCCCAGGGCCCTAGAAGATATTGAATATCCTGAGGACTATCTTGCAGATAAATTAACATCAAGAGATGAAGAGGTTTGGCCTGATGAAGATTACCGAAGCTAGCAAACTTCAACATCTTTTGTTTGAAGAGGGTTTTGGCCCTCATTTTACTTATCTGGTAACTAAGAAGCTTCAAGAGCAAGAAACAAGTCCAGCTCTTAAGATTGGGATTATGGGCGGTACTTTTGATCCCATTCATTGGGGTCATTTAGTGTGCGCAAATCAAGTTGCTGAGCATTGTGAGCTCGATTTAGTCTTATTTATGGTGACGGGAAATCCTGCTTTTAAGCAAGATCAGTATGTAAGTCCTGCTGTGCATAGAGCTGCAATGGTGGAGATAGCTATAGCTAAAAATAAGGTCTTTGAACTTTGTCAATTTGAAATGCTTAAGAGTGGAATTAGCTATACCTCCCAAACCTTAAGTGAGTTTGCAGATCTTTTGTCCTCAATAGGACTTGAGACAAAGCGAGATCTTGAGCTCTTTTTTATCACTGGCGCTGATGCGGTGCTTTCAATACTCGCTTGGCACGAGCCAGAAAAGATTTGTGATTTAGCGCATATTTTAGCAGTAAGAAGACCAGGTTATGATCTCTCTAAGTTGGATAGCCTACTTAAAGATAGCTCAATTAAGGAGGCTTTGAGTAGTATAGAAATACCGGCCTTATCGATATCCTCTTCTTATTTACGGAAACGCTTAGCTCAGGGAAAATCAGTTGCTTATTTAACTGACAGCAGAGTTATTGATTATATAGAGGAGCATAAACTTTATGGAGCTTAAATATCGTGAGTTAAAAGCTGAGATTGAAGCTGCCATCCACGAGCGCTTTAAGCAAAGCCCCAAAAGGCTTGCTCATGTCTTATCGGTGGCAAAGACTGCTAAAAGTTTTGCTAAGCATTATATTGACGATAAAGAACTAGCGCAAAAGTCTTATCTAACAGGACTTTTGCATGATTGGAATAAGTTTATAAGCTTGGATGAGCAAAAAGAGCTCATAGTAAACTATAAGCTTGCTCCTTTAGGCATTGAAGAGGAAGAGCTGCTAAAATACCCTCAGATTTTGCATGCTTACACAGGTGCGCACAGCGTAAAAGAACGCTGGCCACAATTAAGTGAAGATATTATATCTGCCATTAGAGTGCATAGTATTCCTTCTAAAACTATGTCAGACTTGGATAAAATAATCTTTTGTGCAGATTTGCTTGAACCAAAACGTGGTGTAAAGGAGCTTGATGAGATAAGGGCAAGCTTTCAGTCTTCAGACCTAGATGAGTTATATAGAGCTTGCCTTGCTCAAACCTTAGTACATCTAATTAAACATAATAGACCAGTCCTTATATATGCAGTTGAGGCCTGGAATGAGCTTGCAAGAGCGATGGAGAAAAAGTAAGAGGTAAAGTTTGGAAAGTTTAGATTTAGCTTTAAAAATTGCTGAGATTATAGATAGTAAAAAGGTAGAAGATATCAAGATTTTAAAACTATCTGAGCTTACTGATAGTTTTGAGTATTTTGTTATAGCTACCTGCCTCAATAGCAGGCAGATGGATGCAACTATAGATGAAGTTGAAAATATCTTGCGTGATAATTACAATGAGCGTCCTTATCTTATTGAGGGTCAAAAAGAAGGAAACTGGGCCTTAGTGGACTTTGGTCCGGTGGTTTTGCATCTTTTCCAGGAAGAGACCAGGTCTTTTTATCGACTAGAACATCTCTGGTCAGAGGCTCAGTCAATTGATCCTGCTCTTTAGTATTGAGAGACGGGGGACAAAGGCAGACGCTGATCTCTAGTCTATAGATCTAAGTTTATAGACTAGAGGTCTAGAGAGCTATCCTCATCCTGTGAGAATAATTGTCTGTATTTAAGTTCACTCCCCAAAATGATCGAGTCTTCTCCAAATTTATCTTTGATTTTATCGCGGGCTAAACTTAGTTTGGTCCGTTGTTGTTTATAGATCCTGTCAGAAGAGGTATCAAAGAGATTAAGTTGCTGGGAATGAGGAGCTTCGTTTTTATCGCTAAAATGGCTCAGACCAAAGCCTAAAAGCCGGACAGCTAAACCCTCTGGATGCGTACGTTTAAGAAGCTGAGATGCAGCTTTGTAAAAATCTTGCTCATCGTCGCTTGCTTCTTCTAGGCTTAGCTGTGCACTTTTGCTTTCTTGCAGGTTATACCGTAGCTTAATATGTACGCAGCCTGCTTTAAGTCCGTGTTTTCTAAGGCGTCTAGAAACCCGTTCAATAAGAGAGCGCAGGACAATATCTAGACTCTTATGATCACAGATATCATAGCTAAAGGTGCGCTCATGCGAAATTGATTTAATCGGTTCATCAATGATAAGCGCTTCCTTGTCTAGACCCTGTGCTCTCAGCTTGAGGGTAGCTCCCAGGCTGCCAAGCAAATCAGATAGCACGCGTTCATCAGTTTGAGCAAGTTGCCCTATAGTTTTTATTCCATATGAAGCGAGTAAGGCCCGTGTTTTAGGTCCTGCTCCTGAGAGTTCTTTAAGAGCTAAGGGAGCTAAAAACTCTGCTTCTTGACCTGGGTATACGATGCAAAGCCCAAAGGGTTTGTTTTTATCAGCGGCAATTTTAGAGCAAGCCTTATTGTTAGAAAGACCAATAGAACATGATAGGCCAAGTTCATCTTTGATACGATTTTGAATCTCTTTTATTGTGGCTACGGGATCATCATCTGAGTATATTCCTGGGCTTAAATCCAAAAAAGCCTCATCAATGCTCAGTTTTTGTACATAAGGAGTATAGCTTTCAAGAAGCCCCATAACTCTTGCGGAGTGTTTTTTATAGAGCTCCATACGTGGCTGAAGCCAAATGGCCTCAGGACATAGTTTGTGCGCTTGGTAGGCTGGCATAGCAGAGCGCACCCCAAATTTTCGTGCTTCATAAGAGGCGGTAGAAACCACGCCGCGTCTTGAAAGAGAACCAATAATAACAGCTTTGCCTCTGTAAGAAGGCTCTTCAAGCTGTTCTACAGAGGCAAAGAATGCGTCTAAATCAAGGAGCGCAAAGGCTTTATCATTCCATCTATAACTATTGGGGCGCGGCTTCGCTGGTATGTTCTCCAAATTTTTGCTCATCTCTAGTTAAAATGTTCATGAACTCATCGCCGGTAATAGTTTCCTTACGAATAAGATAAGCAGCAAGCTCATGTAACTTGAACCTATTTTCTCGTAAGATTTGTCTTGCTTGTTCATGGCATTCGTTAATGAGACGTATTACTTGCTTATCAACTTCTTGGGCCATACCTTCAGAGCAGGTAAGGGAGCTATCAGCACCAAGATACTTATTTCGTACACTGCCCAAAGCTACCATACCAAAGCTATCAGACATACCATAGCGCGAGATCATATTGCGCGCAATTTCTGTAGCCTTTTCTATGTCATTGGCAGCACCAGTAGTAATCTCTTTAAAGATGAGTTCTTCTGCAGCGCGACCTGCGCATAAGACCTTAATCTTGTTAAGTGCTTCAGTCTTAGAGAGCAAGAAGGTTTCACCCTCATCAACTTGTAGGGTGTAACCCAGAGCCCCAGAGGTTCGAGGAACAATGGTAATCTTGGTGACCGGAGCTTTTTTAGAGGTTTTAGCAGCCACTAGAGCATGTCCAATCTCATGATAAGCAACAATCTTTTTCTCTTCAGGAGAAAGAACGGTAGACTTACGCTGTTGTCCAGCAATAACTACCTCAATTGATTCCTGCATATCTTCTTGGAGCACTACTTTTCTGCCCATACGTACAGCACGAAGCGCTGACTCGTTAACTATGTTTGCAAGATCAGCACCCGAAGCTCCAGGAGTTGAGCGTGCAATAAGCCCCAGATCTATGTTTTTATCGGCAACAATATCTTTGCTGTGAAGTTTTAAAATAGCTTCTCTACCAGCTAAGTCGGGAAGTTCGACAGGGATACGTCTATCAAAGCGACCAGGGCGCAGTAAAGCTAGATCAAGGGTCTCTGGTCTGTTGGTAGCCCCAAGAACAACAATTCCCTTTTTGTTTTCAAAGCCGTCCATTTCTGAGAGAAGTTGGTTTAGTGTTTGCTCACGCTCATCATTACTCATGAGACTGGCGTCACGTTTTTTACCTACAGTATCAATCTCATCAATAAAAACAATGCAAGGAGCTTTTTCGCTAGCCTGTTTGAAGAGATCACGCACCTTTGCAGCGCCTCTACCAACAAACATTTCAACAAATTCAGATCCAGAGATAGAAAAGAAAGGCACCTTAGCTTCTCCAGCAACTGCTTTAGCAAGGAGAGTTTTACCAGTACCTGGAGGGCCAACTAGCAAGGCACCCTTGGGAAGTTTAGCACCAATTGCTTCATAGCGACTAGGATTATGCAAAAAGTCAACGATTTCAGTAAGGGCTTCTTTGGCCTCAGCCTGTCCTGCAACATCAGCAAAAGTAACGCCAACTTCTGTATCTGCAACAATTTTTGCACCAGATTTACCAAAAGCATTGCCGCCACCAAAAGGAGATCCAAAACCACCGCCACCAAAGGTCATAGTTGGATCATCACCAAGCTTTTCTCGAAGCCTTTTATTAAGGTACCAACCGATACCAATAAAAAGCATGATAGGCAAGATAAAGCTGAGCAAGAAAAGCGTTAAAGGAGAAGAGCGCCGGGGGATTTCGGCACTAAATTCAGCTCCAGAATCTTGAAGTTTTTCTACCAGCTCATTGTCATTGGGCCAGCGTCCGGTTTTATATACCTCTTCTTTTTGTCCATCTTCTGACTTCTTGGTAAAGATGAACTGCTCTTCATTGAGATCGAGATTTACCTTGCTGATTTCTCCTTGCTCAACCATGGTCAAAAAGCTTCCGTAATCAACGCTCTTAACCTGGCGTGACTGCAAAAATGGCACTGCAAAGACTTGAATAAGCACCATAAGAATGCAAACAAGGGCTACATAATGCCCCATAGAAAATGACTTTTTAGATTTAGGTCCTTTTGGCGATTTAGTGCTTTGGCTCATAGGCCCCCTCATACTATCTAGTAAAAATTTTATATACCTATTACTCTTCCCCTTTAAAGTCTAAGCTATAATCATAGCTATTCATGAAAAGCAGTGCTACATGCTGAAAACATAAGTAGCCCCAAGGAGATATAAGTGAAACCAATGGAGATTGAGTCAGCAAGCCTGGCCATAATAGAACAAGAGCTTAATGAGAACTTTGATCTTAGTAAGATTGATTTTTGTGCAAGCAAGCTAGAAGCTGAACTCCTCAAGCGGGTAATACATGCTACAGCAGATTTTAGTTTTGCAGAGAGCCTCTGTGCTTCAAAAGATGCTGTTTCGCTCGCTCAGGATCTTCTTTCTAAGCCGGGGCAAATTTTGGTAGCTGATACTAATATGATAAAGATGGGCGTGTCAAAACCCGCTCTCACTACTTTAGGGCATGAACTCCATTGTTTTATGGCCGATGAGGACGTGGCACAAGAAGCAAAAAAGCGCTCTCAAACTAGAGCCTGGATAAGCATGGAAAAAGCTCTTAACAAGTATGACAATGCTATCTATGTAATAGGCAATGCTCCAACAGCAATCTACTCATTATTGGATCAGCTCAACAATTTAAAAACCAAACATAAGCCCGCGCTTATTATAGGTGTACCTGTTGGTTTTGTTCAGGTTGTTGAGGCTAAAGAAGCGCTCATGGCTTCCTCAATTCCCTATATAGTAAGCAAGGGAAGAAAAGGTGGATCTACGGTGGCAGTAGCTTTAATGAATGCGCTTTTGTACAGTCTATATAAGAGAGATGTCTAAGGTGACAGCCAAGGAGAAGAACTCAAAAAGCAGATGGTCTCTTGAGTCAGGACACAGTGAAATACCTTCCTATCAAATGCTGTGCATAGAACAAGAAAGTCTTAGACCAGACCCAAAAAAGGCAGGATGGGGGATTACTACTGGTAGCTGTCTTTGCGCTGCAGCGGCGGCAAGCTTAAACGAGAACAATGAGATTGAAATTGAACTGGTACACGGTCCTAGGATTTTAGTAGAGGCATTTGATCATACTAGTCCTGCATGTTTTGAGCCTTATGCTGAAAAACTAAAAGCACGGGGTTTTAAGGCATGTCCGGTAAAGCTTGTGATAAAAGATGCAGGAGAAGATCCTGATATTAGTGATGGGGCAAAATTTTTTGCCCAAGCATTTACTGCACGCCGCTCTCTTATCGCAGATTTAAAGGAAGAATTAAACGAAGCATTATATATGAGTTTATCTAATGATCAGCTCATATTGATAGCTTGTGAGGGCATAGGAAAGATAACTAAGGCTGGACTTAAGCTAGATCTAGGAAGTCCGGCGATAAACCCTGGCCCTCAAACTATGTTGATTAAGCTTTTTAAGAGCTATTGCCAGGCTCTTTCTGCTGAACAGCAGTCTGATTGTTTGGTAGTTATATTGCTGGCTATAGAAGATGGTGCAGCGCTTGCGAAAAAAACCTTTAATCCTCGTCTGGGTATTAAAGGGGGGCTTTCTGTTCTTGGGACCAGCGGTTTTGTTAGACCAATGTCTCAGGAAGCTCTTATTGCGTCCTTGCTCTTGGAGCTCAAGCAAAAAGAACAAGAAACAAAACGACTGATTTTAAGCTTTGGTGCCCGCGGTGAGCGTCAACTAAAGGCAGTATTGACCGCAAGTGACCAAGAGAGTATGCAAGTTTCTAATTATCTTGGTGTGGTCTTAGACGAGATAGCTAAAGGGCCTCTTAGTGAAATTATTGTAGGTGGTCATCTTGGTAAAATGCTTAAGCTTGTTGCGGGTGTAATGAATACTCATTCTGCAGTTGCAGATGCGCGCTCTGAGGTTTTATGTACAGAACTTGCTCTTATGCGAGCACCTTATGACTTGATAGCAAAGGTGTATGAAGCAAATACAAGTGAAGAAATGTTTGATTATATACAGGCTGCGGGCTATAGCAAGATATGGGAGCGTTTAGCTGAAAAAATAGTACAACAAGTGCTCCTTAGGTTATCTAAACATAAAGATGAGCTTGAACTAAGAAAGATGAAGATCAAGGCTTTGTTATTAGATCAAGAAGGACATATCTTAGCAGCTGCAGAGTCTAAGAACGAAACTTAAGGCAGATAGAAGGTGTTATGCTGAGCACTGATACAAAGGGACTTAAGAAAAAAAGGACGCTTAATCTTATAGGGGTAGGCCCAGGCTCTCTTGAGCATCTGTCTCATGAGGCTCTTAATTATTTAAAAGAGAGTAGTCATATTTTTTATCTTAAGCGCAAAGATCATGAGGATCTTTATCTAATTCGGAAGCTTCATACATTAAAGTTAAACCTTAACTTTATACCTTGTGATTCTTATAAGGAGCTCAAAGATAGCCTCCTTACTCAGCTTGAAGAAGGAGATTGTTCTTGCATCTTCTCTGGATCACTTACTTGTCATAGTCTGGCCCAAAGCTTATGTAGAGCCATAGATCAGGAAAAGGATGCAAGATTAAAAACTATAAGTCTTAAGTTTAACTTTATTGAAGGTAGATCATCGCTCGATCTCTTTAAATTCGAACTCATGCAGCGATCATATCTTTCTTTAGGTGACAAGATTAAAATAGCTAGTCTACATGGGAAAGCTGAGACTTCTAGCTATGCTTCCTGCTTAATATCTGAGCTTAGAGCTGCTTATAAAGAGTCTGCTACTTGGTGTTTTTTCTTACTTGATGCTTTGAGCCTAGACTATATTTGTTTTAGCTTGCTTCCTTATTTAGCACAAAAGAAAGCCTCAAATCTTTCTTGTGCTCTTGGCTTTGACCTAAGCTATCCAAGTCAAGAGCTTATTTTTGGTAGCGCACAAGAGCTATCTGTTCAAGTTAAAGATATAAATCTACAAGGTAGACTTGCGATATTTGCACTTAGGATCACTCAGGATCTTATTGATGAATATAAGCTCAAAAAGCTGGACGGCTCTGGGCTTAGCGATGCTGACTTCCTTAGATCTGCATCAGTGCCTATGAGTAAAGAAGAGGTGAGAGCTTTAGTCATGCGCAAGCTCGCCTTAAATTCCCAGTCTTTTTTGTGGGATATTGGCGCAGGTAGCGGATCAATCTCTATTGAAGCGGCTTTTATGAATCCAGGGCTTAGGGTTTTTGCATTTGAAAAATCCACTCAGGCTCTTGAGCTGCTGAAAGATCAAATAGAGCATTTTTCACTATTATCTCAAGTTAAAATTATTGCAGGTGAGGTGCCAGCAGTCTTACATGAAGCTCAGGTACAAGAATGTATAAAAGCTATGCAAAAGCCGAGTCATATTTTTATTGGTGGCTGCTCTGGCTCACTGCCTCAACTATTTGAAAGCTTGTATGATCTTATCCAGCCCGGAGAATCTATAAATGTGGTGGCTACAGCAGTTTGTCTTTCAACTGCAGCCCAGCTTGAAGCAGAATTTTCAAAAGATTGCTATGAAGATTTTGACTACTCCCTGATTTCTTCGGCGCCCTATAAAAAAAGAGGAAGCTTTAGGCTTCCACAGGCTCATAACCCGGTTTATATTTTTAGCGCAAAGCTGGTATCTAAAAGGAAAGCGGAGAACTGAGTGAATACAAGATCTAAAAACTACGGACGCTTTTATGGTGTGGGAGCAGGACCAGGAGACCCTGAATTAATTAGCCTTAAAGCGCTGCGTGTTTTGCGTGAAGTTGATTATATTTTTTGCCCTGACACGGGAAGAAAAAGCTCGGTTCAAGAGCTTATTGATCTTTATGGGCTTGAGGCTAAGTGTCATTACCTTGAATTCCCCATGCTGAAGAATTCAGCTGATAATACTCCTTATCATGATGCAGCCTTCGCTAAAATACGTGAGCTTTTGCTTCAATCGTATAATGTGGCCTACCTAAGCTTGGGAGACCCCTCCCTGTATTCAACGTATAGCCCCCTGCAGAAACGGGCGCTGGAAGAAGGCTTTGAAGTAGAGACTATAGCCGGAATTATTTCTCCTTGTGCGCTGGCTGCTTGTGCTAATAGACCTTTGGTTGAGGGGCGAGAAGAGCTACTTATAGTGCCGGCTTTAGACGAGGAACGCTTGCAAAATCTTCCAGATTGCGCTCTTGCTCTTATGAAGGTTAAGTTTCACTATGATGCTTTAATAGAAGAACTCAAAAAGCAAGAGAGAATTACAGATGCATATCTGGGAGTTCGCATAGGTATGAGTGGCGAAGACTTGCTTTATGAGCCAGATTTACAAGATAAACCTCAGTCCTATTTTTCCAGTATCAATGTCAGGGCTAAGGATAAGTTGAGGCAAGCTTGCAAAAGCGGTATAGATAGCCAAGAAGCTAAGGAACAATAAGGAGTGCGATGATTTATTTTGTTGGAGCAGGGCCAGGCGATCCTGAGCTCATTAGTGTAAAAGGGCATAAGCTCTTACAGCATGCTCGCTGTATTGTATACGCTGGTTCCCTGGTAAATCCTGAGTTACTTAAGCTGGCTCCAGATCAGTGTCCAATCTTTAATTCAGCACAGATGCATTTAGAAGAAATTGTTGAGACGCTCTTAAGATATGACAAATCACCTGATGACTGTGTTGTGCGCCTGCATACGGGAGACCCAAGCTTGTTTGGAGCAATACAAGAGCAAATGCGCTTGCTTGATAAGGCTGGACATTCTTATAAGGTGATACCAGGTATTAGCTCTTTTACGGCTGCTGCAGCAAGTCTCAAAACAGAACTAACGCTACCTGAGCTTTCTCAAACGGTGGTAATTAGTAGGGTAGCTGGGGCTACCCCTGTGCCCAGCGCTCAAGGTATAGCTAATTTGGCTCGTCTTGATGCAACATATTGCTTCTTTTTGTCAGTTGCCTTGATAGACAGTTTAGAACAAGAGCTTATCCAAGCTGGCTTAGACCCAAAGACCCCTGCTGCTTTGGTATATAAAGCTTCATGGAAGGAAGAAAAGATACTGCGCTGCAGCCTCGATCAGCTAGCCCACTACGCTCATGAATATGAGCTTAAGGCAACTACCATGATTTTGGTAGGTAAGGTGCTTGGGCAAACTACAGATTTTGAGGCCTCGCAGCTTTATAATAAGCATTTTTCCCATGCCTGCAGAAAGGCGGTTGACTGCTTTGAAGATGAGTAAAAAAGAGTTTTCCCAGCTTGAAGCAAGAAGCCTCAAGGGTAAAAAGCTAGCTTTATATTACTGCTCTGATGAGTTTTTGCCTTATGCCCAAAAACTTAAAGTTCAGCTTGAAGATGAATATAAGCTAAAGCTTGATATAGTTCAATCTTGCGATAAAAGCGCAGGTGTAAAAGCTTGGGTGGATAAGTGCTGGGCAGCTTATGATGCGCTTCTTTTTATATCAAGCTGCGGTATTGCAGTTAGAGCAATTGCTTCTAAGCTGGAATCTAAAGCCCTAGATCCGGCAGTTTTGGTCTTAAGCCCAGAAAAGGCCCACATTATCCCCTTATTATCAGGGCATTTGGGCCAGGCAAGCGCACTTGCGGATCTACTTGCATCTTGTCTTCAAAACTGTGGTAACTATCAGGCTATACACAGCACACAAAGTGATAAAAAAGCTCTTATAGCTGCAGATAGATGGGCAGCAGCAGCTCAACTTGAGGTGGAAAATACTAAAGACATAGTCAAGATTAACAAGGCTCAGCTTGAGGCTAAAACACTGGGGCTTGCTGTAAGTGATGAGCTCATAGAAGCTCCTTTTGATACAAGTCTTTTGCTACGACCAAAAAGCTTAATTCTTGGAATGGGTTGCAAAAGAGGTGTTTCTGCAGAGGAGCTTTATGCTTTTGTGAAAGAAGAATTTAAGCTTTGGGGTCTTTCCTTATTAAGTATTAAGGCTCTAGTAAGTCATGAGATTAAAAAAGACGAAGAAGGGCTTATCGAGCTGGCAAAAAAGCTTAAGATTCCCTTTTATACTTACAGTGAAGAAGAGCTGGCAAGTCTTGAACATTTAGCAATCTCACATTCTGATTTTGTAAAAGAGCGTACGGGGGTTTCTTCAGTCTGTGAGCTGGCTGCCCTCTATCATGCTCTCAAGACAGATTCCTCTGATGAGCAAGCAACAGAACTCTTGCTGCCCAAACAGCTTAAAACTGGCAAAGCAAGCCTTGCTGTGGTGCGTGAGCCGCAGCAAGAACTTTATTCAACTTATGTTCAAGAGCTTCAAAAAGAAAAAAGAAAGCTTTATATTGTGGGTATTGGGCCGGGCAACAAGCTGGATATGACGCATCGGGCATATCAAGTTCTTACTCAGGCACAAGCACTTGTAGCCTATAAACCCTATGCGCAACTAATTAGCGAATACCTGTCTGCTGACTGCCATATCTACACCTCTGGAATGAAAAAAGAAATTGACCGTGTCTATCAGGCAATACAACTTGCGGCACAAGGTAAGCGCACGGTGCTAGTAAGTAGTGGTGATGCGGGAGTATACGGCATGGCCTCACTGGCCTTAGAACTTTTACAAGAGCTTGAGCAAATAAAGTCAAAAGATGCAGATATTGAAGTGGAGGTAGTCTGCGGCGTAAGTGCTGCTCAGTCCTGTTCTGCACTTTTAGGAGCCCCTCTTGCTCATGATTTTGCATGTATCTCACTTTCAGATCTTTTGACTCCCTGGGAGCTTATTAAAAAACGCCTTGAGGCTTGTGCGGAATCTGAGATGCTTATAGCTTTGTATAATCCACGATCAAAGGGAAGGCCGCATCTCCTTAAAGAAGCGCTTGATATTATTTCGCGCTTTAGAGATCCTATGCACTGTTATGCAGCCTGGGTTAAAAATTGTGGTCGAGAAGGACAAGAGCATCATATTTGTTGCATATCTGAGCTGCTAGATCAAGATATTGATATGTTAAGTACCGTTATAATTGGCACTATGCAAACTCGTAAGTTTAAGGATTTTTTGTTTACCCCGCGAGGTTATCATCAAAAGGAAGATTTTAAGCGTCTCTTTCAAAAAAAGATACTCCTCTTGGGGGGTACCTATGAGGCACGAAAGCTTTGCACGCAGCTTCTTTCCCCAAATATAGACGCCAAGATATATTATTCATCTCTTACTGATTATGCACATGAATTGCTGGAAGAGGATTTAAAGACTCAAGAGCTAGACTGTGATGATACTGATAACTTAATTCACTTAAGTGGTGCTTTACTATACCCAGATTATCTAAAGCTGATTGCAGATGAAGGCATAGATCTTATCGTAGACTGCACTCACCCTTATGCAAGCTCAATAACTAAGACCTCTAAGCGGGTAGCCACTGAGATGAATATTCCTCTTATGAGATTTGAACGCAGGCTTTGTAGTCTAGATGCATCAGAGAATCTGCTTTATTTTGAAACTCATGAGAAGCTGATTACTTATATTAAAGAACACTGCTCTGAGGAGAAGATTTTTTTAAGTACCGGAGCTCATAGTCTTGCTCTTTATACGCAACATTTTGATGCCGATAAGCTCTGGGCGCGTATCTTACCGGTGCAGCGCTCTTTAGATCTAGCTCTTGAGGCAAAGATAAAAGCTGAACACTTAATTGCTGCTCAAGGACCCTTTAGCTTTGAGCAAAACTTAGAACACTTTAAGCAAGCACGCTGCACTCTTTTGGTAAGTAAAGAAGGGGGAGAAGGGCTTGGATTTTTAGAAAAAATAAAAGCTGCCCAAAAGCTTGGTATGAAGATAGCCCTCATCTCAGCACCAAAGAGCATGACTGATATGGCTCAGTCGCAAGAGCTGCTTAGTCAAGATGCTTTGAATTTATATAAGACTTATGATGATTTGGATAAGCTCAAAGAGGATCTTATAGCTTGGATTAAGGGTACTTATGAAGCTCGAGGATAGGTATTGTGGCGCTAAGCCCGCTCTTATGATTCAGGGCTGTGCCTCTAATGTTGGTAAATCGGTTTTAGTTGCTGCTTTGTGCAGGGCCTTTCTTAGACGTGGATTTAAGCCTGCGCCCTTTAAGAGTCAAAATATGGCTCTTAATTCATTTGTAACTAAAGATGGATTAGAAATGGGGCGAGCTCAGGTCACCCAAGCCCAGGCTTGCATGCGAGATCCACAAGTTGAAATGAATCCCTTGCTGCTTAAACCTTCTAGTGATGCTAAATCCCAACTCATAATTATGGGAGAGCCAAAAGGAAATTATGATGCCTGGGAATATCATCGAAAAAAACCAGAGCTTATGCCACTGGTTCTTAGAGCCTTTCATCATCTAGAGCAAAGCAGCGATGTACTACTGGTTGAAGGTGCAGGCTCACCTGCAGAGATTAACTTGCGCGAAGGTGAC
>JAEZZM010000042.1 GCA_023418575.1 Actinomycetes bacterium | reverse complement strand
GATGAGTATAGCTTTCTTTCTCAGTTCCTTCTTGTGGGCTAGGCTCATCTTTTGAAGCTTGTTTATCATTGGTCATATCTTCAGTTGAATCATAATAGATATGAACTTCCTTAAAGCTTCCCTTGGGATCTTCTGCAGGAGGGTTAGGTGTTTCTGCTATGCGCACATAATAGTAATTAACAACCTTGTGTTTTCCGGCCTCGTATTGGTTTTCATAGCTTGAGGCATTGGGGTCAAGATCATTGGTATCAGGGCTTCCTGCTTCCATTTTTAAGAGACGATAGCCCTTTTGAGTTAAGCTGTCTGCACTATAGGCTTTTGAATAGATTTCAATAGTTGCAGGAGCATATGAAGGCTCATCTTGCTCAACTTTTGCCTCAGCTTGCTCTTTGCCAAGTGCAGCCTTTTCTTCATTTTCAAAGAAGTAGTGGTTTTCTGCAAAGCTGCCCAGTGCATCAGAGTCACCACTGCCTGAGGTGGTGTCAATGCGCTCTGACACGCGTACTTCATTGGGGAAATCCCCATTTGCATGAGCAATGATAGTGTTGGGGACTTTTAAGAGTGCTGTGGTATCGGTAGATTTATAATCTACTACATAGATTAGAACTAAGCTTTTGCCGTTAATCTGTTCAGGCGTAAGAGTTATATCAAAACCATTACCGCGTTCATTTATAGCAGCTTTTAAGCCTTCTACGGCTTGAGGAGCTCCATCATTAAAATCAGCGATAGTTAAGAAACCATTTGGGGCTGCACCAGTAAAAGCATCCTGGCTAATGGTAGCTGATCCAGCAATACCTGAAGCATAATCTTCAATATGCAAGGGCTCAGTTAAATTGTTGAGTTTTTGCTGGTTGATGATTACGCTCCATTGTATTTGGTTGGGTGCAAGATCTTCTCCACCGGTAGCTGCACTTTCTCCGGATTTATTTACTAGACCAGCGCTATTATCGACCTCGCCCTTAACTACATTTATTTGCTTTCCACCAACTGGAATGCTGGTGCCCACCTTATCACGCAAAAAGTTATTGTCAGTGCTAACATCAACCTTAAAAACGCCATTTTTAAGATTATTGACCTGCTGATTAAATTGAATAATTACAACACCGCGCTCACCATCTAAGGTGTAACTTCCTTGTTGAGCACCATTTACTATAAAGGGTCTTGGCTCGTTAACAGTATTAAGGCTAAAACCATCAGGCAACTTAAGCTCTAGGTTTTGCCCGCCAACTAAGTCAACTTGATCAGTGTCAAAGTTGTATACCAGATTAACGCTTTGAGTTGCATGCTCTGAGTCATAGTAAGCAATGGCGGATACTTCACTTCCATCATCTGGATCAATAAGCTGTACAGAAGTGATAGTAAATTTATCACCAGCACTACCACCTGCTTGCATCTCTTGACCCTCAACAGCAAAAGCCCTAAAGGGGTTGAGGCTTAAGATGAGTAGCATGCTTAACGCCAGTGCAAGGGCACCAAAGAAAAGTGCAAATCTTTTACTTTGTGCGGGGGGCGATTGATATCTCACACCTAGTCCTTTCGGTAGATCATTAAAGTACATTTTAGAAAAATGCTTATTAACCATACATCTGTCAATGTATAGTTAAGACTTATTATGCAAGAATCGTTAAAAAATTCATAGTAAAAATTGCTGATAAATGCGTAATTTATACTAAATAGCTAGGAAAACATAAAAAAGCAACAAGCTGCTCAAATTGAAGAGAATCTATCATTATTTTAGATATTAAAATATATCTAAGCTTTGTGCAAAAATCTGCAATTTTATGCAATTTTACCTAAATTATACATACGTCAAATACAGGCTTTTACTTGCTAAAATGTAAGTTTTAAGGTATAAAGATAGGGTATAGGGAGTGGATTTCTATATCATTTTCCAATGCTCATACAGTTAAATATTTGAGGGGGAGACTATGACGCTGCTTTCAAGCAAGGCTTCGCGTCGCAGTTTTTGTGCAGCTGCTGCGATCAGCTCTTAAGCAAACTGTATAGAAAATGTCACTTATAAAGTGGCGCTTTAAGAAACAACGCCCGTCTCTTAAGAGACGGGCGTTGTTATGATCAAGCTTGTATTGTTGCTTTAAGTTTGCTTTATCTTATGCAGGCTTAATGCTTAGAAAGATTTACGTAGGCGATAAGCTGCGGCAATGGAGGCAAGACCTGCTGCAAGAAGTGCAGCTGCTCCTGCTGCACTACTGTTGTCTCCAGTCTTAGGCAGTGACTTAGCCTGAGAGCTGTTCTTAGCCTGAGCAACTTGAGCAGCTTTGCCCTGATTTGAACCTGTCTCTGCATTAGAACCAAGGCGAGCTAAGATTAAACCTATATTAGAAACCTGGCTGTCTGAGCTTGCAGGCTTATCGGCAGGCTTATCAGCTGGTTTATCTTCAGGCTTTCCAGTCTCTGGATTTCCAGTTTCAGGCTGAGTGGGAGTAGGCTCTGTTTGATTGGGCTCTAAGGACTTCTCTACAGGCTTCATTTCTTCAACTTTTGCAAGCTGATCTTTGATTTGCCGTAAAAGAACATCTACCTTTGTATCATCAACAGCATTTTTATCATCATTTAAGAGATCTTGCTTATCGTCAATTTTCTCAAGCTCTGCAAGGGCAGCATCTTTAATAGCTTTGATCTTTTCTAGATCTTCAGCTGAGTAATGCTTTTCTTCAGGCTTGTTGTTTTTCTCAAGCTCATCATAAGCAGCATTTAAAGCTTGAATAGCTGCTTCTTTTTCTGCACTTGCAAGGGTATTATAAAGACCCAAAGACTGAGACTGTGCAGATTGACGTTGGGTGGTGTAGGTGTTTTCTTTAGCTACCGTTTCTTTAAGGGGAGCTTTTTGCTCCTCAAGTTTAGCCTTCACCTCATCGCTTGAAGCTTTTTCTTTAGCCTTGTCTACTGCCGCATCAAGAAGAGTTTGAGCCTTTTCAAGCGCTTTTTTCTTAGCTTGCTCTAATCTCTTCTCAAGAGCATCAACAGAGGTTTTTGCTTTTTCAGCAGTGGTATCGTGATTATCAGAAATACCCTTAACAAGGGTGTTGTGAATTCTCTCATAAGCTATATAGGGCTCAGGGTCTTCATCTGCGCTAAGTTCTGCTTGTGCCTTTACAAGTAATTCAGCAGCGCGGTCCAATTGAGCTTGTACTCCTGGGTCACGTTCTTCAGCAGCGTCACCTGCTGGATCTGTAGGTTCAGGATTTACTACATTGGGATCTTTTTCATTCTCTGTTAGCTTGCTACTCTCTTTGTCTTCATGTGCCTCAGGGGCATTTGCATCGGGGTTCTCTACATCGGTAGTATCAACATCAGGATTCTCTACATCAGGAATCTCAACATCAGGATTCTCTACATCAGGAGCACTTACTTCAGGAGTATCTACTTTTGGAGCGTCCAGCTTTGCTTGTATTGCGTAGAGCAAGGTGTAACCATAGGCTTGTGCTTCAAATAAGTAGCGACCATCTTTAAGCTTGGAGCTTTCATCTTGTATATCAACACCATTAGGCGCTTCTACAAGCTGCCAATTTAATCTTGGGATTTGCTCATCTGGAATCTTAATAGTGGATTGAGATAAGGGCATGTAGTAGCTCCACTGCACCTTTGGCTCAATAAAAGCTGCTTTAAGTTCTGTTAAGCTGCTATCTTGAGGGGCTTCATAGTTTTGTGTAGGAACTTCTTGGGGGCTTGTATTATCCTCTGTGCTAGCCTCGCTTCCACTGCTAGCGGGTTTATCGCCAAGCCCTATATTATTATCTTGCGTTTCTTGGCTACTAATAATGGGCTGGGTAATCTGCCAGGCAGAGTATACTCTCTTAATGGAGCTTGTCTGCTTGGGGATAAAAGTAAAGTCTGCAGCCTGGGGCTCATTGCCACTGATGGCATTGGATCTAGATTTGAGTTGAACCTTGGGATGTAAGATAAGAGTTCCTTGGTTATCAATTACAGGCTCAGTTCCTTTGGTTTCAATGCTTCCTTGACTGTTTGAACTATTGAGAAGCTCTACGCTTGCACCAGGTGGAATTCTAAAAATAGTACCACTACTTTTATTAATAGCTGCAGTTCTAAAGCCCTGATCTTGGCCATTAAGATCAAGACGTAGGCCATCGGGAAGCTCTAAGCTTTCATCTATGCTTACAGGGGCCCAGAGTCTGATAGTTGAGCCTTGCTTCTGTTTTGCCTGTTCAAGGGCTTCTTTAAAGCTGTCAAAACTTTGGCTTGATCCTGTTTGGTCGATAAGTTCAAGCGCTTTAAGATCCTTGGCAAGTCCTTCATGCTCTAGCTGGGGGATTTGGAGTCCGTATGCCTTTAGAGAGAGGCCTCTGCTGGCATCATGAATGTGATTTTCTGAAAAGCGCTGCTTTCCTTGTGCAAGCGTGGGGTTGGTGAGCGTGTCTGCACCAACTAAGTGAAATACACGGCGCGCTCCTGCACCGGTAATTCCCGGGTCATCCCAAGTAGCATCAATAGCGTACCACTTGCCTTTAAGCTTAACTAAGTTCCAAGCGTGTTGCTCTCCATTGGGCATGTTTTTATCGTTATAAGCCCAGCCATCAACAAAGACATTTTCATAACCAGCTTTATCCAGTAACACCTTAAGTCCGGCGGTGTAGCCATAGCACACAGGACCCAGATCAGCAGAATTGTTGCTTAAGATTGCGCTACTTGCCACGCGCGATCTGTTATCGGCGCTCAGACCATGTTTGTTATACGTATTATTTAGTGCAAGCCAGTTGTTGAAATACAGGAGCTTTTGTTCTTCGTCTTGAGGCGCATCTTTTATAATTTCATCTATCTTGTTGTTGAATTGTTTGCGCAGTTCCGGCAGGTTTTCTGTACTAAAACCATCCTCAAAATACCCCTCTTGAGCATAGCGAATAACAAGCTTTGCCTTATTTTGATCTTGTGTATCACGTTCCCACGCTAATCGGCGTTGAGCTACCCAAAAATATTCAGGGTGATCTTTAAAGAAGGCAAAGCTCACCTTATCTAAGCGTGCATTAGAGTTTTCAGGCAGGCTTACCTCAATATCTTCAAGCTTGTGTGCGTCATTAAAACTTGTTGTAGCTTGCTTGCGCAGTTGGCGATAAGCGCTTTGCTCATCAGGGCTAAGCTGTGTATAAAACCACTCTCCAGCAAAAGAGACATCTTCATGTGCAGTATCTATTTCTGTTAATGAGCGCTTTGAACGTTTTGTTTGCTCAGTGTTGTAGGACTTTTCTGTATTCTTAGCAAGAGTTTTCTCAGGGTTTGAATTGTGATTTGAAGTCGCTGTCTCATCTGCAGTGGAGCTGAGTTCTGTTGCTTTGGGCTCTGCATCTGGACTTTGCTCTGCAGCCTCACTGAGCTCTGCATCTGGACTTTGCTCTGCAGCAGCACTGAGCTCTAGTGAGCTTTGTTTGGCAGCCGGGTTTTGCTTGTCAGTAGAAACTTGAGCTAACAAAGAGCTTTGTTCTTGTAAACTAGCTGGCTTTTCAAGATTATCTGCAAAAGCGGGGCCTAGACCTAAACCTAAGGAAGCAATGCTGCTGACTAAAACTATGCTGAGGCCTTTAGGGATGTGTTGATTCATGCTGCTCCTCATTTAAATGCTTTATAAATAAGTAATAAAACTACAGGTAAAAGCTATAGTTTATCGTAATAAAGCTGCTTATCTGGGATATAATAGGGGATTATACCCAAGCGCTTAATATTACTTTAAGTGTTTGCGGTCAACAATTTAAGTACATAAATAAGTGAAGTGTGCCCTATTAGTTTATGTGGGGTTAAACTTAGCCAATAGATTGAAAGGTTTTCAAGCCATGAAAAAGGTTCAGGCAAGGCAAATTCTAGCTTTAAGTTTTGCAGTCCTTTTATTGGGAGCTTTGCCCGCAGTTCTTGCATATGCCCAAGATAGCGCTCAAAAGCAAGAGAGTGCACAACACAATCTAGTTACAGAGACGAAGACATCAGGCAATGCTTTAGGGGCAGGAGCTCAAGTACCACATGAGCAGAAACAGGCTGATCAAACTGATCAGGCACTTCAAACTGCATATTTAATTCCTACAGTTGAGCTTAAAGGTGATCCAGAAAAACTGAACAGCTTTTTTGATGAGAACAGAGCAAATTTTAGTGCGCTTGCCTCTCAATTAGAACTCCTGTTAAGTTTTGATGCACAAGAAAGCCAGGCTCTTGAAGGTGCAAAAGATCAAGCTCAGGATTTTAATCTTGAATTGTTAAATGATTATGACGGGATCTTTCCTGTTCTACATCTCAAGGGTTCTCTTGAGGATTTTGAGAATTATTTTAAGCAGGCAGATTGGATAGAGGCGCTTGTATCTCTTGAACAAAATAAAGAGTTTACGCTGAAACTTTTTGATGATGGTTTTGATGGCGATAAAAACGCGGCAGATAACACAGTAGCTGGAGTGATGGATGCTGCAAGAGCAGAATTGCTCAAAGCTGAGGTCGCTTCTGATGGAGAGATGGCCAGTGCAGCAGATCCGAGCGCTGCAGGCGCTACTGATGAGTCAAAAAGCTCCAAGCGTAGAAAAAAGCGCGACTTATATTCTAATGAGCTTATCGGAATCAAAGATAACCAAAGCTATGGTGAGGGAAAGCTGATTGCTGTTTTAGATGGTGGAGCAGATACCCAAAGCCCAGCTCTTCAAACTATTAGTAAGCTGCAGTCAGCCTTCTTTAGCTCAGCAGAGGATATGCAGGCAAAGCGCACAAGACTGGGAGTTTCACCAGGTATTTGGCTAAATGCTAAGATGCCTTTTGCGTATAACTACTTTAATCACAATACCAAGATGGAGGGTGGCCACATGCATGGCATGGTGGTAGCGGGTATTATTGCTGCTAATCCTCCAAAAAATGGCATTAATAAAGGCGCTATTGGTGTGCTTCCAGAGGCTCAGCTTGCTATTATGCGCGTAATGGATGACAGGGGCTCAACAAGGCCAGATGTGTATCTTGAAGCGCTGCAGGATGCTATTAAACTGGGGGTCCATGCTATTAATATGAGTATAGGCCAAGCTGGAGGCAGTGAGTCTTCTGTACCTTCCAGTGTAAGAGCTGCAATGCGCTCTGCCCTTGATAAAGGAATTGCGATAGTGGTTGCAGCAGGTAATAATGGTGCATATGGAAGATCTCTTGTTCCTGTAAGTGCTTCCATGGTAGATTATGGTACTTTGTCAACTCCTGGTATTGCACCTGAAGCCCTTACCGTTGCATCTCTTGAAACAGCTAAACGTGTTGACCCTCTTATTCAAATTGCTGGTACAGATTATAAAATTAGTCGCTTTAGAAATGAAGATAGATTGCCCGCTTCAGGACTTTTTGATACTCCCAATATTGAAGTGGTAAATGTTGGTGAAGGAAGGGCTGTAGATTATTGGTTTAAGTCTGTTAAAGACAAGATAGTAATGATTAATCTTTCTGGCTACCAGGCAGAAAAAGCGAAGCGCGCCCAAGATAAGGGCGCTAAGGCAGTTCTATTTGCAAATAACAGAGAGCTTATCGACTATAATATTGATATTAGACCCAGCACCATTCCTTTTGCCATCATTCCCAAGTCAGCAGCTGATAGTTTAAAAAGACATGGAAGAGCAACACTTTATGCTCTGGCTAATCCAAAAGTAGAATCAGGATCAGCTCTAATCAATGATTTTTCATCATGGTCAAGCACGCAAAGCAGTGCAGGGCTTAAGCCTGATATTACGGCTCCTGGTGGTGGCATCTATGCCCCTGTTGAGTATGGTAGTTATGATCGTCTTTCTGGAACTTCTATGGCTACACCTCATGTGGCAGCGGCTTCTGTCATTGCGCTTGATAGGGCAAAAGAGCTTGCAAATTATGCCAAATCTCAGGGTAAAGGTTCAGATCTCAGTGCAAAAGAGCTGCAAGAACTCTCATATCAGCTTATGATGAGTACCGCAAAAGCCTTGCGTCATAATATAAAGGCAGATCAAGACTATTCAGGCTTAAGTGAGCAAGAAAAACAAGCGCATCCCTTTATTAGTCCCAGAAAGCAGGGCTCCGGTCTTATCGACATGGCGGCCTTGCGTTCAGCAAAAGTTGTTCTGATTGGTAGCCATAAACGCTCAAGCATACTTCTAGATGATATCAATGGTAATACCATTAGCCTCAAGATTGGGATTAAAAACTATAGTGCAGATACTCAGCGCTTGAGCTATAGGGCAGAGCTTAGTACGGACAAAATGGAGGATGGCAAAAATACCCTGACTCCCCAATTTGAATTTGCAAGTCCCTCACAAGAACTGGTCTTAGCTCCGTGGGAGTCTAAGCAGATTAGCCTTACTTTGGATATTTCTAAGATAACTAAGCCAGAGGCGGAAAATGGCTATTTTATCGATGGCTTTGTGGTCTTTACGCCGCAGGAAGGCTCGCAAACAAGCGTGCTTTCCATTCCTTTTTCTGGCTTTAGAGGCTCATTTAATGATACGCCCATTATAGATCCCTTTATTTATAGCTATTTTGAGCAAAATGAACGACCCGCCTATTGGTCCAAGACTTTTTATGGAGGAGAGCGTAAGGCTTTCTTTAGTCATATGCAGTCAGAAATTCCTGATGGTTATGGCTATAAAAAAGTTGTATTGGGTGAGGTTTTGCATAAATCTGAGGGAGCAAGTACTTATGATCAGGAGGAGAGTTATGAGGCTGCTCGCATAGCAATATCTCCCAACAGAGATGGTGTCTTGGATCAAGTCACACCTGTGGTGAGCCTGCTAAGAAATGCAAAATCTTTTTATGGTGCAGTTGTCGATAAGGACGGGCGCAGCATGAAGCGCAGGTCAGGCTATTATTATCTCTCCTTTAAGAACTTAGAGTTTGGCGAGGATGGCTCTGGAACTACCTTCCCCTTTACCTATGCTCGCTGGGCTGGCACAAATACTGCTGGCTATACAGCCCCAGAAGGTGACTACAAGATGCAGCTCTTTGTAAGCCCTGATTATAAAACTGCGCTTTCTGAGCAAACAGTCGAAGTACCGGTGAAAGTTGATTTAAGCGCTCCTCAAATTTTAGAGTCAAGCTTAGATGAGCAGGCACGCGTCTTTACCTTGGTGAGGGCTAGTGATGGCTCAGGTTCAGGTGTTAAGAGCGCAGAAATTGTTGCCAAAGCTATGGCTACTGACTCAAAAGAGCGGCTGGTAGCTCTGCCTTATGAGGCCCTGACTGAGTCTGACGCTTTCTCTAAACAGGCCTTTACTTTTAGAATCCCAGCTTCAGAGTCTATAGATAATCTTCGTTTTGTAATGCGTGATTATGCAGGTAATGTTTACGATAAACCCTTGCGTGAATCAGTGGTAGAGGGACCAAAGATTGATCCTGCCTTGCTTGCTGAACAAGAGCGCCTTGTAGCAGAACTTGATGAGCTGGTAAGAAGCTATGATGCATCTGTTTATAAGGAAGCAGATTACGAGCGCATTAAGACCTTGGTAAGAGAAGCCCAAGAGCAGATCAAGCAAGCCAGTAGCATAGAGCAGGCTAAGAGTCATGCTGAAAAACTTAAAGAAGAGCTAAAAGCAATAAGCCCTAAGGATAAGTATCTTGATCTTGAGATTGTTTTGGGTTCACCCCAAAAGAT
>JAEZZM010000046.1 GCA_023418575.1 Actinomycetes bacterium | reverse complement strand
CCCAAAACAGACCAGGATCCCAATCGGAAATTGAGCTATTAAGGACCACATGTCGTCTTAAACGGGAATCGGTCAAGTGCTGCCCTTTTGTAACGAAGGACTCAAACTCCATTAAATCCATTAGTTGACCCAACCATTAGAGATTTTCTCACCATTAGAATATCTGACCACAATCTCTTTGCCAATACATGGAAACAGATTGCGGGCAGCTGGTATTACTTCAATAAACAAGGGTACACAATCAGAAACGCCACGCAATGTGATTACGCTAAAAGAAAGCTGGTAAATATGTTTACGAAAGACGGTCAAAAAGAGTATGAAAAATATGCTCAATGGATTAGTGATGAAAATTTTCAATTTAGTCCAGACTTTGTTCCAAGTGATGAGACCCCTAAAGAAGCAATTGAATATTACAAAAGCATGTATAAAAGTATGCTGCCTATGTTAGACGTAGATTCACCCGACTTTTTCCCAACGGGAATAGGATTGAATTGCTAAAGCTTTAACTAGAAGTATGAGTGGTTTGAGTAAGATCTTCATAAGGCTATAGATCCTGCAAGCTAAGAAGTATAACAGCAATAAAAACCTCTAATAAACCAGTAAGGTCAACTAGTTTATTAGAGGTATGCGATACAAAATTTGGTGGAGATAAGGGGGTTCGAACCCCTGACCTCATGACTGCCAGTCATGCGCTCTCCCAACTGAGCTATATCCCCATAGACGTTATTTCAACGCTAGAACATATTAGCAAAGATACCAAAGCTTGGGCAAGAGCAAAAGGAAAAATTTTTGAAATTTCTTTTCCTGCTCTAGCTTAGTACTATTAGGTCGTACAATAGAAGCTGTTGTTTTTTGAGGGATCAGACTTTGTGTATCAAAGACGAGCCTTGAAGTTGGAGGTGATAATGTATCTCTTAGTGTTGTTTCTGGCGGTAGCTGGTGAAATCTTTGGAGATTCATGCATGAAACTCTCAGATGGACTTCGCTATAAGCTTCCATTGCTCGGTACGATCGTGGGATATGCCATCAGTTTTTACCTTTTTGCATGGGTTTTAACCCAAATGGATCTAGGTTTAGCTTATGCCATTTGGACGGGTATAGGTGTTATATTCTCAGCTCTTGTTGGCATGCTCTTTTGGCATGAACTTATGAACAAGAAAAAGATTATTGGCCTAGCCCTTATCGTCGTAGGAATTATTATCCTTGACAGCGTTACGGGGGTAGCGTAAATGATAGGAAAGCTACTCTCTAACAGAAAAGGTGCCTATGCAGTTATGGTATTTGCTGTGGTGCTTGAGACAATAGGAAACAACATTTTAAATATGACCAATGGCTTCACTCGTTTTTGGCCAAGTGTCTGGGCTCTGGTTTTTTTGATAAGTTCTTATGCTTTGCTGGTATTTATCCTTAAATATCTTCCCATTGGTCTTACTTATGGAGTTTGGGGAGGCCTAGGGACGCTTGCTACGGTGGTAAGTGGCATTATCATTTGGCAAGATGAGTTTAATTTTAAGCTTGTTTTAGGCGTTACTATTTTGATAGCTGGCTTGGTCTTAACAGCGCAAGGAGATCAAGAGGCGCAAGAAGCTGCAGGTAAAAAACTTATTGAAGATCTACATTCGCACGACGAAGCATCCTTGTAGCGCCAAAAACCTCGCTTTTTGCTGGTCGATAAGGTAGAGCTATGATTCTTGTTTACATTTCTTTGATTGCAGCTGTTATTTTGGAGGTCGTGGGAGATTCATGCATGAAGCTCTCAAATGGCTTTGCTAGAAAACTGCCTCTCATTGGCGTTGTTGCTGGTTATGCTTTAAGCTTTTTGCTTTTGTCTTATGTCTTTAGGCATTTAAACCTAGGCATTGCATATGCCCTATGGAATGGACTTGGAATAATCTTAACCATGGTTGTAGGAGTGCTCGCCTGGAAAGAGGAGCTTAATGCCAAAAAACTTGGGGGGCTTGTGCTTATTTTAGCTGGAATAGTTGTTATGCACTTAACTATGCCCATACATTAAGAGCAGAGGTAACTATTATGGATATTAATCAACAAGCAAGCACCTTATCACCAAGGACTTTAGGATATATTGAGCTTTTTGCTGCTATAGCCCTTGAGGTTCTTGGAGCAAATCTATTAAAGCTTGTAGGAGTTTGGGAAAACAATTTTTTGTTTATTCCTGTTGCCTTATGTTATATAGCGTCTTTTTCTTTGCTTATTTTAATTCTCAAATATTTGCCTTTAGGCTTGGCATATGCAATTTGGGGAGGGGCAGGTACTGCATTTACAGCCCTCTGTAGCGTTGTAATTTGGAAAGAATATGCCAATTTGGGTTTTATTATAGGATTAAGCCTCTTGATAGGTGGCATAGTTTTAATGGCCTTTGGCGATGAAACAAGGCCTAAAGCTTAAGAGGGTTTAGACATATAAGCTCTAGGCCTTGATTTTGATTAGAATGGTGAAACTAAGCCTTATCCCCTTAGCTTTATTTTAGGCTCAGCGATATTATCGGGAACATCCCAGACCATGTTTTCTGCCTCTAAACTTGCTTTCTTAATGAGATCAATTTGAGCATCTTCTTTCATAAGTGCACAAAAGAGCTCTGCGCAGGCTATGGTATCATCTAAGGCACAGTGAGCATGTTCTAAAGAAATATCTAAATGTTTACAACAGGTTTCAAGTTTATAGTTAGGTAGATTTAAGGACAGTTTAGCTAGTTCTATGGTATCTAATCTTGGGAAGTCATCACTAAAAGTATGAAGGCCGGCACGCCTTAACTCCTCAGTAATAAAGGCTGCATCAAATTTTGCATTATGTGCAACCAGAGGCAAGGCAGCGAGCTTATCATATAAATAAGCTGCAATCTCTTCAAAACGTGGAGCATCTTCAACCATGCTATTAGAGATACCATGGACATGTTGAGCACCGGTGTCTTGTCCAGGATTTATAAGACTTGTCCATGTATCTGTAATGGTGCCATTGGGATCAACATGAACTACGGCAATTTCTATAACCCTGTCAAGATTAGAATCAAGACCAGTGGTTTCAACATCAACAACATTAAAGCCTGTCTTTCCAAATGAGGCTCCAATTCCAAATGCCATATCAACTCCTTTAGTTAAACGTAATTTGAACAATTGTACCCCATTTGAAAACTTGCATTTTAAGAAAGCAAGAAGAAAGCCTCAAAAATTTCTTGGCTTGGGTGTTAAATTATTAAAAATAGGGAAGAAAAGGGAAGTAAGGCACTAGGTTTTAAAGCTAGGCTTATGATAGAGCAGTAATGAGCTGTTCATAAGCACCCCTTCATTAAATGCTGGTGCCTTAAATGCTATCTATTTCTATATTTTAGAGAGGAATTAAGATGACCGAACGCAGCGGATATACCCTGGCTGGCAATCCTTTAACTGTTTTGGGAGATGAACTTAGCGTAGGACAAAGCGCTCCTGATTTCTCATTATTAAATCCTGAGCTAGAAAAGCGTAGTTTATCTGACCTTGGAGACGGCGTAAAGGTTTTGGTTGTTGTTCCATCACTTGATACTGGTGTTTGTGAGATGGAAACCATCCGTTTTAACAAGGAATTAGAAGGTATTGAGGGCGTAAGAACTGCAGTTATCTCAGCAGACCTACCTTTTGCCCAAGCTCGTTTTGCTATGGATAAGGATATTGAACAATTTATGTTCTTATCAGATCACTATGATATGAGCTTTGGTGGGGCATACGGTACTCACATTAAAGAGCTGCGTCTTGAAAATCGTTCAGTTTTTGTACTTGATAAAGACAATAAGCTTGTATATGTTGAATACCTCAAGGAAAATACTGAACAACCACAATATGATGAGGTTCTAAAGGCGGTAAAAGCGGCTCTTTAAGTCTGTGACTGTGGACTTTCAAGATCTAAAGCTATGCTTTAGCTAAAAGCTTTTAAGCTATAGTACTTAAGGCTTAGCTTAACCTAGCTTAGCTGCTATCAATCTAAGCAAAGATATAAAAGCTCCCGTTACTATTGTTAATCATAAGATAGGCGGGAGCTTTAGTATGTAGTATGTCAGAGCATTTACTGAGCTTAATACATCGGCACGTGTTTTATCATCCAATACGTATATAAGCTAGTGCATATATTGAGCAGGGGCTTTATTGGGTATCGTTTTTATCGGCAGTAAGCAATTCTCTAAAACGAATGTTCACCAAAGCTTGTGCTTCAAGCTCCACCTGCTGATATACTTCTAAGAGGCGCTGACCTTCTGGACTTAAGTCTGAACCGTGGGGTCCCTTGCGTTCTATGAGGTTTACACCAACATGAGCCTCTGCCTCTTTTACAAGACGCCAAGCTTTTGAGTAAGCCATGTTTAATCGCTTAGCCGCTTGATTAAGTGAGCCCAGCTCTTTTACGCCTTTAAGCAAGGAAACCGTTCCTCTGCCAAAGGTGCCATGAAGTTTTTCATCTGCCTTATTAACTGAAAGCTTGCAAAAGACCTCTAGTTCATTATAGGGATGCATATGAGCACTCTCCAAAGCTTGTATTTATGGTTTATTAATTAGCGGCTTTAGCGCTTATCTGTAGCGGGCAGGGAAAAACAAGGCCAAGGTGCCTGGTCCAGAATGTGCACCAATTACAGGATCTATATAGGTAATTCTTGGCTCACCATCTAAATAACACTCATTTTTTAATATATGGGCTAGATGTATGGCGTCTTCTTCGCAGTCAGCATGCCCAATAAACACTTCGTTTCCATGAATGCCCTCTATTGATAACTCTTTAAAGGTTCTGATAAGCGAGATAACAGCGCGCTTTCTGGATCTAATTTTAGTATGCAAATTAAGCTTTCCGCTTTTATCGACATACATTATGGGTTTAATATTTAGAAGCGAGCCTGCTGCTGCAGCGCTTTTTGAAAGACGGCCACCACGTGCCAGATATTGCAAATTATCAACAGTAAACCAAGAGGCAATGAGATGCTTGAAGCTTTCAGTCCAAGATCTCAGCTCATCTAAATCAAGACCCTCATCACGTTTTTTACTTGCCACATAACAAAGTAGACCTTGTCCTGCTGATGCATTGAGGGAATCTACATATTCTATTCTTCGATCAGGATATTGTTTGAGAAGCTCTTCTCCAACAGTAATGGCATTATCAAAACTACCCGAAAGCCCTGAGGAAAAGCTTATATAAAGTATGTCTTCTCCCGCAGAAAGTACTTTTGTAAATACCTTTTCTAGAGACACACGATCAACCATAGAGGTGCTAGCTTGAGCTCCATCTCTCATAGCTTGATAAAAATGTTTAAATGCCTCATGTCGTGAGTTTTCTAATTCTTGAGCACTGCATGATAAAAACTCAGCACTATGAGACATGGTAAAGATCTTATCGTCAAGAGAGTAGCTCATAGGGACAAGCTCAATACCCAACTCATCAACAAGAGTGTATGAAAGATTACAGCAGGTGTCAGTTACAATGCGATAGTTCATATGTTTTTCTCCTACAGCCTTTATGACATATCTCTATTGTAAGGTAAGTTTTTTCATTATCTCAAATTATCGCCGTTGCTTTAAGAAAATATGGGGTAAAATCTTGAAGAAATGAAGCTTAATCGTGTAAAGTAGAGCACACACGTTAGAAGGAGGTGAGACTCATAGCTGCAAATTATAATTTTTCTAGACAGCGCGCACTGGTGCATAGCATTGTAAAGCATAGTCACGAGCACCTTAATGCAGAACAAATTTACCTGCAGGCGCGAGAGGTAATTCCATCTATTGGGATGGCCACCGTCTACAGAAACCTTAACTTATTAAGTGAGTCTGGCCTCATTAGAAAGATTGCCCAACCAGGTGAAGCAGATAGATTTGATGATATTACCTATGAACATGATCATGCTATTTGCACTGAATGTGGAGCTATTTTTGATGTCTTTATTGACGATAAGGACGCGTCACTTCCCATTAGGGGGGCGCTGCCTGAGGGTTTTGTGCCAAGTGAAGCAAGCGTTACCTTGTACGGCATTTGTAAAAACTGTGCTCAAAACCATGAAGACAAGCATTCCAAAGAGGGCTAAACTATATTACATGAGGTTTTGATGCGTCAGCTCAGGTCTGGCGCTTTTTTATTCTTTGGACACTAAGCTAGCAAGATTAAGCGAAGGGGAACTTATGGCTTATTACTATCCTGAAGAATCACGCACCTTTAGTGAATTTCTCTTGGTACCCGGTTATTCTTCAAAGGACTGCATTCCAGCAAACGTCTCTTTAAAGACGCCCTTAGTTAAGTTTAAGCGAGGAGAGCAGCCTAGGCTTTCGCTCAATATCCCCTTGGTATCAGCTATTATGCAATCGGTCTCTGGTGAGAAAATGGGCGTTGCCTTAGCAAAAGAGGGTGGTATCGCTTTTATCTATGGTTCTCAAACAATAGAAGATGAAGCTGCTATGGTTGCCCGCGTAAAAGCCTATAAGGCTGGTTTTGTGCCCTCTGATTCAAATCTTACTCCTGATATGACACTTGAAGATGTGTTAAAGCTTAAGGAGCAAACAGGGCATACCACTATGCCGGTAACAGAAGATGGAAGTGCTAACGGTAGGCTCTTAGGTATCGTAACGAGTAGGGATTATCGCGTATCTAGATTAGATACCACAACGCAGGTACGAGATTTTATGACTCCCTATGAAAAAATGATTTGTGCAAAAGATGGTATGACCTTGTCTGAGTGCAATGATATTTTATGGGATAACAAGCTTAATACCTTGCCTGTAGTAGATGATCAGGATAGGCTCTGTCACTTGGTATTTAGAAAAGACTATGATAGCCATAAAAACAATCCCAGAGAAGTTCTTGATTCCCAAAAACGTTATTTAGTTGGCGCTGGCATTAATACTCGTGATTATGCTGAGCGCGTACCTGCCTTGATAGAGGCTGGTGCAGATGTTTTGTGCATAGACTCTTCTGAAGGTTTTAGTGATTGGCAGAAGTTTACCCTTGCTTGGATTAGAGAGCACTATGGTGACTCAGTTATGGTTGGCGCAGGTAACGTGGTTGATGCTGAGGGCTTTAGGTTCTTGGCTGACTGTGGTGCTGATTTTATCAAGGTTGGTATTGGCGGCGGCTCAATCTGTATTACCCGTGAACAAAAGGGTATTGGCCGCGGACAAGCAACAGCCTTAATGGAAGTTGCTAAAGCCCGTGACGAATACTATGAAGAGACGGGCATCTATGTACCTATCTGCTCTGATGGTGGTTTGGTATATGACTACCATATGACCCTTGCCCTAGCCATGGGTGCAGACTTCTTGATGCTTGGTCGCTACTTTGCTCGCTTTGATGAAAGTCCTACCTCACGTGTAAACATTAATGGTTCTTACATGAAAGAGTATTGGGGAGAAGGCTCTGCTCGTGCGCGCAATTGGCAGCGTTATGATTTGGGTGGCGATAAAAAAGGATTAAGCTTTGAAGAAGGCGTAGATTCCTATGTCCCTTATGCGGGTCCTTTGCATGATAATGTTGAAAATACCTTAGCTAAGTTATATTCAACCATGTGCAACTGTGGAGCATTAAGCATTAAAGAGTTGCAGGAGAAAGCAAAGATTACGCGCGTTTCTGCAACCTCAATTGTAGAGGGTGGAGCTCATGATGTTGTGCTTAAAGATAACTCCCAGCGTGGAAGCGCAAACTTTAGATCATAATTACTAATCAAACTAGCTTATTAGAGAGGTAGAGCTACGTGAGTTCTCAAGAACACCCTTTGTATAATCCTGCTGATATAGAAGCTAAATGGCAGGCCTATTGGCAAGAACATGAAACACATAAATTGCGCGAGGATCTAGATAAGCCCAAAAAGTATGTGCTAGAAATGTTTCCTTATCCATCAGGTGACTTACATATGGGCCATGTGCGCAATTACTCTATTGGTGATGCTATAGCTCGTCAAGCAAAGATGAATGGCTTTGACGTCTTACATCCCATTGGTTGGGACGCCTTTGGTTTGCCAGCAGAAAATGCAGCTATTAAAAACAAGAGCCACCCTGCAAAGTGGACTTACACCAACATAGAGACTCAAAAAGCATCATTTAGAAAGCTGGGCTTTTCATATGACGAAGATCGCATTGTAAAAACCTGTGATGATGATTATTATCGTTGGGGTCAATGGATCTTTCTCAAGATGTACGAAAAAGGCTTAGTTGAGCGTAAATCTTCTGCAGTTAACTGGTGCGAGGATTGTCATACCGTTTTGGCAAATGAACAGGTAGAGGCTGATGGAAGCTGTTGGCGCTGTCATAATAAGGTAGAAAAAAGGCAGCTTGAGCAGTGGTACTTTAAGATTACAGATTACGCACAAGATCTATTGGACGATTTAGGTAAACTTGAGGGTTGGCCTGAGCGTGTTAAGCAAATGCAGGCTAACTGGATTGGTAGATCAGAGGGCGCAGAGCTTGATTTTGTTTTAGCCGATAAGGATGGACAAGCCACTGATCAGCGCATTACTGTATTTACCACCCGCCCTGATACCATCTTTGGCTGCAGCTTCTTTTTGCTTGCACCAGAGCATGAGCTGGTGCATGAACTGGTACATGGAACTCAATATGAAAGGGCTGTTGTAGAGCTTAAGAAGAAGGCAGAGGCTGCAACAGCGGTTGAGCGTCAGCGTGCAGATTATGAAAAAAGTGGTGCCTTTACTGGTCGTTATGTTATTAACCCTATAAATGGGAGGCTCGTGCCCATTTGGGTTGCAGATTACGTCCTCACTGATTATGGTACTGGTGCTGTAATGGCAGTTCCAGCAGGTGATGAGCGAGATTTTGAATTTGCACGCCAATATGATCTACCTATTATTCCTGTTGTTATAGACCCCAATAAAGATCCTGAGCTTTATGAAGAGCTTAAGGATGAAAAAGATATTAAAGTTGAGCAAGTCTCTTGGACCGAGGCTCAAGCCTGTGAAGGGATTTTGGTTCAGTCAGGGGCGTTCACTGGCCTTAAGGCAGGAAAACATTCACCCGCAGCAAAGGCTCTTATCGCACATTTTGAACAAAAAGGTATTGGTAAGGCGGCCATTAATTATCGTTTGAGAGATTGGCTTATCTCCAGACAACGTTATTGGGGAAATCCCATCCCTATGGTCTATTGTGATGATTGCGGTTTGGTTCCAGTTCCAGAAGATCAGCTTCCTGTGAAGCTGCCCCAAGATATTGATCTTACAGCTGGCGAAAGCTTGGCCGATAAGCCCGAGTTTTATGAAACCACCTGCCCCTGTTGTGGCAAGCCCGCCAAACGTGAGACCGATACCATGGATACCTTTACCTGCTCATCTTGGTATTTCCTGCGTTATACTGATCCGCATAATTCCTCGCTTCCTTTCTCACGGGAAAAAGCTAATCGTTGGATGCCCGTTGATCAGTATATTGGTGGTATTGAGCATGCCATTTTACACCTCTTATATTCGCGCTTTTTTGTAAAAGTATTTAGAGATCTTGGGCTTTTGGACTTTGACGAGCCCTTTACCAATTTGCTTACCCAAGGTATGGTTAAAGATGAGCATGGAGAGACTATGTCTAAGTCTAAGGGCAATGTTGTCTCTCCCGACGCAATCATTCCTCAATTTGGTGCAGATACCCTGCGCGCTTACGTGCTCTTTATTGCTCCACCAGAAAAAGACTTTGACTGGAAAGTTGATGGTGTTTTAGGTATAGCTCGTTTCTTGCAGCGCACTTGGAAACTCATTTATGAGCTTAGTGATCACGCTTCTGCTCAAGAGGCTTTTGATCTTGCTCATGCTAGCAAAGAGGATAAGGAGCTTAATAGGGAACTTCATAAGGCTCTCATGAAATGCAGCAAAGACTTTGAGCGTTGCCAGTTTAACACAGCCATTTCTGCTTTGATGGAATATGTAAACGCATGTTCAGCCTACCTTAAGGCAGTAGAGGGCGATAAGCGCAATGCTGCTCTTTGCTGGCAGGCTGCTGATAAGCTGGTAAGAGCTTTGGCTCCAATAGTTCCGCACTTTGCAGAAGAGCTTTATCATAGCGCCCTTGGTCACGGCTTAGACTGTAGTGTGCATGAACAGCCCTGGCCTGAATATGATCCAAAACAGGCTCAGGCAGATGAACTTGAGATTGCACTTCAGCTTAATGGTAAAATTAAGGCGCGCTTTATGATTTCTGCTCAAGCAAGCCAAGAAGAATATGAGCAAGAGGCTAAAAAGCTACTTGCTGATCAGCTTGAGGGTAAAGAAATCATTAAGCTTGTAGTAATCCCAAAGCGTCTTGTTAACCTTGTTGTTAAGTAAAGGCGCTGAGGATTTGATAGAGGTTTTGTAGGGCTGTGGGTTTTTGTGGCTTCTTTAAACGAACATGCTAAGGTCTTAAGGGCAAGCACACTTAAGGATTTGCCTGAGATAATGCGTATAATTGATGAGGCTCGTGAGTCCATCAATCGTCTTGGTATTGTACAGTGGACAGATAGGTATCCTGCAAGTAAGCATATCCAGCATGATATAGAGCAGGGCTGGAGTTATGTCTTAGTTGATCAAGCGGGTAAGATACTTGCAACAGAGGCTGTCTCCTTTGACGGTGACCCTTCATATGAAACAATTGAAGGGCATGATTGGCAGTATGAGGGAGCCTATGCTACAGTTCATAGGCTTGCAGTAGATCCCGCTTATAGAGGGCAGGGTTTATCGGCCTTGCTTTTTGCAGGAGCAGAAGCCTTAGCTGTTGCCCGTGGTATTAAGATAGTGCGTGTTGACACTCACGAAGGAAATGTTCCTATGAAGCGTGCTTTAGAGCGCAACGGTTATGAGCGCCGTGGCATGATCCACTTAGAAGATGGTGCGCTTAGAAGAGCTTATGAAAAACTTATACCTTAAGTCTGCGCTTTAAGCTCATTGCCTTGCTTAGTTTCAACTCCCAAATGTGACTGCAGGGGCTTTGAGTTTTGATGGCTTTGCTTAGCTTGCTTTTGTAAGAAATTTTGCCATGATGAACTAATATGTGCTATACTGTACTAGCAATTAAACTTCTCAAGAGAAGTGGGCATCTGTGCCCGCTTCTTTTTAGTTTAAGCCCTTTTTAATTTGAGTTGAAAGGAGCATAAGGTGGCTCAAGGAGAGCTGGCACAAAAGATCTTGCAAGCTTTAGAAACAGCCTTAGCTAAGCAAGAACCAGAGCTTGAACTTGTTGATGTTGAGATTGTAGGGGCAACAAAGGCTCCCACTCTACGCGTGCTCCTTGATACGTGTTCACAGGAGGCTATCACCCTTGATGAAATAAGTGAAAAAACTGCTCTTATTTCTTCTCTTGTAGAAGAGCTTGATCCCTTTAGTTCAAGCTACAATCTTGAGGTTTCATCACCTGGTGTTGATAGGCCGCTGAGAACCCCGGAGCATTTTAAGCGCTTTTTGAATCAGCGCTGTGAGCTTCAAACTACAGCACAAGAGGGTAGAAAGAAGTGGACAGGAACTATCAAAGCAGTAGACAAGGATAGTTTATGTCTTGAGCTTGATGGTCAAGATTATAGTTTTGCTTTTTCTGAGATTAAAAAAGCAAAACTTAAGGCAGAGCTTAATTTTAAGCCAAAAGCCTAGGGATCTGAGCAAGTCCTTAAGATCTCAGCCTGCTCACTGAGCCCAAGGCCAAGCAAAAAAGATAACAATTATATAGAACAAATGAAAGGAATAACAATGGCCTCTGAATTAATGGAAGCCCTTATAGCACTAGCACAAGAAAAGAAAATTGATGAGTTGTACCTACTTTCACAGCTAGAGAATTCTCTTGCCCGTTCGTATCAGCAAATTCTCATGCTTGCCAATGAATGTCGCGTTACCATTGATCGCCAAAGTGGTCGCATCTACGTATATGAACTAGTTCCACTGGGTGAGCGTGACCCTGAGACCTTGGAATTTACCGAGTTTGAAGAGGTGGATGTTACACCTGATGATGCTAGCAGAATTGCTGCTATTAATGCTAAAAGCGTTATCAATCAAATCGTTCGTGAAGCTGGGCGTCAGCAAATTTACTCAGAGTTTTCTTCTCGAATTGGAGACCTTATTACAGGTACTGTTTTGCAGTCTACCTCAGATTTCACCATCATCAAAATTCGCGAAGGTGTAGAGGCAGAGCTTCCTCATTTTGATCAAAAGAAACATCCCAATGAGGCAAATGAAAAACCTGCAAATGAATATTACCAGCATAATCAGCGTGTTCGTGCTCTTATCGTTGGCGTACGTGATCCCAAGACAACAGAAAATATCGTTTCTAGTGGCAGAACAGAGCACAATAGGCAAGCAATCATAGTTTCAAGGACTCATCCTGATCTTATTCGCCGTCTTTTTGAGCTTGAGGTGCCAGAGATTTATGATGGTGTAGTTGAAATCAAATCAATTGCCCGTGAGCCAGGCGCACGTTCAAAAGTTGCGGTACATTCACTTGATCCACATCTAGATCCAATTGGTGCTTGCGTAGGCCCCAAAGGTAGCCGTGTTCGCATGGTAGTGGGTGAATTGCGTGGTGAGCGTATTGATGTTATTCAATGGAGTGAAGACCCCGTAGAATATGTTGCCAATGCCTTATCGCCTGCAAAAATAACTGAAGTATTGGTAGATCTTGAAAATCAATATGCAACAGTTATTGTTCCTGATGATCAGCTTTCTTTAGCCATTGGTAAAGAAGGTCAAAATGCTCGTTTAGCTGCACGTTTAACTGGCTGGCATATTGACATAAAAAATGAAAGCCTAGCACGTGAGATTTTAAATGGCACGGTTGATTTTGGCGATAAGGGTCTGGGCGCTTTTAGAGCAAAAGAGCAAGCAGTGGCCGAGGAATCTTTGCTCGAAGAGGAGAGCCTCATTGACAGTTTAGATTCAGAAGATGAGAATTTTAACGCAGCTGAGCTTGATAATCCTATGAAACAAGAAATTGTTGATATGTCAGGTATGACCGAGATGGCTGAGCTCCTTGATGAAACAGAGCAGGAAGGGAGGTAGTTTACTAGATGGCAAAAATGCGCGTACATGAACTTGCAAAAGAATTTGGTATGTCTAGTAAAGAGATGCTTGAGCGTTTGGCACAGATGAAAATTCCTGCCAAAAATCATGCTTCTACCTTAGAGGACGCCTATATTAATAAGGTGAGAAAAGAACTAGCTCCCGAGCTTGAAGCTCGTGCAGATCAAATTGAAGCCCAGCGTCAGGCAGAGCTTGAGGCAGAGGCCTTGGCTCAGGCTGCTGCAAAAGAACAGGCAGAAAAAGAGCGTCTTGAAGCCGAAGAGCGTGCTCGCTTGCGCAGAGAGGAAGAAAAGCGCAGGCGTGAGGAGGCTGAAGAGCAAAGACGCAAAGAAGAAGAGCAGCGTAAGTTAGAACAAGAGGCTGCTGCAAAAGAGGCAGAAGCAAGGCGCCCTAAGGACACTGCTCCTAAACAGGCTAAGTCCTATAGCAGTTTGCTGGAGCAAATTAAGGGTGAAAAAGCTCGTCTTGAGCAGGAAGCAGCTTTAAAGAAAGAGCAAAAAAAGAGCCAGGCACAGGCTCAAAACCCGGGCCAAAACTCTCAAAAGCCAGCTCATGCTAAGCAAGATAAGGGCTCAAATCAAGAAAAACACACTGGCTTCAAGCAAGGAGCTGCCAAGAAGGCTAAGCAGGCCGCAGAACATGCTCACTCTCTTGACTCCAACTACAAACAAAGCAAGAAAAAGGGCTTTGAAACCTTTGGGCACTCAGACAAGCAGCAGGAGGCTGCTGCTAAAGACCATGCTCAGCGTGATACTGAAGCTGCAGCTGAGCGTTTTGAGCGCGATAAGATCTTATCGGCTGCTCGCGCTGCCCTAGAGGATGCTGCAGTCACTGAAAATGAAGGAAGGCGCAAAAAGCGCAAAGAAAAGCGCGAGCGTGAGGCTGAGCAACGTCGTAAAGAAGAAGCTATTGAGCAGGCTAAAGCCGCAGGACTTGCGCCTGAGGATTATGATACTGTTCAGATTTCTGAGGGCTCTACCGTAGCTCAGGTTGCTGAAGCACTTGAGGTTCCTGCAAATGATATCATTAAGCGCCTCTTTATGCTTGGTACCAGCCTTACCTTGGCTCAATCAATGAGCAATGACCTTATTGAGCTGGTGGCTGCAGATCTTGATCGCAAGGTTCATATTAAGACGGCAGAAGAAGAAAATAGCTTCAACTTTTATGATGATCCCGCTGATCTGCAAGAGCGTCCACCTGTGGTTACGGTTATGGGTCATGTTGATCATGGTAAAACCTCCTTGCTTGATGCTATTAGAAATACGGGTGTTGCAGAAGGCGAGGCCGGCGGTATTACCCAGCACATCGGTGCTTCTGTGGTAAATATCAACGGTCGCCAGATCACCTTTGTTGATACCCCTGGTCATGAGGCCTTTACTGCCATGCGTGCACGTGGTGCAAAGGTGACCGACATCGTTATCTTGGTTGTTGCTGCTGATGATGGCGTTATGCCCCAGACCATAGAGGCTATTAACCACTCTAAGGCAGCAGGTGTTCCCATTGTTGTAGCTGTTAATAAGTGCGATAAGCCCGAGGCAAACCCAGACCGCGTGCGTCAAGAATTGGTGGAGCATGGTGTTATCCCCGAGGAATGGGGCGGAGAAAACATGTTCGTTAACGTATCTGCAAAGAAACGTGATGGAATTGACAACCTCCTTGAAACCGTTTTGTTGCAAGCAGATGTTCTTGAACTTAAAGCTAACCCCGACACCTTTGCTTCAGGTTACGTATTAGAGGCTAAGCTTGACAAGGGTAGAGGACCAGTTGCAACTATCTTAGTATCACGAGGAACGCTCAAGGTTGGAGATACCATAGTTGCAGGAACAAGCTATGGTCGTGTTCGTGCACTCTTAGATCCTCGTGGTAGCCAGATTGACAATATTAGACCTTCAGATCCAGCAGAGGTTTTGGGTCTCAACTCTGTTCCTTTGGCTGGTGATGAGTTTAGAGTCTTTGAAGATGAACGCGATGCGCGCAGTTTAGCAGAAGAGCGTGCGCTCAAACAGCGCTTAGCAGAGCAGGATAAGAAACAAAGTCTCACTCTTGAAAACCTCTTTGAACAGATTGGTCAAAACGAACTCAAAGAGCTCAATCTTATCGTTAAGGCAGATGTACAAGGTTCTATTGAGGCTCTAAAAGATGCTCTTGATAAGATGGATCAATCAGAGGTACGCATAAATGTAATTCATGCTGCAGTAGGTGGTATTACAGAGACTGATGTTGTCTTAGCAACTGCTTCTAATGCTATTATTGTTGGTTTTGGTGTACGTCCTCAACCTAAGGCAAGAAGCTTGGCAGAAAAAGAGCAAATTCAAATTAGGACCTACCGAGTTATCTACCAGGCAATTGAGGATATTAACGCAGCACGTGTTGGTATGTTGAGCCCAGATATTGTAGAAGAAGATACTGGTACGGCTGAAGTTCGTGATACCTTCAAAGTTCCCAAGGTTGGAACCATTGCTGGTTGTTATGTTCTTGATGGCGAGCTCTCGCGTGACGATAAGATCCGCGTTGTAAGAGATGGAACGGTTATCTTTGAAGGCGACATCGCGTCACTACGTCGCTTTAAGGATGATGTTAAATCAGTCAAGAGCGGTTATGAATGTGGTATTGGTGTAGCAGGCTTCCAGGATATTAAGGTGGGAGACCTTATCGAAGGTTATAAGGTTGTGGAAGTAGCTCGCCAAGATTAAACATCTGGGATATAGATGTACTTACTAAAGAATGTAGTCTAAGTTTTTGGGTATATTAGAACAAACGTTCCATAACTTGACTACATTCTTTTTGGTATTTCAGCGTTTAAGTGTGGGTGATGCAGATGAAACAGAATGCAAATTCTAGAAGACTTGGGCAGCTTGCTCGAGAAAAAATAGCACATATTTTACTCTTTGAGATTTCAGATCCTCGTCTTGAGATGGTAACTGTTACCTCATGTGAGGTAAGCGTGGATAGATCAGTTTGTCATGTATATGTAACTGCGGATGCACATCGTTATGCTGAGGTTTTGGCGGCCTTGCAGGGTGCAAAAGGTAGAATTCGCTCTCTCTTAGGACAATCCTTGTCTTGGAGAGTTACCCCTGAGCTCTTTTTTCATATTGATCAATCAGCAGATGAGGCAGAACGAATTGCACGTGCCCTCAAAGATGTTCCTCAGAGCCTATCTGTAGAAAAAGACGAATTTGGCTATCCTTTAAACCAAAACAAAGAGTAGGAAAGTTGAACTAAGTTATGCTTAACAAAAGCTATACGCTTTCGCTTGATTATACTGAAGCGCTTAAGTTAATTGAGGATGCACAAAGTATTGCCATAAGTGGACATACTAATCCAGATGGTGATGCTTTGGGCTCTGGTCTTGCTCTTATGCATGGAATTAAGTCTCTTTATCCCAACAAAGAGCTGCAGCTTTTACTGGCAGATGATGCTGAGTTTCCTCCTGTCTACAGTTTTTTAGAGGGTTCAGATCTCTATATTCCAGCTTCAAGCTATAAGAAAAAGCCAGATTTATTTATCAGTGTTGATACTCCCAAGCCTGATCGCTTACATAATTCTCAAGAAGTGTTTAATCGCGCCTGCAAGCGTCTTGCTTTAGATCATCATCCTGATATGTATGATTTTGCGGATTGCAACCTTAAGTATGCAGAGCATGCGGCCGTTGCCTGCTTAGTTGCCGAGCTCTTTGAAGCAGCGGGCTTAAAAGCAGATAAGCCATTTGCTCAGGCAATTTATACCGGAATTATTACTGATACTGGTCGTTTTCAGTATCAAAATACTAATAGTGCAGCTTTAGAGATTGCTGCGGCTATGGTTTTGGCAGGTGCTGATCCTGCTCAAGTTGCCCTAGAGGTTTATCAATCATCGTCATTTGGTTATCTTAAGCTTGAGGCTTTGGTGGCTGAACGCTTATGTGTGGACTGCGATGGTCGATTTGCTTACTCTTATGTAAGGCACAAGGATTTCAAAGATCTGGGTGTGCGCAAAGATGAAAGCGATGGACTCATAGATATAGTTCGTCGTCTCAAAGGCTCAGAAATTTGTCTTTTGCTAAGAGAAGAAACGCAACGCGGTATTGTACGCGGTAATTTACGCTCTAAATCTAGTGATTATGATGTATCAAGTATCGCCCACCAATTTAATGGCGGAGGGCATAAGGCAGCTGCCGGCTTTAGCTTTGAGGGTAACTTAGAGGAGGCGCTCTGCTCAGTTATTCCTTACATACATAAGCTTTTAGAGTCTAAGGATAGGGGCTAGACTCACAATGCAGCAAAAAGCACAGTATTCAGGTCTTATTGCGCTTAATAAACCAGTGCAAATGAGCTCACATGATCTTGTAGACTGCGTGCGCCGTATACTTAAGTTTAAAAAGATCGGTCATGCAGGTACCCTTGATCCCACTGCAGAGGGACTTATGCTTCTTGGTTTGGGCCCTGCTACTAAGCTTTTAAATTATCTAAGCTTAGATGATAAGAGCTATGAACTTAGCATGAAGTTTTGCTATGAGACAAGCACCGATGATGCTGATAAAAAAGCAAGCAGAAGGACTAATGAAGAGTTTTTAACGGGACAAAAGCAATTCTTAGAACAAAATCTTGCATATAATAGCCAAGGCTTTGAAAGCTTTCCTGTATTAGATAGCTTTAGATCTCAAGTTGAGGCTGATCCTTCTGTTTTAAAAGATCCAGCTTTTGTTAATGCACTCTTTACTAAACTTAAGAGCTTTTCTTACTATCAGGTACCTCCAGCAGTTTCTGCAGTGCATTGTGATGGCAAACGCTCCTATGATTTGGCTTTTAAGGGTATGGAGGTAAAGCTTACTCCCAGAAAAACAAATGTCTATTCCTGCAAATTTCTGGGCTTTGATGAGGTTGAAGATGATTGCATTGCTGCATGGAAGATTTCTCTACATGTCTCAAAGGGCACCTACGTTAGATCTTTTGTTCGTGATCTAGGTAGAGCGCTTTCATATCCTGCACATGTAACTAAGCTTACAAGATGCGCTAGCGGCTCAATATCAAGCGCAGAAGCATTGAACTTGGAAGATTTTGCTTATGCTCCTCATGTAGAAGAGCTTTACATTAACCCGCTTAAGCTTCTTGATCTGCCATTTGTTTGCTTAGAGCAAGACTCAGAATTGCAGTGGCTTTTGCAAGGAAGAGACTTCTCTTTGGAGCATATTAAGTTCCTAAAATATAAGGGTGATGAATTACAAGAGCTTGATAGCTTAGAGTATAAAAGATGCATAGATGAAGCCGCGTATGCCTTAATTGTATATCGAGATAAGCTATTTGCGGTAGGACAATTCCTAGCAGAGCAAAAAAGCTTACATCCCTGCAAGGTATTTATGGAAGGTATAGAGATAGGAAAAGACTCAAACAAAGACTTTGTTAGCAAGCTACAAGGTATTGCATCGAGCTGGAAGCTTTATGATCTCAAAGCGTCTAAATCTTATCCTTTATTGAAGCCTGATATTTCCAAAGCTGTTTGCTGCATGGGCGTTTTTGACGGTCTTCATAAGGGGCATCAATATTTAATTGAAGCTATGAAAAAAGATGCTCAGAGTTTAAGTCTACCTAGTGTCTTGATTTCTTTTGACAAAGACCCTGATGAGCTTGCTGAATTAGTGGGAGATCAGCGCTGCATAATTGGTAAAAGCTGGTCTAAAAATGCTAAGCTTCAAAGTAATGAAGAAAGACGTAGCGCCTTAAAAAATATGGGCACTGATTACTATCTTGAGATACCTTTTACCAAAGAACTTGCTAGCATGCCTTATGAGGATTTTCTTAATAAACTAAAGGATCAGTTTTTTAGTATTGCAAGCATGCATCTTGGAGATAACTTTAGTTTTGGAGAAGGCCTAAAGGGCAATATAGATACTGTTGGTAGGTGGCTTAATCAAGCCGGTGCACAGCTTCATGCATATCCCTTACTCTGCCTTGACGGCGAGGTGGTGAGCTCTACCCGAATTCGTGAGCTGCTGCATAATGGAGATCCTGATAGAGCAGCAAAACTTTTGGGGCGCCCTTATAGTTTAGAAGGGGTGGTAGTGCAGGGACGCCAGGAGGGTAGAAGTTTTGGTATCCCAACAGCCAACATTGAAGAGCTTAAGGGTGTTTTGGTTCCAAAAGAAGCAGTCTATGCAGGCTATCTTGACTTATATGACAAAAAGAAGAGTCAAAGGATTTGTTATCCTGCGGCCATTTCAGTGGGTGAGGCTCCAAGTTTCGAAGGCAAGAAGCGGGCCCATATAGAGGCGTTTCTTATCGGCTTTAAGGGAAATATATATAAAAGAAAAGTCAGGCTTAGTTTTGTTACTAAGCTTAGAGACATGAGAAAATTTGATAGCCTTGAGGAGCTTATAAGCACGGTGGAACATAATATTAGGCAGGTAAAAGAGATAGTTGGCGATAAAGCCTGGACTATAGATTAAGAATAGAAATTAAAGCTCATGCCTTAGTTTTACTATCTTTTTGATTGTATTTAAGGAGGTGAAAGGTTTATGTATAAAGAAGAAGATTTAGAAAAGCTTAGGACAGCCAATGATCTTGTAGAGATTGCTGCTGAAACTTTGCAATTGCGTCAAAGAGGATCAGAGTTTTGGGCTTGCTGCCCTTTTCATCATGAGAAGACACCTTCTTTTAAAATAAACCCGAGCCTTCAAATGTTTCATTGTTTTGGTTGCGGAGCATCTGGTGATGTTTTTAAATACATCATGCTTAGAGAAAATTTAGAATTTCCAGATGCGGTTCGCTATCTTGCAGATAGAGCTCATATTGAGCTAGAAGAGCAAGAGAGTGCTAAGTCTGGAGGGGTAAAACGTACACGCCTGTTTGACCTGTGCGAGAATAGCGCTCGTTTTTATCAGAAGCAACTTTTAAGACTTAGATCTCAAAAAGCTCAAGAAACCAGAGATTACGCTGGTAAGCGCGGACTTAATTTAGATATTGCAAAGAAGTGGGGCTTAGGTTTTGCTCCTGGTCATCAAAGCCTTGTTCGTTACTTGCATAGTTTGGGTTATTCTGATCAAGAAATGATTGCAGCAAATGTAGCTGTACAAACTGCTCGAGGTTTGCAAGATAGGTTTTATGACAGGCTTATTTTTCCTATCAGTAATGAGCAGGGTAGAGTGATAGCTTTTGGTGGTAGGATTATTGGAGAAGGGGAGCCAAAATATCTTAACTCTCAAGAAACGCAAATCTTTTTTAAACATAAGAATCTTTATGCTTTAGACAAGGCTAAAGAGTCCATAGTTAGCTCTTCATATGCCATAGTTTGTGAGGGCTACACTGATGTAATAGCTATGCATGAGGCGGGCTTTAATCAAAGTGTTGCTAGTTTAGGAACAGCCCTCACTGAGCAGCATATTAAGCTTCTGGCTCGCTTTGCAAAAAAGATTGTTTTTATCTTTGATGGTGATAGGGCAGGGCAAAATGCGGCGGAGCGCAGCTTGCAATTTATTGAGCTAAGCAAGGCAGATCTTTTCTGTGTCTCTTTGCCTGATAATTTAGACCCTGCAGATTATCTTGAGCGCTATGATAAGCAAAAATTGCAAGTTCTTATTGATCAAGCAAAACCCTTAGTGAGATTTGTTATTGATAAGAGGCTGGCCGCCTATGATATTTCTGTGCCTGAACAAAAAATGAGGGCATTAGAAGATGGGCTAGATGCTTTGTCATATATTAAAGGAAGCTTTTTAGCTGATGAGTATGCGCTGTATCTTGCAGATGTCTTATCGGCTGACCCTCAATTAGTTAAAAAGCAACTTGCTCGTATGCCCAAAAAATCATTTCAGCACAAGCAAACTATAAAACAGAGTATAAAATCTACAAATAAAGAGTATAATAATACGGTTACGCATAATTTATCTGGAGCGCAAGAGCAGGCTCAATCAGACTATGCCTCCTTGGCTCAAACCTCTTCAAAGCGTAACGTAAAACATACTGTTTTTGAGTCATCTGAGCTTGCTCGGGCATTAAGGCATGAACGAGAACTTTTGTCCTTATTTGCTCAGCATCCTCAGGAGTTACGCGCTTACTCTCAAGATTTACTCAGCCTGCCTTGGTTTGACTTGGACCACCAATGCATAGCTGAGGCTATGCATGAGGCGCTTCAATTGGAGCAGCTGCCCAATATGGTGCATTATGCTCTAAAAGCAAGTGAGCGAGCGGCAGAGATTTTGTCTCAGGCAAGCTTGGCAAGTACAAAAGACTTAAGCCTTGAGAATTCGGTGCAGTTTTTGATTTTAGAGCTTAGGCTGATACATGCACAGAGCTTGGCTCGTAAAAAGAGCTCTGAGTTAAAGCATCCAGAGCTTATGACTAGTGAGGCTTATAACGAACTCTTTGAAGAAGTTGTAGAGCTTCAAAAAGAGACAGCTGTCTTATCTAAACAGATACGAGAGCTAACAAAGAGAGATTAGCGCACAGGTAGAGAGGATTGTTGTGGCAGCAAAGAAGTCAACTACTTCATCAAGTACTTCATTAAGAGAAGAAGTGCAGCTTGTATATGAATCCTTGCTCAAGGATAGCTCTGGGCACGTAAGTGAAGATGATATACAAATTGCGCTTCGAGACATTGAGATTGATGAAGATGAGTTAGGGCTCTTATATGATCAGCTGCGCTCAAATGGCGTTAATGTTGTAAGTGATAGTTCTGAAGTTGATGATGAGGATTTAGACTTAGGGCCAGATCCAGATGATGATATCTTGGATTCTGATTTTGATGATTTTGATGAATCAGAAGCCGAAGTCATTGAGTTCATTAACACCAAGACCCCCAGCGGCAAGAAATCCAGACGGCAAAAGAAAAATAAAGGTGAGCTTAGTACGCCCATGCTTACTGGGGATCCTGTGCGTATGTATCTCAAGGAGATTGGACGCGTCTCTTTGCTTTCTGCAGCAGAAGAGATAGATCTTGCCATGAAGATTGAGGCTGGTATTGAGGCAGCTCGCCAGCTTGATGAGGCAGAAGAGCAGGGTATAGAGCTTTCACGCCCTCAACGAAGACGACTTGCCAGAGTCGAACAAGTTGGCATAGAGGCAAAGCAAGCATTAATTTCAGCTAATTTGCGTCTTGTAGTATCGAATGCCAAGCGTTATGTAGGTAGAGGTATGCTCTTTTTGGATTTGATTCAAGAGGGTAATCTTGGACTTATTAGGGCAGTTGAAAAATTTGACTACAAAAAGGGATTTAAGTTTTCTACCTATGCTACGTGGTGGATTAAACAGGCAATCACCCGTGCAATTGCCGATCAGGCCAGAACTATCCGCATCCCCGTGCATATGGTTGAAACCATAAATAAATTGGTACGTATTCAACGCCAACTTTTGCAGGAGCTTGGTAGGGAGCCGACGCCTGAAGAAATTGGCGAGAAGATGGATTTAAGTGCCGCTCGAGTACGTGAGATTCAAAAGATTTCTCAAGAGCCTGTTTCTTTAGAGACGCCCATTGGTGAAGAAGAAGATTCTCAATTAGGTGATTTTATTGAAGATAATTCGGCTGTAGTTCCCGTTGATGCTGCATCATTTTCTATGTTACAAGAGCAGCTTGGCCAGGTTTTAGACTCCTTGGCAGAGCGTGAGCGCAAGGTAATTATTTTGCGCTTTGGCCTTGAAGATGGCCACCCTCATACTCTTGAAGAGGTTGGGCGTGAATTTGGAGTAACGCGTGAGCGCATTAGACAGATTGAATCAAAGACGCTTGCAAAGCTGCGCCATCCTTCTCGTTCTAGCAAACTTAAAGATTATTTGGAAGATTAAGAGTATTTGTGTTACAATAGCTCACGCACTCAATTAGTGGGCCCATAGCGCAACGGTTAGCGCAGAGGACTCATAATCCTTTGGTTGTAGGTTCGAATCCTACTGGGCCCACCAAAAAGATCTTTTATTTGAAGTGAAACCGCATTCTTGAGCTTTTTCAGAATGCGGTTTTTATATTTTTTGCAATGGATATCTGTATGCATATCAGCTTTTGAGAATATCGATTAAGTTTTGGCCCATAAGCCTGGATAGATAGCTTTCTCCCTAGCATTCACGAAAGCTTCATATTTAAGCCTTGAAATAGAATCTCGTTGTGCTAAGATAGATTTCGCGCTAAAACGCAGACATTCCTCGATAGCTCAATGGTAGAGCATTCGGCTGTTAACCGAAGGGTTGTAGGTTCGAGCCCTACTCGAGGAGCCAGAGATCATCCAGGCCAGGCATTTGTCTGGCCTGTTTTGTTTTTCACCTTTTAAGAATCTAAGATCTTCATCTGATACTTTTTTTATAACTGGGGTATTAATCTTTCTTGAGTATAATACAAGCTCTTTGTCTATTGAGGGGGAAGTACAATGGCAATTGCTTCAGGGACAAGTGGACATATAGTCTCTATTAATATCAGCACTGAAAAAGGCACGGTTAAGCATGCTGTTGATGAGGCAAAACTCATTGAAGATTTTGGTATTGAAGGAGATGCTCATGCCGGCAAATGGCACAGGCAGGTATCGCTTCTAGCTCATGAATCGTTTGAAGCTTTTGCCGATACCATCAAGATTGATCTAGACTATGGCGTTTTTGGTGAAAACCTCCTGATTGAGGGCTTTGAACTTGCTCAGGCAGAGATAGGTGATCAGTTCTTGATAAATGGTGAGGTACTCTTAGAGATCACGCAAATTGGTAAAACTTGTCATAAAGCCTGTGAGATAAGAAATATCGTTGGTAATTGTATTATGCCTACTGAGGGAATTTTTGCAGTAGTCAAAAAAGCTGGCACCGTTAAGGTGGGCGATAAGATAGAGAAAATTAATTAAGCTTGCGCTTATTAGCTTTGCCCCAAAATTATTACCTATTTTTAGGTAAACTATAGATATGCAGCAAAGGCTCATGTAAGGTGAGCCTTTTTTATTCTAGAATTTGAATAGTTAGCTCATTTGGCATGAGCTATCTTCTTGAATTTAGATAGGATTTTTTCACTAATGATTCTGCTAGCAGACAAAGTATCTAAGTATTTTGGTGGACGCTGTTTATTTGACCAGCTTTCGCTTCAGATTAATAAAAAGGATCGCATTGCGCTGGTTGGCGCTAATGGAGTGGGAAAGACCACGCTTTTGCGTATTCTTATGCATAAAGAATCCTATGATAGTGGAACTGTAGTTATACCAAAGGAAGTCTCTGTAGCTTATCTGGAGCAAGAAGCTATAGAAATGCAGGATAGATCTGTTTTAGATGAACTCTTATCAAGTGCAGCTGAGATAAAAGAATTAGAGTCAAAGATATCTCAATTAGCAGGCCAGCTAGAAAATCCTCAGCTTTCAGAAGAAGACTCATCAGTATTGTTACAGCGTTATACCAACATGCTTGAGAAATTTGAGTTTTTGGGTGGTTATGAGTTAGAGTACAAGGCTAAAAGCATACTTACTGGTCTTGGTTTTAAAGAAAGAGATTATCATCGTGATGTAAGTGAATTCTCCGGTGGTTGGCAGATGCGTATAGCTCTAGCCAAACTCTTGCTAAAAGCTCCAGACTTACTTCTTTTGGATGAGCCCACTAATCATCTTGATCTTGAGAGCGTAAAGTGGCTGGAATCCTTTTTATCGGCATATCCTGGCTCAATTTTGCTGGTAAGTCATGACAGAGCTTTTATGGATGGTATGGTTAATAAAGTAGCCTGCATTGAGCATTCAAAGCTTGAGCTTTATACAGGTAACTACTCAAGCTATCTCAAGCAAAAAGAGCTAAAGCTAGCACAGCTGGAGGAGGCAAAGCGTGCTCAAGATAAAGAACTCGCTCATTTGCAGGCTTTTGTTGATCGTTTTAGATATAAAGAAACAAAGGCGCGTCAAGCTCAAGAGCGCCTTAAGCGAATAGAAAAGATACAAAAAGAGCGTATTATCATCCCTGAGAAAACTAAAAGTCTTAAGTTCAACTTTCCTCAGCCCGTACGCACAGGTGATTTAGTTATAGAGCTTAAAGAAGTTTCTAAATCATATGATGCTCATAAGGTCTATGAGAATTTAACTTTTAGCTTGTATAGGGGAGAAAAGATTGCATTAGTGGGTCCCAACGGTGCAGGAAAATCTACCTTACTAAAAATGTTGGCTGGTGTGCTTGAGCCAGATACAGGCCAGAGAACCTTGGGCGTTCGTGCTTCTGTGAGCTATTACGCTCAGCATCAACTTGAAAAGCTCAATCCAGGCAATACGGTCTTTGAGGAATTTGATGCTGTGGCACGCTCTTGGTCTAGCTCTGAAGAGCGCGCTCTTTTGGGATCTTTTATGTTTAAGGATGATGACTTAAGCAAGAAAGTTTCAGTCTTGTCAGGTGGTGAAAAGGCGCGTTTGGCTCTGGCAAAGATGTTGGTTGATCCCAGCCCTCTTTTGTGTCTTGATGAGCCCAGTAATCACTTGGATATACCTACGGTTGATATATTAGAACAAGCCCTGCAAAGATTTGAAGGAAGCATAGTTCTCATCTCGCATGATCGCCATCTTATACGGGCGGTTGCTCAAAAGATAGTAGAAGTTAAAGATGGGAAAATTACTATTTTTGATGGTGATTATGACTACTATCTCTGGAAAACAGCTCAGGTCACACAAGCAGCTCAGGTATCGCAAGCTCAGGCTCAAACTAAAGCTCAAACTGTTTTAGGGCAAGATAGTTCCGCTGCTTCTTTGCAAAGCCACGTGCAAACAGAGGTCAACTTTCAAGAAGAAAGTGCTAAGAGTACTTATAAGACCAAAGAGCAAAAGCGTAAAGAGGCAGAATTTAGAAATGCTTTCAACAGGCGCTTGGCAGCCCCTAAAAAACGTGTAAAAGACTTAGAAGATGAGCTTGATGCTGCAAAAGAGCGCTATGCGCAACTTATGGAGCTTATGGCTTCAGAAGAGCTGTATGCTAATAAAGAGGCCTTTAATGAGACGCTAGCAGAATATAATCAATTAAAGCCTCATATTGAGGAACTAGAAGATACTTTACTTTTGGCATTAGAAGAACTGGAGGAGATCACTCGTGTTGCGCAAGAAGAATTACGCTAGAAGTGGCGCATATGAATCTGCTGCTAGAAGCAAAAGCTCTTCAGTATCTATCCCTTCAATACTGTGTTCAGTGGGAATCTGTATATTTAGATTATTAGGCTATCTCTTTTGTATCTTAGTGATAATCAATTTTTCTGGATGGCTTTTACATCATACAAATATGAGTGCTCTAAGCTTTGGCTTAAGCAGACTTTTACCAGAAGCTATTTCTGGTAAGTGGGTAGTGCCCACACCCCTTGATGGTTTGTTTAGAAGTGATTTTGCAATTAGCGCCTGTATATGTTTTATGCTTGATTATGTATGTTGCTTGCTTAAGAAGCGTTTTCGTTAAGCTTTAGAGAGGACTTAAGTTTTGAGTTTCTTTTCAATTTTTCAAATTATTGCTTCGGTTGCCTTGCTGGCGCTTTCCGTTGTTTTGCATGAGTTAGCTCACGGGTGGGTGGCGTATAAATTAGGCGATCCAACGGCTAAACAGGCGGGAAGGCTCACACTTAACCCTCTAAAGCATATTGATCCTTTTGGCACCGTTATATTACCGCTCATGATGTTTATTGCTGGTGGTTTTGCCTTTGGTTTTGCAAAGCCTGTGCCGTATAACCCCAGATATTTTAAAAACATTCGCAAAGGCGAGTTTTTGGTGGGACTTTCAGGCCCCTTTTCTAATTTGCTCCAAGCCTGCGTGGGTGCAGTCTTATTTAAGCTATTAATCGCCGCTTCTTCTCATTTAGATCTAAAGCTCAGCACTGGGCTATCTTTTGAGCTTGTGCCACTCATTGCATATCTTCTTATGTGGTATGTACATATCAACTTAGTCTTAATGTTTTTTAATTTAATTCCCTTACCACCCTTAGATGGTAGCGCTATCATTGCTCCGTTTTTATCGGATAAAGCCTTAGAAAAATATTACCGAATTCAACAGTATTCCTTACCAATTTTACTCTTGGTATTTTTTGTTGTGCCGTATGTAACAAATTGGTCTCCCTTGTCTGTATACTTTCAATATACTGCTCGGCCTCTCTTTAATCTCTTGGTGGGTTAGGTGTAGCGTATATGGCCTATCGTGTAAAAACAAGCTCTTTTGAAGGACCCTTTGATCTTTTATTGCAACTGGTTACTCGACAAAAGGTAGATATTGCTGCAATTTCTATTTCAGAGGTTGTGGAGCAGTATTTAGCAGAAGTTGAAGCGCTGGGAAAGATGGATCTTGATGTGGCAAGTGATTTTTTGCTAGTAGCCAGCAGTTTGCTAGAGATTAAAGCGGCCTCACTTTTGCCCATAGAGGCCAGTCTTTCAAAAGATATGTTTGACGATGAGGACGAAGATTTTTCAGAATTAAGCGTAGATGAAATGAGAGACATCTTACTTTCTCGTCTTTTACTTTATAAGCAATTTAAATCTGCGGCAGTCCACCTGCAGTCAAGGGCTTTGCTGCAATCCTGTATGCACCCTAGAACAGCTGGTCCAGACCCTGAGTACCTGCGTTTTGCCCCAGATTATCTAGATAGCTTAACGCTGCATAGTTTAGCTGTAATTTGTGCAGACTTAAATTCGCGAAAAGATGAGTTTTTGCTAGAGGCAGAACATATTGCACCTAAGCGTCAGGCTTTGGAGACGCGCGTTAAGGTTTTAGAGCATCTTGTTAGTATAAGGAAAACAACCAGTCTTTTAGACCTAATACAGGAAGATCAGTCTGTTGAAAACCTGGTGGTGAGCTTTTTGGCTCTACTCGAACTTGCAAAAAGCAACAAAATTGTACTGCGTCAAGACGCAAATTTTGGAGATATTTTTGTTTCTTGTGTAGATTAAGACTTGTAGATAACTAATGATAGGTGGTGTCGTGTGCAAACAGAAGTACAGCATAATAATCAGCAAGCTTGTGAATCCTTGCTTTCTCAAGAGGAGCATCTAGCTGCTTTAGAGGCGGTGCTCTTTTGCTCAAGTGATCCCCTTTCTGCCTTAAAGCTTGCAGAGATATTTTCTTTAAGCCCATCAGAGATAGATGAGCTTCTACAAGCCTTGCAAACATATCTAGCAGAAAACAAACGTGGCATTCAGCTCAAAGAAGTTGCAGGAGGTTGGAGGCTTTTTTCTCATCCTGCGTATCACAGCTACATAGAAAACTATGTAAGCTCTTGGGATACGCACAAGCTTAGCCAGGCAGCCCTGGAAACCTTGGCAGTTATTGCTTACCATCAGCCGGTTACCAGAGATGGGGTGAAGGCGGTACGCGGAGTTAATAGCGATTCTGTAATAGCTTCGCTTGTAGAAAAAGGCTTGGTTAGAGAGCTGGGGCGTGATAAAAAAGCGGGTATGGCCCTGCTATATGGAACAACTCAGCGCTTTTTGGAAAAATTTGCTCTACGTAGCATTAAAGAGCTTCCGCCTCTGGAAAACTTTGCCGCTGACGATAAGAGCAGAGAGCTCATTAGGCAGCGCTTATCTCAGCGTTCGCAAACAGCTTTGATCTTTTCTGAGAATGAGCCAGAACAAGAAGAGACTTTGCAGAGTGAGTTTGAACATGAAGACTAAAGCAGAGCTTCAAGCAGATGTACAAGCAGATGTTCAAGCAGATATGCAATTTGAACAAGAGCGCATAGTACCCATGAGGGTGCAAAAGTTTTTGGCCCGCGCCGGAGTTGCCTCACGAAGAGGTTCAGAAAATCTCATGACTGCTGGTAGAGTAAAGCTTAACGGCAAGCTGGTAACAGAGTTGGGTACAAAGATAGATCCCCTGGTAGACACAC
>JAEZZM010000020.1 GCA_023418575.1 Actinomycetes bacterium | reverse complement strand
GTGCTTCAGAGCTTTTGCATCTTGGTTTTGGCATTGGCGCCTTTATCATTCCTCTTGGTCTTATCGCCTGGTCTATTAGCTTTTTCATCAAGATTTCTAAGGGTCTGCCTCTGCGTAGTGCTGTTGGCATACTTCTTATTTTAGTTGCCATTATCTCCTTGATGGCCCTCTATACTCCCTTAGGTCCACTTTCAGATACGAGCCTCTTGTTTAGTAAGACTGAGTTGGTAGACAGGGGAGGCATGCTGGGCGCGGCTATTGCTTGGTTGCTCTTAACCCTGGTAGGCAAAACAGTAGGCAACTTAGTACTTATTGGTATGATTTTAGCCGGGCTTATCGTCATTGGATTTAGTATTTCAAGCGTAGTAGAAAAACTTGGACAAAAGATCAAGCAGCCAAGCTCTAGACCTGCTGATATAGGCGCATATCAAGATGACTATCAAGAAACTGAGTACTACGGTGAATTTGAGGCAGCTGAGCAAAGACCTGCCTTAAATAGCGCTCCTCAGAAACTTTTAGCACCCCTGCAAAAGCTTTTTAGTTTTAAATTTGGTACTCAAGATTCAGATTCATATCTAGAAGATGGATATGAGGAGTATGAAGAATATGATAATTCTGATTATGCAGTTAAGGAATCATATCAGGCTCAGCGTTCAGGACAAGCTCAGCAGTCTCAACTTAAGTCTTATGAGAACAAAGCTCAAAGGGCTCTGGCTTCTCGTCGTCTTAATGATCCCGATAAGACACAGCTTTTAAGTGAGAGAGAGTCTGAGCAGCTTGATGTACCTGACTTTCTGCGCAAATCAAGCATGCAGTCGAGAAAAACGGTGCTTTTGCCAGAAGATAGATCTCCCGCTGAGCCAGCACAGGCAGCTAGCTCTGCTGGCTTAGGAGCACAGGCTAAACAAGGCTATGATAAAACTCAGCTGCTACCCAAAAAAGCTTCAAAGTCGCCAGCAGATCCTGCCTCTACAAAGAAAGCTCCAGCAAAACAGCAGGACCGCACTAGCTCTGCTGCCAATAAAAAGCACCAAGCCTACCCAAGCCCCACAGAGGGTTTTGAGCTGCCTGCAGAAGACAGCCTTATTATGCGCTCCGCTCAATTTAAGCTCTCACCAGAACAAGAAGATGAGCTTAATGCAACACAAGAACGTCTGCAGGATACCTTACAAACCTTTGGCATGAGTGCGCGTGTTGTGGGTTGGACGGCTGGACCTACTGTTACCACCTTTAGAGTTGCTATGGGAGAGGGAGAGCGTCTAAGCAAGCTTTTGGGTCTGGAAGACGATATTGCGCTATCACTTGCAGCTACAGCAGTCCGTATTTTCTCGCCCATACCCGGAACCTCCCTAGTTGGTGTTGAGATTCCAAATTACAAGAGAAGCCAAGTAACCCTGGGCGATGTTATGCCTTTTGTTAAGGGCGGCCCCTTAACACTTGCTATTGGTAGAGATGTTGAAGGAAACCCGGTTACCTCAGATCTAGCCAAGATGCCACACTTGCTTATTGCAGGTACCACAGGTTCTGGTAAATCAGTAATGATCAACACTATTTTGTCTTGTCTTTTGATGAGAGCCACCCCAAATGAACTGCGTCTTATTATGGTGGACCCCAAGCGTGTTGAGTTAAGCGGTTATAACGACATTCCTCAGTTGTATGTTCCTGTTGTTACTGACCCAAGGCAGGCTGCAAGCTCTCTGCAGTGGGCAGTGGCTGAGATGGAGCGACGCTTAAAGGTTTTTGAGAAGGCCGGAGCCAGAAACATTGGCATCTTTAACGGCATGGTTCAAGATGGCAAGTTTGAAGAGGCTGAGCAAAGCGTAGAAGAAATGCCCTATTTGGTCATCGTTATTGACGAGCTTACAGACCTCATGATGGTGGCAGGTAAAGATGTTGAAGCTTCTATTGTGCGCATTGCACAGCTTGGCCGTGCTGCGGGTATACACCTAATTGTAGCAACCCAGCGTCCTGCTGCTGAAGTTGTAACCAATGCCATCAAGGTTAACATTGTTAACCGTATTGCCTTTAAGGTTGCTACCAGCGTTGATTCTCGAGTTATTCTGGGCCAGGGTGGAGCAGAAAAGCTCATTGGCTTGGGAGATATGCTCTATGATGATGGTAAGTCTGGCAAGCCCACGCGTCTTCAAGGCTGCTTTGTTTCTGATGAAGAAATTGAAGGCATTGTAGATCATCTTCGTCAGCAAGGTGAACCTGATTATCATGAGGAAATTTTAAGCGTAGTATTGCCCAGTGCAGCTTCTTCTGGAGCTTCAACTGGGGCCTCAGGTGGGGCAGGAGATGATGACCCTCTTATTTGGGAAGCTGCAGAGGCGGTTATCCAAATGAAGATGGGCTCTACTTCAGGTATCCAGCGCAGACTAAAGGTTGGCTATGCCCGAGCAGGACGTATTATGGATATGCTTGAAGAAAAGGGCATAGTGGGACCAGCTGATGGCACCAAACCTCGCGAGGTGCTTGTGGGATTAGAAGATTTGGAAACCTTACGCGCATTTGAGCATGCAGATGCCGATAAGGACGGGGATATATAATGACTGAAAAGCGTTTTGGAGATATCTTACACGAACGCAGACGCCGTCTGGGAATTAGTATTGACCAGGCTGTTAATGCAACCAAGCTTAGGCCTCAGGTGCTTGAGGCTTTTGAGCGCTCAGATTTCTCTTCTTTGCCTCCTCGAGGCTATGCACAAGGCATGCTTACAAGCTATGCACGCTTCTTAAGGCTTAATCCGCGCGATGTTTTGAGCGCCTATTTTGATCAGCTCTATGTATATGAACGTGAACGAGATTTTTCCTTAAAGTCCGAGCGCTCTTCTCTAAGAACCCCTTCTCGTGATGAGGTACAAAGGAGAAGGACGGGCCGATCAGAGCTAAGCCATAACCAAGACTTAGATAGCTACTATCAGCAGCGTTTGGAGCCTGATCGCTCTTATGGCAAGGTTTATTCACGCTATCAAAGACAATCGAGCGCAAATGGACCTGTGGGACTGCCGCATTCCTTTGGGGCGAGGAGAGCCGGGCAAAGCACTAGAAATCAAGCTAGCTATGATAAATTTGATGGCTTTGATGAGAGCTATCCAGCTTATCCACCACAGCGTTTGCAAGCTGCCTATGAGGATTATGAGGAATATGATTCGCGTGCACGCGCTTCTAGAACCCAAGCTCAAAGAAGTAAATCTTCTCAAAAGCTTGGTTCGTATCGTCCTCACCAATCAAGAAATCTACTATCTGATTTTGCCGATGGTCTATCTGCTCGTTTTGGTATTGATACGCGCCTCGTTTATGGAGCAGCTCTTTTGCTTGTAGTAATCATCTTGGCTGTACTCTTTTTTGCAATAAAATCTTGCACTGCACCAAAGACAACAGGCAGTACTCAAGAGCAACGAGTGGTAACTCCCGTAGCTCAGAGCAAGCCTGCGCCCGGTAGTCAAACTAATACAACAGGCACAGCAAACTCAAACCAAGGGGCAGCCGCTAATAGCCAAGACAGCTCCACTCAAGACCAGGTTACACAGGATCCTCAGGAGCAAAACCACATTTTAAGCATTACTATTGCTTCTGGTAAAAAGAGCTATCTTGATATTCAAGCAGATGGCAAAATGCTTGCCTATAAAACCTTTACGGGCCCCATAACTGAAAGCTATAGTTTTAAGGAATCAATTAAAGTAAATGCTACAGAGCCTAGTTCTGTAAGCCTGAGCCTTGATGGCGATAAGGTCAAATTTAAAAGCACAGGCTCTTCTGGTGTATTTAACTATGTTGTTCCACAAGCAAAAGCCAACGAGACTCAGGCAGAAGGCTCTGACACTAATGCTGAGCAGTCTAATGGCTCCAATAAAACTTCAAGCACTAAAAATAATGCTAATTAGAAGAACTTAAGGAAAAACTTTAAACCGTGAGCACAAAGCTACAGAGGAGATGAGACTAAGATGGCAAAAGAAAACAGTTTTGATGTGGTATCACAGGTTGATCTTCAAGAAATTGACAATGCTTATCAGCAGACTACCAAAGAACTTAGTCAGCGCTATGATCTTAAAGACGCTAATGCAAGTATAGATTTTTCTAAATCTGATAAAACTGTAAGCATCTTGGCGCCTTCTGACTTTGTAGTTAAGCAAGTCATTGATGTATTTAATACCAAGTTGGTACGCAGAAAAGTTGAACTTTCTAGTTTTAAGTGGTCTAATCCAAGTCCAGCTTCTGGTGCAATGGTAAGGGTCGTGGGCTCTATTCAAGAGGGTATTGATCAGGATTTAGCAAAAAAGATCAATAAAGATATTAAAGATACCAAGCTTAAAGTTAAAGTCACTATTGAAGGGGATAAGCTAAGGGTATCTTCTGCCTCAAGAGATAGTCTTCAGGAAGTTATCCAATTTTTGAAGGACAAAGATTACGGACAACCACTGCAATATACCAATTATCGTTAAAGCAAGCATTAACTAAATTACTTATAGCTCCAAGTTTTCCTTGGCCTTTAGCTGCCTTAACTTGGAGCTTTCCTTAGAAAGAAGATAATTTGAGCACTCAAAAGATGCCGAGCGTTGCTTTTGTAACACTTGGCTGCGCAAAAAATGAAGTTGATACTGATAGAATGCGTGCACGCGTCTTAAAAGCCTCATATCCAGTAGTAGAAGACAGTTTAGAAGCAGATGTCGTCATAGTTAATACCTGTTCCTTTTTACAGGTTTCAACTGAAGAAGGTATAACCACAGCCCTTGAGATATTAGATGAGCGACATGAGCTTAAAGCAGAGGTGAAGCTCATTTTGGCAGGCTGCATACCTTCTCGCTATAAAACAGATGAGCTTAAAGCTTCACTCCCTGAGGTTAGTGCCTTTGTTCCCTCAGAAGATGAGGATAATATTGTTCACTACATAGAACAGCTCACTAATACCAGAGCTCAGTATTTTGATCCAGGTGTTTTGCGTACCGTAGAAGCACCTTTTGCCTATATTAAAATCTCAGAGGGCTGCGATCGCATGTGCACCTTTTGTGCCATCCCTTTCATTAGAGGTCGCTACAAGTCCAGACCAAGTCAAGAGATCTACGAAGAGGCAAAAGCTCTGCTTGATGGGGGAGTAAAAGAACTTGTGCTTATCGGCCAAGACACGGGTGTCTGGGGTATGGACTTTAAAGCAGACGATAAGGACGCAGGTAAAGACCTAGCTGATCTCTTAGCACTTATTGCAGATCTTGCACAAGACTATAATGCCTGGCTTAGGGTCTTATATCTTCAACCTGAAGGTTTAAGCGAAAAACTTCTTTCCTGCATAGAAGAACATGATGCACTTCTAGCTTACTTTGATATTCCTGTTCAACATTGCAATGCACAGATCTTGAAAGCTATGAACAGAAGTGGCTCTTATGAAGAACTCCTGGGCACAATTAAGATGCTGAGATCAAGATTTAAAGATATCACTGTGCGCACAACTCTCATAGCTGGTTTTCCTGGTGAAACTGATGAGCAGGCTGAAGAGCTTTGCCAGTTTTTACAGGAGGCTCAGTTTGATTATGCCGGCGTATTTATGTACTCACAAGAAGAGGGTACTGCTGCTGCGCGCATGGATGATCAAGTTGATGAGGATACCAAGCTATCTAGAGCTCAGGCTGTACAAGATTGCATTGACAGCATAGGTTTTGCTCAAACTGCAGCTCATGTAGGAGAGATTCATGAGGTTTTGGTAGATGGAGTAGAAGAGCTGGAAGACGGGAGCTTTGAGTATCTTGGACGTTGCTGGTTTCAGGCTCCTGATACCGATGGTGTAGTACATCTTCCTGGAATAAACTGTGCAATTGGCGATAAAATCCGCGTTAAACTCACAGATTCTTTTTGCTATGAACTTATCGGAGAAAGCCTGAGCAATGATTAAGCACGCAAATCAAGATCGCTTACAAGAGGCGCATAGCTCTGAGAGCATTTGGACCCCAGCAAATATAGTTACCTTGGTGCGGATTGCCTTCATCCCTGTTTTTTACCTTCTTGCCTGTCTGCCCTGGACAAGCTTGATGCCAGAGCTTGCAGAGTGGATGCCTTATGCAAGCTGTGCTTTCTTTATCTTACTTTCCTGCACTGACAGCATAGATGGGTATCTGGCTAGATCAAGAGGTGAAGTGACAACCTTTGGCAAATTTATTGATCCTATTGCCGATAAAATCCTTGTTGCTACCGCCTTATTAATCCTGGTTGGACAGGGAAAACTTGCCTCTTGGATTGCTCTTATTATTATTTTGAGAGAGTTTATTGTAAGCGGTCTACGTATGCTTGCTGCCGATAAGGGCGTGGTCATACCAGCTTCCTGGCATGGAAAGTGGAAGACGGTCTTTACTATGCTTGCTCTTATTGCATACTTGCTTATTGATATCAAGGTGGGACCGCTTTCTCATGATAAACTGCCGTGGCTTTTAAATCTTGCGCAGATTCTCATGTGGATTGCCCTTATCCTGACAATAGTTTCTTGTCTCGACTATTTTATGAAGTCGTGGCGGCTGGTATTTAAGGATCCTAAGGGCACTAAGCATATTAAGGAGGCTAAGCAGGCTCATAATCTCAATACAGAGCTTGATAGGGGACTTGATAGGGAACCTGACGAGGAACTTAATACAAAGCTTGAGCTATCCGCCCAAAAGCTTGTAAGCTTGGCTAAAGAATTTGGGATTAAGATAAGCAGCGCTGAATCTTGCACGGGCGGCATGATTGCTAGCTATATAACCAGTGTGGATGGTTCAAGTCAAATCTTTGAAACCAGCTTAGTCTCATACTCTGAGCGCATCAAACATGCAAAGCTTGGTGTTTCTGAAGCACTCTTAGCTCAAGGAGAAGTTGTATCTGAGCAGTGCGCAAAAGAAATGGCCTTAGGGCAGCTTGAGTTTAGCGGAGCAGAGCTTTGTGTGTCAGTAACAGGCATTGCGGGTCCTCAAGGCGGAAGTAGCAAAAAACCAGTAGGCCTGGTATATATTGCTGTGGCCGATAAAAACCAATGTATAAGCAGGCAATGTCATTTCTTGGGTACCCGTGATGAAGTGCGAAAACAGGCAAGCCTATACGCACTTGAGCTATTGATTGAGCGTATTGAGGAGCTCAAGCTTACATCATAGAGATCTCTTAAAGATGAGTTCAAGTTATCCTTGAGCTTTAACTTATGTTATTAAGAGATTTTGCTAAGGCAGAGGATTTAAGATTTTATTGTAGCTTGGAATTCTAGTTTACAACGAACATATGTTTCTTTATAATAAGAACAAATGTTTCATAAGGAGATAAGATGGCAGCAAAAAAACGTACTCTTCAAGAGATTGTTATTCCAGAGAATCTTGAAGAAAAGAAAAAAGCAATAGAATCAACCCGAGAAGCCATTAGCAAGAAATTTGGCAAGGGCGCTATTATGAAGTATTCAGAGGGCCTTGATCTTAAAGTTGAAGCAATTTCAACAGGTTCAATTGCCCTAGATGCTGCGCTTGGCATTGGCGGGCTTCCTCGTGGTCGTATTATTGAAATATATGGACCTGAGTCATCAGGTAAAACAACTCTTGCGCTTTCAACCATAGCGCAGGCCCAAAAAAATGGTGGAATAGTTGCATTTATTGATGCAGAACACGCTCTTGATCCTGGTTATGCAGCTCAGCTCGGCGTTGATATTGATGAGGTTTTAATCTCTCAGCCAGATACGGGGGAGCAGGCTCTTGAAATTTGTGACATGTTAGTGCGCTCAGGTGCAATTGATGTTATTGTTGTTGACTCAGTTGCTGCCTTAGTGCCACGTGCAGAAATTGAAGGTGAAATTGGTGAGTCCAGCGTAGGTCTTCAAGCACGCCTAATGAGTCAAGCCTTACGTAAACTTGCGGGTTCACTTGCTAAGTCAGATACCATGTGCATTTTCATCAATCAGCTTAGAGAAAAGATTGGTGTAATGTTTGGCTCACCTGAGACCACTTCTGGTGGTAGGGCTCTTAAGTTTTTTGCTTCAGTACGCTTAGATATCCGCAGAACTGAGACTCTAAAAAAAGATGGTGAGAATTACGGAAACCATGTAAAGGTTAAGGTTGTTAAAAACAAAATGGCACCACCTTTTAGAACTGCTGAGTTTGATATCTTGTTTGGTGAAGGCATTTCCCGTGAATTCTCACTTTTAGATCTAGGTGTTGAAGAGGGAATTATTAAGAAATCCGGCGCTTGGTATACCTATAATGAAGAACGTCTGGGTCAGGGAAGAGATGCTGCCAAGCTCTTTTTGGAAGAGCATCCAGATCTTACAGATGAGATAGAAGGATTAGTACGCAAAGCTTTGGGAATTGGTGAAGATGATCAAGATCCAGTAAGTCCATTGGTAGCTACTGATCTGGAGGACTAAGCAAATAATATTAACTGCTAATTAGAAGTATGAAACTTAAGTAAGGGAGGGAGCTTTATGCTTGTTCATAAACTGCATATAAAACTCCCTCCCAAACAAGAATTAAGACCAGGAGCTGCTTCTCCTAAAGCAAAACTGTGCTACGCTCTTGATCCACAATTAGAAGCAGAAGAGTATCTGCTCATACCCAAAAGTGCTGCTCCTTTTTTTAAAACTAGGCTGCCTGAGTCTATGGAGCTTAGCGAACTTTATCAACTAAAAGATGAAATTCTTAAAGATGCCTTAAAACAGCGTGCCCTATCATTTCTTCAACGGCGTTCATATGCTCGCCAAGAATTAAAAGATCGTTTGCTAGCCGAGGGATATCCTGAACAAGAACTTTCCTTATATCTTGATAAACTAGAAGAACTTGCCCTTATAGATGACAAGGCTCTAATCTGTCAGATTATAAGTTCTAAGCAGGCTCAACTCTGGGGTCAAAAAAAGATTGAGCATTATTTGCGCACAAAGGGACTTAATCCTTATGAACTTGAAGGCTATCCACATGAGTTTTATTCTAAAGATTCTCAATATGAGCAAGCTTTGACCTTACTAAGCAAAAAGTTCTTAGGCAAGGAAGCTCCTTATGAAAAGCTTTACCGTTTTTTAGCAAGCCGTGGCTACAATCCCTCTCTCATTTATGATGTTATTAAGGACTTTAAATTAATCCAGGAAGAAGAGGGGCAATAAGCTGGGATCTACGCCCGCTCATAAGAAGTCTAGGTTGACTTTTTTACCTTGAGGGACGTACACTAGGATAAGACATTTGTGATGAATTAACTCTCATTCGTAGAGTTTGCATATAGATAGTATATAGATTTAGATAATTACTAAAGCTAGAGCTCAATATAGTAGCTGAGCCTTGCTGTACTAGTCATATATACCTATATTCACGAGTGTCGGATCAAAGCATCCGGCTCTCTTTTTATAGTTAAAGCCAGATGCCAAGATCCTTATAGACAACTAATTGATTGACACTAGTACTACAAGGAGGCCACGGCTGTGGGATTATTTATCGCTATCGGCGTCGTGACCCTGCTCATTGGATGCGTTTTAGGTTATCTTGCGTCAACAAAATCTGCGCAAGGTAAGGTAAAACAAGCTCAAACTGAGGCAGATCAGGTTATACACGAAGCTACTATAAAAGCAGAAGATATTAAAAAAGAAGCTGAAGCTCATAAAAAAGAACAGTTAATTTCAGCTAAAGAGGAAATTTATCAAGAAAAGCTCGCTGCAGAACAAGATCAAAAAGCACGCCAACAAGAGATCAGAGAACGCGAGAGCAGGCTTCTTTCGCGCGAGGAGTCTCTGGATAGAAGAAATGATTCTTTAGATAAGCGTGAACAGCAGATTTCTACTCAGCAATCTAAACTTGATAAAAAGCGTAATGAGTTAAATAAGCTATATGAAGAACAACAGATGCAGTTAGAAAACATCGCTGCAATGACCGCAGATGAGGCGCGCGCAAAACTTCTTGAAGATGTGCGTGATGATGTTACAGCTCAATCAGCGGCAATCATACGTGAGGCTGAACAGCGTGCAAAACAAGAAGCAGATAAGCAAGCACGCCGCATAATTTCCATGGCTATTCAGCGCGTTGCTGCTGAGCACACCTCTGAAATTACCGTTACTTCTGTTAATATCCCTTCTGATGATCTTAAGGGTCGTATTATTGGTAGGGAAGGGCGCAATATTCGCACTTTCGAACAGATGACAGGCGTCAATATCATTATTGACGATACCCCTGAAACGGTTGTTTTGTCTTGTTTTGATCCTGTGCGCAGAGAGATTGGTAGACTAACACTTGAAAACCTCATTGCAGATGGACGTATTCATCCTGCTCGTATTGAGGAAATGTTTAACAAAGCTACTGAGACTGTCTGGGAGCGTGTCATAGAAGCGGGTGACCAAGCTGCCTTTGATATTGGCATCCATGATCTACATCCCGAGCTTATTAAAACCTTAGGTAGGCTAAAGTACCGTACCTCCTATGGTCAAAACGTTCTTAATCACTCAATAGAGGTGGCCTATCTATGTGGAGTTATGGCTTCAGAGCTTGGCCTTGATCCAAGTCCCGCCAAGCGCGCTGGCCTCTTGCATGATATAGGCAAAGCAATTGATCATGAAGTTGAAGGTAGTCACGCTATTATCGGAGCAGATTTATGCAGACGCCATGGTGAAAGCGATCTTATTGTAAACGCTGTAGAGGCCCATCATAATGAGGTAGAACCTCAAAGTATTTATGCTCTGCTTGTAATGAGTGCTGACGCCATCTCTGCTGCACGCCCAGGTGCACGTCGTGAAAGTGCTGAGAACTATATCAAACGCCTTGAAAAGCTTGAGGAAATTTCAAATGCTCATAAGGGAGTAGAACGCACCTATGCTATGCAAGCGGGTAGAGAAATCAGAGTAATGGTTCGTCCAGAAGAAATCTCAGATGCAGAATCTGTAGTACTTGCACATGATATTGCAAGCCAAATTGAAAATGAGATGGAATATCCTGGACAGGTTAAGGTAACTGTTATCAGAGAATCTCGTGCCACAGATTATGCAAAATAAGCAAGCTTACAAGTCTGATCAAGATTGTAATCACAAAGCTACTAATCTTGAGCAGAGTAGCGATTTAGACAATAAACTTATAGCTCAAATAGCTCAAGGAGCTCAGCAGGACTCAAGCACAAGCTTGGGTCCTGCTTCCCATAGCAGTCTTATTGACTTTGTGTCAGAGTTTTCAGGTGAGGCATATCTACGTGTAGAAGAACATCTGGGCGCCGGCTTTGTGCGCCTTAGAACAGCAGAGGCTGAGCGCAGACAAGCTAAGCATGATATTCGTTGCGTTGAAGATGCGGTAATAGAGCTGCTTAGAAATGCCCGGGACGCAGGAGCCCAAAACATCTATCTTGCTAGCTCAAAAACAGATTCTATACGACGTCTGACCATTATTGATGATGGTAGTGGAGTCCCTAAGTCCATGCATGAACTCATTTTTGAGCCCCGCGTTACCTCTAAACTTGATAGCATGATAATGGACAGTTGGGGTGTACACGGGCGCGGCATGGCTTTATATTCCATTAAGGCTAATGTAGAAGACTTCTCTTTAGTATGTTCAGATTCCGATAAGGGCGCAGTCTTCTCGCTTAATGTAGATACCAGCAAGCTGCCAGAGAAGTCTGATCAATCAAGCTGGCCCTCTATTGAAAAGACTGAAGAGGGAGGATTTGTTGTTGGTAGCGGTCCTCACAACATCGTAAGAAACGTTATTGAATTTGCTCTTAAAAACCAAGATCTCAGGCTGTATTTTGGCTCAGAGTCTGAGATTTTAGCTACATTACTGAAACATGCGCAAGAAAACTTAAGCTCTCAACAGCTGCTTTTTATTGATGATCTTTCTGAGCTCAAAGCTCCTGAATACTTGGCAAGCTGCGCGGATGCGGCAGAACTTCAAGAGTATGCCTATAGCTTTTATCGGATTCAAATATCTGAGCGTACTGCTCATAGAATACTTTCTTCTCGCATCAAAAGCCTACATCCTGTTGATAAGCTTGCTCGCAAGGATTTTAGCTCTATGTTTAAGAAAGCTAATAATCTATCTGATCAGGAGCGTCTTGCGCTACTCAATAAAGACAGCAGGGGATTAAAGCTTGATCCTGAAGATAGTTCTCAGTTCAAACGAGATCTAGAGAAGGTATTTGCGCAACTAGCGCAGAAGTATTTTTTGGAGCTGCTAGATGAACCGCGTATACGCATCTCACAAGATAAAATCCAAGTAAGTTTCCCCATTAAAAAAGAGGATTAATCTATGCGAATTTACACTCAATTTGCGCTATTATGGATAAGCGAACCTAAATAAGCAAAGTTAATTGTAATTAAGATGTACTACCTGGCATACACCTGCCTAAAACACAACGTAGCTTTATTGTCCTTTTACATAGACTGAGGTAACAATGAAATTCCTTAAGGTATCTTCTAAGAGTTCACCTGCTTCTGTTGCAGGTGCCATAGCTGGCTTGATCAAAGATGGCGTCCCCGTTGAGATACAATCAGTGGGAGCAGGCGCCGTTAATCAAGCTATTAAAGCTATTGCTATTGCACGTGGTTTTCTTATTCCTGCAGGCTATGATGTAATGTGCACTCCTTCTTTTTCGGATATCCTCATCAATGGGGAAAAGAGAACGGCCTTGCGCTTATCGGTATTTGCGCGACCCCTAAATAGCTCACACCAATTTCCTACCACCATTCAATCTATGCAAGAAGAACTTGAAGCTGTAAGCAGAAATTTTTCACTCAAACAAGATTTGATTCAGGAGAACTAAGATGAGTCAGCTCCCCTTACAGGGTTTAACATATTTTGTACGCACTTTTGGCTGCCAGATGAATAGCCATGACTCTGAGCGCATTACCGGCATGCTTGAGTCCATGGGTCTTTTACCAGGTGAGCAAGAAGATGCTGATGTAGTAGTTTTTATGACCTGCTGTGTTAGAGAGGCAGCAGACACCAGACTCTTTGGCCAGGTGCTTTCTATGAAAAACCTTCCTGAACCAAAGGGAGGAAAGCGCATCATTGCCGTTGGTGGCTGTATTGGTCAGCGCGACGGTGAATTTCTTTTTGAAAAGCTACCAAACCTCAATGTAGTTTTTGGCACTCATACCATAGCAGATTTCCCAAGACTTATTGAAGCCGCATATCTAGAAGATGGGCAACAGGCAAGTCTTGCCGATAAAACCGAGCACTCCTCAACCGAATTACCCAGCAGGAGAGCAGAGGACTTCCACGCATGGGTTCCTATCACTATGGGCTGCAATAACTTTTGCACCTATTGTATAGTTCCTTATGTTCGAGGTAGGGAATATAGTCGTGAGTTTAATCAAATTGTTGCCGAGGTTGAACTCCTGGCACAGCAGGGCGTAAAAGAGGTTACTCTTTTAGGACAAAATGTGAACTCTTACGGGCGAGACCTTTATGGGGAGCCACGCTTTGCTGAACTCTTGCGTGCTATGGACAGCACGGGTATACCACGAGTGCGTTTTGTTACCAGCCACCCCAAGGATTTAAGTCCAGCAACCATTGAGGCCTTTGCCCAAACCAAATGCGTGCTTCCTGCTCTTCATCTTGCAGTGCAAAGCGGTTCAAACCGCATTCTCAAGGCAATGAATAGGCGTTATACCCATGAGCATTATAGAGAACTGGTGCAAGAAGTAAGAAGACAGGTGCCAGATGTGGCGCTTTCAACCGATATCATAGTTGGTTTTCCTGGAGAAACCGAAGAAGACTTTCTTCAAACCCTTGATCTAGCCCGTGATATGAACTATGCCCAGGCTTTCACCTTTATCTACTCAAAGCGCGAAGGAACTCCTGCAGCAAAGCTTATTGACAATACCCCACGAGAAGTAATACAAGAACGTTTTGATAGGCTTGTTGAAGTTGTTCAAGCTTCTGCCTTAGATAATAATAAGATGGATGAGGGTAAAACTGTTGAAGTCCTCATAGAAGGCTGCTCAAAGCGTGACGATAAGATGCTTTCTGGAAGAAACCCTAGAAATGCAACTGTTCATATACCTCTTCCTGAAGGTGCTTCTACACAAGATTTTATCGGACAAATTGTTCCAATTAAAATAAAGGAAGCAAAAACCTGGTATCTAAAAGGTGAGTTTGCTGATGGATTCAAACTCCCCGCTTAATCACGGTAATCTCAATTCTTGCAAGCTAGATGGCTATAGCAATTGTGGCTACCCCTTGCCCTATTATGAGCATGCACTTGAGGCGACAAGAACACAAACCAAGCAGCAAGAGGGGCGCTCCTTCTTACGAGACTTAAACTTTGAGGATCTATGTTATACGGCTCCTTTGGACAATTTTCTAGAGCTTGAGCCGTATACATGGTATGCAGATCTAAAGTCTTTACAGCTAGAAGCTAGCGCATCAAGAGCAGCTACTACTTCTCAAAATTTTCCTTCTCAAGATTTGGGGAAGGCTTATATTTCAAATGCAGCCAAAGAGCTTGGGGATCTAGCTAGTCTCAAGGAGGCCTTCCACTTTCTTTCAAATCAAGAAGGTTTTCCGCAGCTTATTGCAATAGTTGGACCAACTGCCTCAGGAAAAACTGCGCTTGCTGACCTATTAGCCTATCTTTTAGATAGTTCAGTTCTCTCTTTTGACTCAATGCAGATCTACAAAGATATGAATATCGCTACTGCCAAAGCTAAGTCAGATGAGCTAAAAGCCCCTCTTCTAGGGATTGATCTTATCGAAGCCTTTGAGAGCTATTCGGTTCAGCAATATCAAAGCTATGGTAGAGATATTATCAATAAGACTATTTCACAAGGCAAAACACTTGTTTTGTGCGGTGGAACAGGCTTATATCTCAATTCCTTAGTTGATAATCTAAATTTTGCAGAGGGCGAGCAAGTAAACAATGAGCTTAGAGCTCGTTATGAGGCTTATCTTCTCAAACATGGAGCACAGCGCCTCCATGAATTATTGGCTTCAATAGACCAAAAGTCAGCAAACTGTATTCACCCTCAAAATACTAAACGCGTTATTAGAGCGCTTGAAATGGCCGATAAGGGCGTATCATATGCACAACAACTTACAGGACTTCATGATCATGAAATGCTGTATGACTGTGCCTTTATTGGCTGTGCCTGGCAACGTGAAGCCTTATATGAGCGCATTAACAAACGCGTTGAGCTCATGTTTGATGAGGGGCTACTTAAAGAGTTTGAAATGCTAGAAAACAAAGGGGTCTTCTCAAGTTTAACAGCCTCCCAGGCCATAGGTTATAAAGAGCTTTTAGAACACAGAGATGATCTAAAGAAAGCCCAAGATCTTATCGCACAAAGAAGTAGGCGCTATGCTAAACGTCAGCTGAGCTGGTTTTATAGAGATAATCGTGTTCAGTGGTTTAATTGCCAGGACACCTCACTAAGATCTCAGCTTAGTTCAGTATTTTTTTATTTGTATGAAATAAGCAAGGCTAAGCTTAAAAGCCTTGCTTAGATTAATAAGGACAAGTTAGACTGTCAACGCGAGGCTAAATAAGACAGGGGATAGGGTGCCAGAAGAACGACCAATTTCAACAGCTATCAAAGCTGAACGCGCATATTTAGTTGGCATAGATTGGAAAAATTCAAAGTTTCCAGCAGATGAATCACTGCGTGAGCTTGAGCGCCTTGCTCATACAGCAGGGGCTGAGGTTATTGCTTCAACCTCTCAGCGCATAATAAGCCCTAATCCGCGCACCTTTATTGGATCTGGTAAGGCTGTAGAGGTTGCTGAACAGATAAAAGAGCTCAATGCCGATGTCCTCATTATTGATGATGAGCTCAGCCCTTCACAGCAGAGCAATCTAGAAAAGTTAGTGCCCAAAAATGTAAAGGTTATAGACCGAACGGCGCTCATATTAGATATTTTTGGTCTTCATGCTAAAAGCAAAGAAGGCAAGCTTCAGGTTCAGCTGGCGCAGCTGGAGTATTTGCTTCCACGCTTAAGAGGCATGTGGTCACACCTTGCAAAAGAGCAGACACGAGGTGGGATTGGATCTCGTTTTGGACAAGGTGAAAGCCAACTTGAAGTTGACAGACGCCTTATTAGAGATAAGATCGCCGGTTTAAAAAGAGAGCTTAAACAGGTCGCTAAAATTAGAGAAACTCAGCGTAAATCACGATGGGAGTCACCTATTTTTAGGGTGGCTCTTGCAGGATATACCAATGCGGGAAAATCAAGCCTATTAAATAAACTTACTCAGTCTCAGGTATATGCAAAAGACCAGCTTTTTGCAACACTTGATCCAACTACCAGAAGTTTAAAATTGCCAGAAGGTAGAGAAGTTTCTCTAACTGACACCGTTGGTTTTATCCAAAAATTACCACATAGCTTAGTTGAATCATTTAATTCCACACTTTCAGAAGTTATTGGTGCAGATCTTATTTTGCAAGTTATAGATAGTTCTTCTCCTTTTAGAGATGAACAAGTCCAGGCAGTTCATGATGTTTTAGACAGCATTGGAGCTTCTCAGGTAGAGAGTCTTGCAGTCTATAATAAATGCGACCTCTTAGACCCTTCAGAGCTTTTTGCACTTAGACAGAGATATCCTGAAGCTGTTTTTATATCAGCCTTAAACGGAGAAGGACTTGAGGATTTATTAATTAGGATTGCCAAGAGAGCTGCTGCACACAATGAAAGTATTACGGTATTAGTGCCTTTTACTGCAGATGGTAGTTTGGTAAAAATTGCGCATGAAAAGTGCCAGGTTTTGCATGAGCATTATAACGAGAAGGGTTTAGAATTAAGCCTCAAAGTTCCAAAAGAGCTCATAAGCTTATTTAAGCCTTTTGAGCTTATAGAGCCCAGCATAGAAGGTGCAGGTACAGCTCAAAAGAGTGCTGGCAGCTTTAGCTAATTCTTATTAATTCCTAGCTACATCTGTCTAAAGAGGGAAGTAACCTTTCCTAAAATAAGAGGATTTTGAGCATAAATAGGCTCCATATACTTATTTTCTGGTTGCAAGCGAATGCGACCCTCTTCTTTGTAAAAGGTTTTAACCGTGGCTTCATCATCAATAAGAGCAACCACTATATCCCCGTTTACTGCATCTGGTTGCTGTTTTACAATGACATAGTCTCCACTAAATATTCCAGCCTCAATCATAGAGTCACCCTTTACCCTAAGCATGAAACTGTTTTTATCAGAAACAAGATTTCTTGGTAGCTGGAAACTCTCTTCAATGTTTTGCTCAGCTAAAAGGGGTAGCCCCGCTGCCACCTGACCAACAAGTGGTAGCTCTACAAAATTATTATCATACTGCTGAGCTTTGTGGCGTTGCTTGGTTTGAACATTGTCAACATGGCAGATAAGAATTGCCCTTGGCTTAGAGGGATCTCTTCTAATGTATCCACAATTTTCTAGTGTATGAAGATGACTATGTACGGTAGAAGGGGAGGAAAGACCTACTGCATCAGCAATTTCTCTTACGCTAGGTGGATAGCCCTTAGCCTTAACCTGCGCCTTAATATAATCATAAATTGCTCGTTGGCGATCAGAGATCTTTGGTTTCATGGAAATCTCCTTATTCTACATTTAACTTGAAATAAGTATACCTAATCTAGCTGCGAAATAAAACATGTGTTCGTGTATTTTTTGTGAGAACAATTGTTCGGAACGCTTGTTCTATTGTACTCTTTAGATTAGAAAATTTGAGTCATAGGGGACTGTTAAGCTTAAACAAAAAGAAAGGATTAAGATGAAACCAAAAAGCACTACCAAAATTCTTAAGTTTAAGCCCAGCTCCAGCATTATGATTCATGGAAATACACTTAAACAGGCAAGTTATAAGGTACAAAATATCACTAAGCCCAGCTCCAAGCTTCAGCTTATTACTAAATCAAGAGATACTTCTACTAAAGACATGCAAGTAAAGAGCAATAAGGCCTCTCAGCAGCTGTATGACTATTTAGCTCTTAACAAAAGCAAAGCTATTCATGTTTTTGCTAAGGCAGTACAGATTCATTTAAGTTCTAAGATCCAAAAACTCAAAGTAAAAAAGACGACATGTCTTAATAAAATTGAGAACTATTCATATCTAGATTGCTACTGTGCAGCATTGAAGATTTCTTCTTTTATCGTAATTGGAATACTTATCTATGATATTTTATCTTCCTAGCTAAGCTTTCCATTACCTACAAGATATTGTGCTTTCTTCTTCTAGAAATCTAAATATTGTGATGATTGTCACAATATTTGCGAACTTTTTATGTAATAATAGAAATTCATTCAAAGTTCAGATGGAGGAACATGCGTTGTCCTAACTGTGGCCACCTTGAGTCAAAGGTCATAGATTCTAGATCGTCTGAGTCTGCAGACAGCATTCGTCGTAGACGCGAGTGCACTAAGTGCGGAGAGCGTTTTACTACCTATGAGCGTCGTGAAGAAAATCCTGTACTCATAGTAAAAAAAGATGGTAGAAGAGAGCCCTTTGATAGGGCTAAAATTTTTAATGGTCTTGTTACTGCTACCATTAAACGCAATATTCCCTTTGAGCAACTTAATGACTTTGTAGATCAAGTTGAATCAGATCTCCGTAATAATTTTAGAAATGAAATAAGTTCACAAGAGTTGGGTGACTTAGTTTTAATCAAGTTAAAAAGACTTGATAAAGTAGCCTATATTCGCTTTGCATCTGTATATAAAGATTTTAAAGACCTTGAAGAATTCAATAAGGAATTGCAAACACTTAATAAAACTGAAAGTGATGGTCTACATGAGTAAAAATGATCTGCGCCTCAAGATTAAACGACTCTCAAAAGATGTAGAGATCCCAAGCTATGCTTATAAGGGCGATGCAGGCTTAGATTTAAGAGCTTCTGAATCCTGTGTTATAAAACCCTTTGAACGTTGTTTAGTAGCCACAGGTCTGGCTATTGCAATACCTGAAGGATATGCCGGCTTTGTCCAACCAAGAAGCGGTTGCGCTCTTAAGCTTGGCCTATCAATGGCAAATACCCCCGGGCTTATCGACAGCCATTATAGGGGAGAGCTTAAAATCATAGCTATTAATCTAGATCCGCATAATGAAATCCATATTGAGAAAGGGGACCGTATAGCACAGCTGGTAATTCAAGAGGTGCCAGTAGTTCAGCTGATTGAAGTGGATGAACTGGACGAAACTGATCGTGGTGTTGGTGGTTTTGGATCGAGCGGAAAGTAGAGAATATACATGGATCGATTTTTTCACCTTAGCGAGCGAGGCTCAAGCGTAGGCACTGAAATTAGAGCAGGTATTACAACCTTTCTTGCTATGGCCTACATTATTGCAGTTAATCCTTCTATTTTAGGTGCAGCCGGTATTCCTTTTAATGCGGCGCTTACCGCCACTTGCTTTGGTGCAGCACTCATGACTATCATCATGGGTCTAGCATCTAATAGACCTTTGGCTCTAGCAAGTGGTATGGGTCTTAATGCTGTTGTAGCCTTTGGACTCTGCGGATCCTTAGGACAAGACTGGCGTGTTGCTATGTCGGTTGTATTTATTGAGGGTATCGTTATCTTACTCTTGGTTCTTGTGGGTTTGCGTGAGGCTATAATGGCAGCCATACCAGCTTCTTTGCGCAAGTCAATTGGAGTTGGTCTTGGCTTGTTTATCGCTTTTATCGGCCTTAAGGGCGGCGGCATTATTGTTGCCAATGAGTCTACTCTTATTGGCTTTGGTGCGATAAGCTCTCCTGTGGTTATTGTCTCCTTTGTCTCTTTAATAGTTACCATCTTACTCTACGCACTTAAGGTAAAAGGGGAGCTCTTAATTGGTATTATAGTTGCTGTTCTAGTTGGAATCCCCTTGGGAGTAACCCCATTACCACATATGGGTAATTTTGGTCTTGATTTTTCAACCTTTGGCGCACCTTTCCAAAGCACTCCTGATGGGAAGGGTATGGCTCTGCTTCAAACTATTACAAATCCCATTCTTATAATGTTTGCTTTTTCACTTCTTATGAGTGACTTCTTTGATACCATGGGTACCGCTTTTGCTGTTGCTAAACAAGGTGAATTTCTTACAGAAGACGGAGAGATTAAAAACGTTAGAACTATTCTGACCGTTGATTCTGTAGCTGCTGCAGCTGGTGGTACTTTAGGTGCAAGTTCAATTACCACTTATGTTGAATCTAGTGCAGGTGCAGCTGATGGCGCAAGAACTGGTCTGTCTTCAGTTGTAGTTGGTATTCTCTTTATTATTGCAGCTTTCTTCTCACCATTTATTGCTATGGTATCTAGTTCCGCCACCTGTGGAGCTCTAGTATTTGTTGGCTTTTTAATGATGAGTGGCGTAGAAGATATTGACTGGTCAGACTTTAGCCAAGCCCTCCCAGCCTTCTTAACCATCATTGGTATTCCCTTTACCTATTCAATTGCAACCGGTATTGGCCTTGGCTTTATCACCTTTGTTTTGGTAAGTATTTTTACCGGTAAGATTAAGCAGGTTAAACCACTTATGTGGGTAGCCGCTCTTGCCTTCTTTATATCCTTTTTGCTAGCTTAAACATTAGTTAGATTACTATCGTATAGCCCCTTTTGCCTAGTGTTTTATGACTAGGGAGGGGGCTATATTTTTATAAGAAAGAAACGTATTTTCTTTAGCACTTGTCCTTCAAATACTATAAAACCTGCTATCTATTATAAAATTTGACAAAGTGTTGGCAGTTATGGTGCTTTTGTTAGGAATTTATACAAAACTAACTTTTTATAAAAACAAGAGCTTAAGAGGGTAGATTTGGGTACTATTCTGATAGCCTATGAAGTAATAGGAAGTTTACTAAGAAAGGAGCTCAGATGAGCCTTATCGGTAGAGAGATTTCAGATTTCATCCTTACTGCATATCAGGATAATGATTTTAAGACAGTTACTAAGAAAGATCTCTTGGGTCAGTGGAGCGTTTTGTTTTTCTATCCAGCAGATTTTACCTTTGTGTGCCCAACAGAGTTAGCTGATCTTGCAGATTTATATCCAAAGTTTAAAGATATCAATTGTGAAGTTTACTCAATTAGTAATGAAACTCACTTTGTACACATGGCTTGGCATCAGTCTTCAGAACTCATTGGTAAGATTACCTATCCAATGCTTGGTGATCCAACTGGTAAACTTTCTAAGGAACTTAAAGCATATATCAAAGAATCAGGTCTTGCTGAGCGTGCAACCTTTGTAATCAATCCTGACGGTAAGATTGTTGCTTATGAATTTGTTGATGGCAACATTGGCCGAAATGCCTCAGAGCTATTGAGACGTGTTCAAGCACTCCAGTTTGTTCGCAATCACGGTGATGAGGTATGCCCAGCAAGATGGCAGCCAGGTGATGAAACCTTAAAGCCAGGAATTGATTTAGTGGGCAAGCTGTAAGCATTTTATAATGGATTTTGAAATTCTTAGGTATAATGAGTCATATGGTACTGATTTAAAGCCTTAGAATCGATTCTGTGGCCTCATTTTTGGGGCCACATTTTTTATTATTGAAAACTTGATTCCAAATTAGTTCCAATCTAGATATGAGTGGGTAAAATAAATTAGGATCAGATCTAAAGCTAGAAGTTTTGAATGATATAGATAAAAGTCTGATAATATATCTTATGTAAAGTTAGGATATTACCATGTTAGCTAAGCTCTTTTCTCTTTTTAGGTCTAAGGATGTGGTTACTATAAATTCTCACGGCTATGACATTAATTCTTTTCCTGAACATCTTGATACTTGTGAGAATGCAATTTTGATTGATGTGCGCAGTGATGCTGAATTTGCTGAAGGCCATATTCCATCTGCTGTTCATGTACCTATGCAGGTCTTACTTTCAGATCCTAGTGCCTTTATTGATAGTCTAGATCAAACTGTCTTTTTGTATTGTCACTCAGGTAAACGATCAGGAATGGTTAAAGATCAACTTAAGGATGAGGGTTATACTAAGGCTTATAATCTTGGCGGTATCTTAGACTACAAGAAAACTTTAGTTAAGTAATATAATATGAATTTACTTGCTATTCAATCTTTGATGCATAGCCCTTTGTTTTAGACTAAATCTTAATCCCCAGCCTCTTATCGGAGCTGCTTTAATTTTATTTGGGTTATTGTTCTGAATGTATCAATCCCTGAATCTTTATACATAACTTTATACAAAAAAGCCTCAACTTTAACTTAGCTGAGGCTTTCAATATATCTAGGCTTAATCCTTATAATTTGATCTGGCTTAGATCTCTCCTATTGGCTTAGCAGCCATTACCAGCTACCGCCACCTACAAAGGCACCCCATACATTTACTGGAGCTACGGTAACTGACTGACCAAAGGTTGGAGCATGAACCATCTTTCCATTACCTATATAGATGCCAACATGGTGTACGGGTGAGTAATAAAATACCAGATCTCCTGGCACAAGCTTACTGGCATCAGTCTTAAGGTTTCCCTTAGCTTTAACAGCATTATATTGAGCTAAAGATGAATGAGGAATGGAAATACCTGCTTCGCTATACGCCCTCATGGTAAGGCCTGAACAATCAAAGCCATTTGGCCCGCTGCCTCCCCAGACATAAGGTCTTCCAATGTAGCGCAAAGCGTTATTAACAACATTAGGTGATGGCTTACCTGGAACATTGTTGTTTATATTGCCAGCAGAGCTACTTCCATTTTTAACACCTGCAGCCTTGCGAGCAGCTTCTGCAGCTTCAGCAGCCTTTCGGGCTGCCTCTTGAGCCGCTTTTATCTTAGCCTCTCTATCAGCCTCTTCTTCTTTGCGCTTCTTTTCGTATAAGGCCTTAACCTCATCATCAAGATTACTGGTGAACTCAGCTTGCTGTATTACTAAGTTATCAGCCTTTTCTTTCTCCTGCTTTTGGCGCTCCTCAAGCTCAGACTGTTCTTTTAGGCGAGCATCAAGTGATTTTTCATGATCCTCTAGATCTTTTTTGAGGCTGCGCACCTGCTCGATCATCTTTGCGTCCTGCTCAGAAACCTTGTCCATATAGTAGATGCGATTAACAAAATCCGTAAAATCTGTTGCATCTAAGATAACGGACAAGATACTTGCGTTGCCACTCTTGTAGTTAGCCGCAATGCGCTCTGATAAGAGCTCTCGCGCAGAAGCAAGTTCTTTTGTTTTTGTCTCAATATCTTTTTTAGTTTGATCAATCGCTTCTTGAGTTTGTTTAAGATCTTCTTGAGTCTGATATAAGTTATTTTGTGCAACCTCTGCTTGAGCGGTTAAATCTCTCAACTTCTCTTGAGCTGCCTGAAAACGCTCTTCAGCGCTCTTGAGATTTTTTATTGTTGTTTGAGAAGCGGAGCCCTTGATATTTGAAGTATTTACATTAGTTGCAAAGGCTCCCTGTGTTAGCGATAAACCCAGGCCCGCAGTAAGTACAGCTGTGCTTACTAAAGCCACAATACTACGTTTAAATTGCATATTAACTCCGATTATTTAGAAGGGCGTCCAGCACCTACAATATCCCAATTGCTCATATTCATTGAGCCTTCATCAGCATTTCTTCCAGGATGATAAGCCTGTACAACCTTACCATTGCCTGCATAGATTGCTACATGACCCACTCTATTTGATCCCTTTTTCCGATAAAAGACCAAATCTCCGGGGCTTAAGGAATTAAGATCTACAGACCAGCCCTCAGACTGAGCAGCAGCCCACTGTGCAGCTGATGATCGAGGTAAATTGACACCCTTTTGCTTATATACAGCACTTACCAAACCAGAACAATCTAGTCCCCCACTTACACCTGCATAAGGCGTGCCAATATAGGTACGGGCAACATCTACTATACCCTGGTGCTCATTGGTTGCAGTGGTAATAGCAGCTTTAGCTTTCTTGGTTGCCTCGGCGGCAGCTTGTGCTGCCTTTTGCTTTTCTTTATTATTGGGGTCAGCCTTAGCCTCTGCTTCAGCCTTACGCTGAGCTTCTTGTGCCTGCTGATAAGAATTTTGCGCTCTGTTTACCTTATTTTTTGCAGCTTGAAGACGCGCCTGATAGGCAGCTTGTGCCCGAGCTTCTTCTTCTTTTCTTTGCTGCTCAATTAAGGCTTGTAATTCTGCATCAATAGAATTTAATATTTTTTGAGCCTCTTGCATATAAAGCTCAAGCTCTGCGGCCTTTTGCTTATTCTCATCAATCAGTGATTCTTCTTCAGCTTTTCTTTGATTAAGAGCCGTATTAAGCTCCTCGAGCTGCTTTTTAAGCTCTTTTGCACGTTGAATCATTTGAGCTTCAGAATCTGAAATAGCTTGAATATATTGGACTCGTGAAACAAAATCATCAAAGCTTTCAGCACCCATAAGAACACTTAGAAGTGAACTCTGGCCTGCCATATAGTTAGCGGCCACTCTAGTTCCTAAGCGCTTTTGTGTATCGTTAAGCTCTTCTTGGGTTTGCAACTGCTGCTCAACAATTTCTTTGATATGCTGCTCAGTCTCTGCTAATTGCTGCTCAAGCTCATAAATAGCATCATTTGCCTCATCTGCCTGGGCACCCAAATCTTCAAGTTGCCTTCTTACTTGAGAGGCCTGTTCTTGTTTTGTTTTGATCTTTGCTTTTGTGGAACTAGCCTGTGCTTCTTGGATTCCAAAACTTCCCAAATCTGCACATGCAAGGCCACAAAGACATGCAAGACTAATAGTTCCTGCTAACAAGGCCTTTTTTAACGATACGCCCTGAGCGCTGTATTTAGACATAAAGCTCCTTTAGTAGAAGCCCCAAATAGAGAATACAAGTCTAGCAGCATGCCCTCTAAGCTAATCTTTTGAACAGAGGAGCTAGTGATATATCTTTCCCTATCGCTTAAAAAACCGCAGCCTTTTAAGTCTAACCTTTTTGTGCAAGCTCATTAGAGCTACAAACTACACAAGGCAAAACTAAGCCTTTAACTAAACTGATCTCATCTATAGATCAAAAGTATAAGCAAGAAAGAAAACTCTTACTTGCTTCAATAAGGTTATGGAGCTTGAAACTTAACTTCGCTTCAAACGTAGTAAAACTATACCCCTCACATTTTAAGGTAATGTGTAGAAAGACAAGGATTGTATGTAGAATCTAGTGAATTGAAATAAAAAAGCTGTGCTCTTTTAAGGAACACAGCTTAAGACACAAGCAAAGAATATATTGATAGGCAGTTTTATGCGACTCCTCTGAATTACTACATCACTCAACATTCATGAGGGAAAGGATATCATACTCCCCTTCTTGAGTAATCTTATCTCTACCTTTTAAGAAATCAAGCTCTAAGATAAAAGCAAAGCCAGCAAGCTTGGCGCCTGCTTGTTTAACCATCTCTATTTGAGCGCAGGCAGTTCCTCCTGTAGCTAAGACATCATCTACGATAAGAACTACATCATCACAAGAGAGGGCATCATCATGAATTTCGAGACGATCTGTACCATACTCTAAGGCATATTCAACACTTAAAGTCTTACGAGGGAGTTTACCTGGTTTTCTAGCTGGGATAAAACCAGCCTTCATTTCATAAGCAACGGGGGTACCTATGATAAAACCTCGAGCCTCTGCTCCTATTACCTTGGTTATGCCCTTATCGGCAAAATGCTCAGCAATCTGTGTTATGGCAGCCCTAAAGGCCTCAGGATGCGCCAATAAAGGCGTAATATCCTTAAAGACCACACCTTCTTCGGGATAATTGGGGATATCGAGAATATAGGGCTTTATATCAAACATACTTTTACCTTTTCGTAAGAAACAAACAAAATAACTATACTACTTCTTGGTAACTTATAGCGCCTTGAGATCAAGATTTTTGAACTCACTTTGTAAAACTTGCTTAAGCAGCGATCTTCTTACCTCATGCGTCAAATCTTCCAATTGGTTAAAAACAAGAGCAAAACGCTGCTTATCTTCTGGTGATATTTCAGATTTTTGTTTACCGACTATAGAAGAAAGCACAGTTTCAAAGACGAGGCTTTCACGTTGAACGCTTAAAAGAAAGCTCTTTAAGTGCCTGGGTTCAACTCCAAAACGCTTAAGTTCATAGCAGGTTTTAATGAGGCTTAGGAGATGTCCATCTACTAAGGTTCTACCCTTTGGGCTCATTTCTAAGGTAATGATATTGAATTCTGTAAGTTTACGCACAAACTGAATGTCTACGCCGATAAGCTCAGGCATGTGTTCTATTGGATGCTTTTTATCTTCTGCACCCAAGGGAAGTGGGCTGCGCGCCTCATCAGTGTAGCGACGAGATTGAAGCTCTTGTTGAACTTGATCTTTTGACTCTTCCTTATCAAGTTCCTCTTTAATGATGCTTAATGGATAGAAATAAGATTTTTGCAGATATAAAATCTTTTCCAAACGTTCAATATCAGCAGGTGCATACTTTCTATATCCACTGGCAGAACGCTTTGGTGATATAAGACCCTCATCCTCAAGAAACCTAACCTTAGAAACGCTAAGATCAGGGTAGTTGTGCTGAAGTCTTTTAACTAATTCACCAATACTTATATATTCTATGCTCAAGAAAGCTCCTTTATTGATTCAAGGCCTTGCCTTAAAAAGATTATTTTATAAGGACGCTATAAGCTACTTACTACAAGGGCAATCTGAAGAGGAAATATGTAAAACTAAGACATAGGTACCTATCTGAATTGAGCTTCCATCATAAAGGTCTGCCTCAGAAACAATAGCTCCATTTACCCAGGTACCATTAAGCGAACCGCAATCTGTAAGATGCCAAAACCCTTCGCGCTTCTCTAACTTACAGTGTTCACGAGAGACTGTCATATCGTTAAGAAATATTGAGCACTCAGGATCTCTGCCTATAGTAACGAGATTGTAATCTAAACAAAAATACTCTCCTGCATAGGGGCCCTTAACTACCTCAACATATGAATGAGCTTCTGCCTGAGTAACAGCCTGAGGTACTTGTGTATCTAAGGAAATATTAGAAAATACCTGGGTTGAACTTACTGCAGCTTTACTCATAGCAATATTTTGTTGATTGGTGTCACCTGGGTTTAGTTTCTCACCCATTTCAAATTCACCTGTTTGATCAATCATATGACCCTACCTTCAGCTTTAATTTCACCTTTATAGACTACCTGATACTAAACATTTTAACAAGCTACCTTAAAGTTAAACTTTATACTTAGAGATAGCCTTATAATTAAAGTTTAAGTTCATCTTTAGTATACAACTTAGCCTCTTTGAGCATTGAAAGTGCTGGAAGATCTTCTTCCAAGGCAGAGTCAAAACGTTCTATGCCCCAAGGGATAAGTTGCTCAAAGCTTAGCAAGGATCTCCAAAGTCGAGCTGCCTGATCAAAAGATACTTGTACCAGAAGCAATTCTTTTGGCTGACGTATCTTTAGACGATATACCATTGCCGGAATCTCATCTAAGTTAAGTGCCTTAAGTTCAAAGAGCTTTGGGTAGTCCTGCTCTTCACTTAAATAATCTTTAAGCAGATCTTCAAGATCTTCTCCACTGCCATATAAGGCAAGGGTACAAAGCTTTGAGCTCTCATCTTCAATAACTAAATTATAAGGCTCAACAGCCAACTGTTCTTTAAAGCCTTCTAAGAGCTCTTCTTTATTACTAAGGCTGCAGAGAAGCATCTGTTGGCCTTCTCCCATATCAATACGCAAGACAAGCTCTGAGACCAAATGATCTGTAGTTAAAATAAGACCAGCTTTTAGTTTAATGGCATCTGAACTTGTTAAGCTATTTTCCTTCTCAAGATCAAATACAATTGAGTCACAAAGCTTTCTTGCCAAGTTCCCACTTAAACTAATCATGCTTAGGCAGGAGTAATCACAAAGCGCAATTTGACCAGCACTGAGCTCATCTTCTAAATCTCTATAAACAGCTGGCAGGTAAAGATGTCCATATCTTTTATATTCAGCACCAAGACTATCTTCTTCTAATACTAGAGGGCTGTAGCGCCTCTCTTCATGTATCTCTCTATCTTGAATATCCATCTCTCCCCTTGCTCTTGTATATCAAATATCCAATATCTTTAATATTTACTAATAGCAAGCCTTGCTCAGCGATTCCCACTAATGCCTTGTAACAGAGCCTCAAAACACTAAGAGCAGTTAGAGCTGATAAGGATTTATTACACCCACAGCTCTAAACCTTCCAGAAGCTAAATAGTATACGCTATTGAGCTGCCTAGGTTTTAGAGAAGACCAGCGAACAATACTCTTATCACCCACTAAATTGATTGTTTTTTGCTCAAAATTTTGACGCTGATTACTTTGCTTAGATAGGAATACTTCTCCAGCCTTGCTCTCAGATCCTAAAAAGCCACGCTTTTCCTGATTTGCAAATAAGCTATAAGCAGCTTTTTCTTTATGAGGATCACGATAATATATCAAGTTTTTCTCAGCTCTAAGTGCCCTCAAATAGCCAAAACGCAAAGGATTAGCTTCAAAGTATGCAAAGGGCTTATCGGACCTCACTAAATACTGCTTTGAGTAGAAAGTTTTTAACCAGTTTAAAAGCTTAAGGGTTTCCTGATTTCTTGATTCATTAGATTTTGTGCCCATAACCAATATATAAGCGGCTATGTCATCTTGCTCATAGTAGCTCAAAAGACTGTATCCCGCCTGGAGGGTAAAGCCCGTTTTTACCCCTTTAAATCCAGCATCTTGCGCAACAAGGCTATTGGTGTTATTAAATCTCTTTATTTCCCCATTGATATTAAAATCCATAAGTGGCTTTTTTGCATTCTCTCTAAAGAAGGGATACTTCATGAGCTCGCGAGCGATGATAAAAAGATCTCGACCGCTTGAATAGTGCCCTGTTCTATCTAGTCCATGAGGTGTAACAAACTGACTACTTGTACAGCCAAGCTCCTGAGCTCGCTTGCCCATCTCCATACAAAAAGCCTGCTCTGAGCCAGATACTGCTTCTGCCAATGCTATAGCAGCGTCATTTCCAGAATGTATTATCATGGCTTGCATAAGCTCAGAAAGAGGCACTGTTGTGCCAGCCATCCAACCCATCTTATTGCCCGTAACCTTAGTAGCATACTCAGAAATAGTGCAAGAGGTATCAAGGCTTAGCCCCTTTTCCAAGGCATAAAGGAGTGCCATCATTTTAGTGAGCGAAGCCATGGGGCTTATATCATCAATATGCCGCGTGAAATACTCTTTTCCACTTGCATCTATTACAAAAGCAATACTTGCTCTAGTCGAAGGACCATAGTATAGCTGTGATTCTGCCTGTGCTTTACTTAGACCAAGTATATAATCTTCATCAGCTGATGCAGGATTTGGTCCTGCAGGGCGATAAGGACCTTGCCCCTCAAAGGGGCGCAAACTAGGTGCAGTGGGAAAGATATCATGCTTTATCTGCCTTTTTGCTATAGGAGCAGAAGCTTCACCACTGGCAGCGTTCTGATCAGCTTGACCTTGTATAGAAGTGGCATTTTGTGCATCATCTGTTTGAGGCGCCAGATCAGCTTGTGTAGCCTGAGCTTGCCGCCCTTCTTGCTCTTGCTTATACTCCCTATCTTTTATCACAGGAATGCTTGGCTTTTCTAAGGCGATAGCCTTTGGGCCAATAATACTTATAAATACCAGCACAACAGCACAAGAAAGCAAGAACAAAAAAAGCGATACAAGTATTCTTTTTTGTCTAAAGCACCAGCTATAAAAGATCTTATCCACCTATCAACCTTTCAGATTTCTTATAATGCCATTATAGTAAGAGCCTATGACAAAAATCAAAAAGCCAGGAAACAAGGGGTTTCCTGGCTTTTGTAAAACTGCAAAGCTTTGTACTTCTTCAAGCCTTAGATCTTCTCTAGGCCTGGGCTTCCTGTAAGTCCTTTTTAGAACTCTCTTGTGATTCTTGCGCTTTTTGCAAGGAATATAAACCCTTTTGTGCACTAGGCTTAGTATAAGTGTTTTCCATGCGCAGAGAATGCTTAGGACAGGTTTGCACACAATACTTGCATTGTACGCAGGCAAATCTATCAATTGCCCAAATTCCTGCTTTTTTATCGACCTTTAAGGCTCCAGAAGGGCAGTTTCTCTGACAAATCCCGCATAAAATACACTCATCAATATTGTTTTCAATATGACCGCGCACATTTGGATGAAAACTAATGGGCTCTGCAGGATAAGCCGTGGTAATTGGTTTTTTAAAGATGGACCTAAGCGTCATCTTTCCCAGTTTAAAACTAGCCATCTTCACTTCCCTCCTAGCGCTCGGTACAAGAAATACATGGATCAATAGTAAGAATGATCATTGATACATCAGAAAGCTGACAGCCTTTTACGGCTAAAACCATGCCTGGTATATTCATGGCCGTTGGCGTGCGCAACCTAAAACGCTCAAGATTTTTGCTTCCATTACTTTCAGCAAAATAATAACTTTCGCCACGTGGCTGCTCCAGTCGATTAAAGGCGATAGCACCAGCTTGAGGCTTGCCCTTAATAGGAACTAAAACCTCACCAGC
>JAEZZM010000031.1 GCA_023418575.1 Actinomycetes bacterium | reverse complement strand
GTGTCATATAGAGCCTGACTGGCTGTTGATCTACTACATCGACGACGATCTGCTCATCTTGACCTTGGCTGAAACCGGTTCACACGCTGACCTTTTCTAAGGGTGTGCTACTTTGCATTCTGGTTTATCATGACGAGGAATCGGGGCTGTTCGTAAGAACCGGATCTCACCTTGGCGGAAACTACCCCCTCGTTGTATCCGCTGCTGCCTTCTTGCGCGAAGGTGAGTCGTGACAAAGCAATAGTGGCGATTGCTTATACTACACGCCACGATAAAGCCTGAAGCTCTGATTACCTAATCATCACGCATGTCCATGACGAAGTTATGCGACTGATTGTACGGACAGGGAGCACTGAGGAGCCTAAATAGATCATGGGATGACAACTTGATTGGATATCTGCTTATCTAGCAGGAAATCATTAAGTACTGTATTAAGCTGCCTGCTGTTTCTCATAGGGAAAAAATGTCCTGCTTTTGACAGTATCATCGTTTGACAACAGGGATTTTTACCAAGAAAATGAAGAGATATTTTCATATCCTTTAGTTCTTTGCTGCCACATATTTCTAACATTGCTAATTTGATAAATGAATATGTTGGGATATCTCGTAAATCTAATGTGTTTGTAAAAAACGACTTATAAATTTGCGGAGTAATACGCCTTGAATAATCTGCCATATAATCTGATTGTTCTTTGCTGTAATTCCAATACTTTCCTTGAAGGCGAACAAGCCATTTTGTGTGAAGCATCATAACAGCTATTTTTGCAAAAGAGCAATATCTTCTAATGATTTGTGGTTTTAGATTAACCCATGTGCTTAAAAAGACTGCAAAATTAAATTGATCAGGCCTTTCGCAGACAAGCATTAAAGCAAGCTGTCCGCCAAGGGAATGCCCGATTACTCCGATTTTCTCTTTATGCAAGCTGTCAATCAGATACCAAAGTTCTCTCTTCATTGCATCAGGATTATAACTTTTATCTGCTGATTTTCCTGCTCCATGCAAATGAGGCACGATTAAATGGTATTTCTCTGAAAAGCAGTATTAATTGCAAAATGTATCAAGCGCACCGGCACCGTGTAGCAAGAGAATAGTTGGGTCATCTTTGTTTCCGTACTCATCAAAATGCAGCATGACCAACTCCCATCTATTATCTTGCACCTATCTTTGATTATCTTATCAATATATGTATCTGTGTGGTTGGGCTTTATTGTTCGCAGGATATAAAATAGTGAGTTTTATGGGAGACGTGCAACACAGGTCTGAAGGAGCTGTTCTGTACCGGCAAGTACATCCTTCCAAGCAAGATTCTGCACCCAGTCATAACTAAGACTGTATTGCTGCCACCACTTGCTCATCTTTATAGAGTACAGTTTTCATGCAATATTCTTCAGAGCCACCACTTAATTATCTGTTTTACATGATCTCCAGGGGCTTGAGCCTCTATGGTCTTGATGCTGCAAGCGTGAGCTCAACCTTGTGCCTGTATCGGTTTTGGAGTCAAACAGGGTATTTACCCTTTGCTCCAGCGCAGGGACTCTAGTCCTCGGTAGCATGCCTCGTCTCGAATACCTGGCATACCACCAAAGCGCTCGATTAGATATGCATGGTAGACAATAACCTGCTTTTAGAGATACGAATCATTACTTAGTAAGCTCCGTCATAGCCCGTTCGTACTGATCAGCAAAGCTTTGTCCAAGCTCCATGAACAGCTCATCTGAGAGTTCTTGATCTTGGCCATGTTCTTCTTCGAGTTCGTGGAAGCTCATGATCACAAAGTGAGGTTTGTTGTTTTTTAAAACAACTACAGAGCCTTGTTCTTCTACCATGCGCGCGATCTTAGAGAAGTTTTGGTTTACATCGCGCATCGATACTAAGGATTTCGTATTAACCAACATAACAACCTCCCACACATATTGTAGCTACATTTTATCCTACATTCATGGCTTTTTCGAGGAAAGAAGGTGGTAAGCAAGAAGAGGCTGATAGTTCTATTGGTCGAAGATTGGATTTGAAGGTAAGTGTATGTCGATCTTGCAGCGGGTGATATCAAGGATGTAAGAAGATTAACTAACAAAATCAAAACAACCAGTTTGTTCTTTATAAAGTGGAATTTTCGCAATGAATTTAGACTATATTTTGGACTATATGCAAGGATTCCTATGGCCTTATCTCTGCGATCTTGAGATCCAACAGCTCTTTGAGTAAATCATCGCACATTGTCCAAGGCTTGTTTGTAAAGCTCTCAAAATCTTGTGCAACTCGGGAACGTAGGGTCTCAAAAGGAATAGAACCCAGATCTTTAAAGCTAAAAAACAAAACCCGCTCAAGAGCCTGTGATTCCTCGGGCTGCACCCGATTGCGCAATAGGCATATGCTATAGGAAGAAAGCTTGAGGTGATCGCTTAACTCGGTAATAGCTTCCATGATCCAAGATATTTCAACGCGAACTTCATTGAGTGTTTCGTCTTTTAAAAGTCCACTCATTTTTAAACCTCCGTTTAATTTTGGGCAACTAAGCTTTGAATATTAGCTCTAAGGTATTGGCTACAGGCTTATAAGCCAAAAGAAAGCTCGGATATTCTTAGTTATTCAAAACGCAATTTGCAATAAGGCTATCAAGTTTACGGATATCAACACCCTTTTTAAGACTGATCTTTAGTTGGCCTGCACGAGTCCAAAGTTGTACTTCGGCATTGAAATCAAGAAAACTTCCCGCATTTTCGCTTGACCACATGTTAATTGAAGAATAAGGCAGGGAGTAAATCTCAACTTTTTTACCACTAAGACCTTGAGCGTCTCTAATGATAAGGCGCTTATTTGTGAAAACTGCACTATCACGGAAGGTGGCGTAGGCTGCATAGGGTTTTTCTTCTTCAATTAATAGTTCATAAACATCTTCAGGGATAGGAATCTCTTTAAAAAATGTCCATCCTACAACTTGTGCTGCTTCCATTATGTCTTCCTTTCCTGTTAAGGGCTAAATCTTGAAACTTTTTTGGTAAGATCAGGCTTGTTGCAGAAAGCCCTAATTTTGATACTACCCCTAATATTTAATGGTGAAGCCATTTGGTGGTCTATGTCTCTTGCAGAACCGTTAGTTGCTATTTGTACGCTGTTTCTTACTGGGAAAAATATTCCAAGGGGCGATAAACCCAGCCTTTGACGCTTACCTGGTGAAGCTATTTACTAAGCATTGCTATTGCTAAATGAACTGGTAAAAATCAAGATCGCAGAATTGATGCCCTCAGTTGATGTCTAAAAAGTGAGGCTCTGTAACACATAAGAGTCCAGAGCCTCAAGTTACAATTAGCTAAGATGCTTTTTGAGATGAGATGTTACGGGAAGTGATCTCAGTAAGCTTTTTAAGGTGCTGAGGGTTAAAATGCCATACGCCAGGGTCGCAGGTGTCTACTACCCAGGTTTCATGTTTGCCATTAACAGTCCAGCTAATCTTTGCAACACGAGAATTGTGTTCAATATTAAAATTCTCTAACTGAGCCCAAGGAATTCTCTGTGTATGTTTGGGGTCAAGATTTTTGTAATCACCTTTAAGAGTCCAGTTTGGATTAATGACGATAAATTCGTCCTCTGTTGCAAGAAGGACTCTTAGAACAGTTGCATCCATCGCGTAATATAGATTAGATGCTAGTAATTTCAATAGACCCTTGAGGAAGCTATTGTGTCTTCGAGCCACAACAAAGGTATCGTTATCTTCGATTCCTTGTTTTTGCAAGAGAGCGCAAATATCTTGTTCTTTTAGGCCACTCAGTACTCCCATAGTGAGTACCCCCTTTGTTTAGACATTGCCCTTGCGTTGATTATACTCCTTTTTCTTTCAAATATAGGGCTAGTATGAAGGTGGGAATATCGCGCCTTGCCACGCTTTTGCAATCTTTTGCAATCTGACATGGTATATCTAAGCTTTTATCTTTGCTTGCTGGTAGTATAGGTTTTTAAGCCTCTTTGCTAAATGCTGATTTTTCAAGTTCTCAGTAGTTAGCCGCGAACTTCATTCCAGAAGCCCCAGTTTTTATCGAGTGTCTGAGCAATAGCCCCAGTCTCATCCTTGCTAAAGCGAAGGTAAGAGCTATAACGCTTGAGGCTCTCTTGGGCTAAGAGTTTGCGCTCATGCATACGAGAGGGAGATAATTCCAGCTTGCTTGATCGAGCACAGAAGGCAAAAAGTACAGCCCATCTCTCAGCTGCACACGGAGGAGTCTTTGCTAGAGCCCTTGCAAACTCTAGGGCAAAGTAAAAATCATCTTCTTTTTGCAGAGGCTTAAGCTCAGGAAAAAGTAAGTCTAAAATCTTAGTTGAAATTAACAGTTCTAGACCAAAGATAGGTAGGGGACTGCAGAGAATTTTTTCTAACTCCGTCTTGACGCGCTCTTTTGAAAGACCCAAAGTGTCAAAACGCAAAAGTCGCATGGCTTCTCGCAAAGAAGGCTCTACTCTAAGACCCAAGTGTGCGCAAAAACGTGCGGCTCTTAAGCTTCTTAGCGGATCATCTTGTAAGCGAGCATAAGCCTCACCCACAGAACGCAAGCGCTTAGCTGCTAAGTCTTCTTGCCCTCCCATGGGATCTATAAGACCTTGTGTTCCAAAGGCCATAGCATTAATGGTGAAGTCCCTGCGTAAAAGATCCGTACTCAAGGATTTTGTAAATGCAACATAAGGATTTCTGCTTTTTAGTTCATAATCTTCTGTTCTAAAGGTGGTAACCTCTATGAGTTGTCCATTGAGCTTAAAGCCAATAGTGCCAAAACGCTTACCACTCGTATAGCAGCGTTTGTTATGTTGCTTCAGTAGCTCCTCCATCTCATCAGGAACTAAGGGAGTGCAAAAATCATAATCTAAAGGTTCTTTTCCTAAAAGGGAGTCTCTAACGCAACCACCTACAGCATATACTTGGGGACCTAATAGCTCCTGGACCTGTTCTAAAGTAGATCTTAGCTGGTCAAATTGGGGCTTAGCCATGGCTGCTCCTTTGTTGCTAATTTAGGAAATACTAACTAAAAACCGTAACACTATTTAAAAAACACTCAGCGTCTTATTTTGAGACGCAATAGAAAGCTTAATTTCTTTTGCACTTGAGGCTTTAGCTAATACAGGATTGAGCGCCTCACAAATCTTTTTTGGGTCATTGTTGCTTTGCGATACATGCATTGCAATAACTTGCTCTAAACGATAATGCACAAGCTTCTCTAAAAGTTCTTGGGCTTGCTTGTTAGAGAGATGACCCTTACTGCTAGCTATACGACGCTTAAGATGATACGGATAGGGACCCTGCTCAAGCATACGGCTATCATGATTGCTCTCAAGCGCCAAAATACGCACGCCACTCAAAAGCTCTTGCGTTTCTGCATTATACTGACCACAGTCGGTAAGGTAAGCAAGACTATCTGAGCTGGTAGAAAAACGTAGGCCAATAGTATCTTGCGCATCATGTGAAACAGGGAAGCTTGCAATACGTATACCCGCAATTTCAAAATAATCTCTTTTGTGGATGGGGATACAAGAGAGCTCTTTAGAAATGTGAGGACAAAGTCTTGTGCCATCAGTGGCATATACCGGTACTTTTAAGCCACGACTTACTACGCCAATGCCCAGACTGTGGTCCTTATGTTCATGAGTTAAAATGATGCCTTTGATTCTAGTTTTTGAGACCCTAGCCTGCTCTAGGCGATAAAAGAGCTCCTTTTTTGAAAAGCCTGCGTCTATAAGTATGCAGCCCTTATCGCCTTCCACAACACAGGAATTGCCTTGTGAGCCGCTGCCTAAAACATGAAAGCGCAAACATCCTTCCTTTAGCCGAGCCTGAGCAAGTTTGTCTTCTTTGCTTTGTTCATCATGCAGTTCTTGCATCTCTTGCTTAGTTTGGGAGGCTACAAAAGGGGGAGCGATAAAGGGAGAGGCGACAAAAGCTTGTGGACCTTGAACATCATCTTTATAAAAGCTATGAGAGATTAGGGGAGAAGCGCCAAAAAAGAAACTCATAGCTAGTTGCTTCTATTCTTGATATCTTGCTTGCTATCTTGTTTGGTATTTTGTTGTTTAGCTTTATTTTGTTCAGGTTTTTGCTCAGATTTCTGTCCTGATTTCTGTCCTGGTTTTTGCTCAGATTTCTGATCCTGCTTGGACTTAGTATCTTTAGCTTTGCTATTTTGCTGAGTCTCTTGCGTACTATCATCCTGCTTTTTGGGAGGGGTAATGCCATCTGAGCGCTGTGGAATACTGGTGATTTGTTTTTCATATTCATTAGGGTCAAGCATAAAGGCACTTATAACGTAGAACCCAGTATTATCAGGTGAGATTTTTACCCTGCTTGCACTTGAAGGCACTTTAAATACAGGGCCTTTTTGTCTGCTAATTACATAGCCCGCATATTCATATTCTTTATCTGTCGATAAAAACTCAGGATATTCATCTAGACACAGTGATTCTTTTTGAATGATTTCAGCATGTGGAATCCCCACATAACGAAACTTATACTCAAGCCCTTCAGTCCCTGTTTGAGCTTCTTTTCCCTTGGGATAGCGCAAAATTAGTCCCCAGCGAGAGGCATTCTCTAATACATACTTTCCTCGACCAGAGCTAAGAAAAGAATCTCGCTTGTAACCGGGAGCTCTAAGGTCAAAGGCAAGACCCATGGTATTATCGACATTTGAGGGCAACATGCCATCATCGCTATTTGGCTTGATATAAGCACGTTCCAAGTCAATAGATCCACCAAATTGCTTATCAACCGCTACATTGAGATATTTATATGCATTGGCTGCTTTGGGATTTGCTTTAGCTTGCTCAAAGGGCACTTTATAAAGGGTGGCAAGGTAGCTTGTTTTTAAGGGATGGTTTACGTTGACCACCAAAAGGCTGTCGGGGTCATATTCTATATTTGCAATGCGGTGGTCAATCACGTCTTGCAAATGCACATCAGTATACGGCGCATTGCGCATTTGCCCTCGGGCTTCTGCAGCGCTATGTACATCTTCTTTTGCTTTTGAAGAGGTAAAGGGATTAAACCAAGCCCCATCTTCTCCCGGGGTTCCCCAGGTGGAGCTAGCCCACAATATACCACCGGTAATTATGCCAACCAAGAGGAGCGCCGAAATCCCAGCAAAGGTTGAGAGCTTGCGCTTGGTGTTTGGAGCGCTCTGTACCTCATCTTGAGACTTTTGGGCGGCTGAGTTTCTAAAAGAGTTTTGATTGGGGTGAGAATCATCGGAATTTTGAGATGAGAAATCCTGAGCTTCCATAAGTCCAGCCAGTTGAGTAGCCTTTTCTTCAAGCTCTTTATCAAAACTATCAGGTCTTAGCTTCTTAGACATTAAGTGCTCTTTCAGCCCCAATAAAGCCCTATAAAAATTAATGTGGATTGTGCTAAATTGCCAGAAGATGCCGCCGACTTTAGTAACTATGCTAGCCCTTGCAGCAAAGATGCAACTTAGCATTAGTCACAAGTTTACAAACAATGCTGCTATAAAAAGTGGTGAAACTATGCATTTTAAGCTGCTTTAAGGTATCTACATGAAAATCCCCGTCACCTTTATTGCGGTGCCGGGGATTTGCTGGTTCAAAAAAGCGAATAAGCTTGCCTTGTCTGTAATCTGAGCTTAAGTTTAGATTAAGCTTCTTCCTCTTCTTCGGCTTCGGTAAAGCTAAAGCCTTCAGAGATGAAGTCAGCTCTTAGGGTCTCTCCATCTAAAACAAGCTCATGAGGATTGCCTTCTTGGTCAAACAAGACAGCATGAGTATCATCTTTGAGCTCCCAGAAGAAATCACCTTCTTGCTCACCAATTGAAGCGCTTGCAGTTCCATCTTCTTTAAGCTCAATGCTACTCTCTTTAAGGTTGCATACTGTTGCTAAGAAGCGAGCCCATGCATTACTGGTTTCATCAGCACTGTAAGCCCAAGCCTTAACAAAGCCACTTTCTGCAAGCTTTGCTTCATCAGGACTTTCATTGGGTTCATATACTGTAGCCTCTGGATCTTCTTCAGTATCAACGGTAACAAATTCAGCACCAATGCTTTTTTGGATACCCATGTTAAAGAATCCGCCTACAAGGCACACTGCAAGAAATAATCCAACCAGCGTAGCTCCAATGGTGTCCGCAAGATTCATGCCGCTGCGATGGCTTTTCCCCATCTTCTCCTCCTCTAAAAATGATGGCGTATAAGTTATAAACTTATGACATCTTATTATATGTTATATACGCCTAAAATTTCTAGATTTCAAGCTCTTCTGAAGCTCAGCTGCTCTCTAAGCCTTAATGGGCTGCCCTTTCTTTAAGTGCTTCTTGTTTAAGGGCTGGCTGCTCTTTTCCTTCTGCTAAGAGCTCTCCAGCTGCTCCCAAGCTGCTAGCTAAACCGCTCATTTCTAAAGGCATAAAGATCTTGGTTGCGTTACCATCAGCAATTTTTTGTAGTGCCTCAATATAGCGTAGACTTACCAATTTTTCATCAGGTTGGCCTTGTTTAATTGCTTCAAATACCAGACGAATGGCTTCTGCCTCACCTTCACCTGCAAGAATGCGCTGGGTACGTTCTGCATCAGCAACGCTCTTAATAGCTTGAGCCTTACCCTCTGCCTCAAGAATTGCAGACTGCTTAGTACCTTCAGCACGTGCAATTGCTGAGGCCTTATCGCCCTCTGCCTCAAGAATTGCGGCACGACGTTCACGCTCTGCCTTCATCTGGCGATGCATGGACTGAGTTACATCTGCTGGTGGTTCAATGCGCTGGAGCTCAACTCGTACTACACGTACGCCCCATTTATCGGTTGCGGCGTCCAAGATGTCGCGCAGGGTGGTGTTGATAGTTTCACGACTTGTGAGAGATTCATCAAGCTGCATTTCACCAATGACATTACGTAAATTGGTTTGAGCGAGTTTAGTAGCTGCCATATAAAAATTAGTAACGTTATATATCAATTTAAATGCATCAGTTGCTTCGTAGTAGACTACAGCATCAACCGTTACAACAACGTTATCTTTAGTAATAACTTCCTGAGGTGGAACATCTACTACATTTTCGCGCATGTCTACCTTGGTGAGTCTATCAATAAAGGGGATAACAATGTGCAAGCCGCCATCAAGGGTTTTATGATACTTACCCAGGCGCTCAACAACACCTTTTTCGTAAGGACGCACAATGCGAATGGTTTTACTAGCGACAAAAAAGAGCGCAAGAATAAGGATGAGTATGGCCATACTGGGACCCATTAATAAAGAATCAATAATGCTCATAATTTACCTTTCTTTTAAGCACTTTGATAAAGAAACCTAATACAAGCTGTTCATTAGAACTAGTTTATAAAGGGCGTACGATAAGTTTGGTGCCATCAATTCTTTCAACTTCTACTGCTTGCCCAAGCTTTAATTCTTGTCCGTCTTTAGCCACACAAGACCACTCTTCATTAAGCACTAAAACGCGAGCAAGCTTTCCCTGATTAGCTTCCTGCTTAATTTCTCCTTGAGCTTCTCTAAAGCGATCAATGGCGCCTTTTTGAGGAGCAGAGCTTGAGGTGACGCGTTTGGCAAAAGGACGTACAAAAAACAAAAGGATTAATGAACTTACTAAAAAGATGCAGATTTGCATAAAGGGAGGTAAACCTGCAAGTTGTGCAATAAATGCGATAAGGGCGCCCAGTGAAAAGGGCATGATAAAGAAACTAAGCGATGCAAGTTCTGCTAAAGCAAATATAACTGCCAATATTAGCCATATCCAAACTAAGAGGCTCATAGTAACTCCTTATTTTTTCTTCAATTTGTTTACCCATATCTTCCCCTTTTTTGGTAGCTTATAACTGCGGAAATTATTATTATTTTTCATTTTTGCTAAATTTGTTACAAAACATATGTTCGATTTATGCTTTATGGGGTATAGTATGAATCACCTAGATGAGTACAAGACAAAGCGTTGCTTCGTTTTAATGGTATCAGGAGGCTCAGATTCTATGGCTCTCTTGCACAAGGCAGTGTTTTCTAGCCTTGATTTGCAAGACGGCTTGGGGCCACAAAAACTGGATACAGATAAGCTTGCTGTTCTACATATTAACCATATGTTAAGAGGAGCAGATGCAGATGAAGACGAAGCCTTTGTGCGGGAGTTTTGTGAGCAATTAAATATTAGATGCCTGAGCAAGCGTCTACCAGTATGTGAGCTCATGCAACAAGAAGGGGAGAGTAATTTTGAGGCCTACGCTCGGCGCCTGCGCTATCAGGAGGCTCAAAAGCTCTTAGAAGAGCTGTGTAAGACCAAGGGTTTACCTCTATCTGCGGGGGCAATACTAAGTGCTCATACCTTAGATGATAGGGTTGAGACAGCCTTTATGAAGCTTATAGAGGGCGCCTCTCTTACTGGAATCAGCTCACTTAGGGCTTTAAGGGGAAATATTATTAGGCCCCTTTTATATGAAACTAAAGAGCAGTTGCGCAACTATCTTCTCGAACACAAGATAAGCTGGAGAGAAGATGCCACTAACGCTGATATACGCTATTTTAGATCCTTTGTGCGTCATAAAATAGTTCCACTAGCTGCCCAAAGAAACCCTGAGTTTTTACAGGTAATGAGTACATCACTTGATGTTTTGCAGGCAGAAGATGAGTTCTTACAGCAAGAGGCGCAAAAAGCGTTTGAGGACTTAGTTATAGAACGCAGCACAGGCCTTTTGGTTTTAGAAAGTGGTAGACTTGCTCATACGCATCCTGCTCTTGCACGCAGACTTGCACTCTTAGCTCTAAAGCAGCTTGCTCCAGAGCAACGTTTTGAGTCACAGCACATTTTTGCGGTGGTTCAAGCTTCATATACCAAGCCCTTTTCTCGTTCTTTGCCTGGCGATATTGAAGTAAGACGAGAGTTTGATGATTTAGTAATAAGAAAGATGGATATATCTCGTCCAAAGCTAGAACAGGGACTCTTACGTGTACCAGGGGCCTTAAGCCTCCCCAAACAGCTACACAGCTTGGACTTAGAACTACGCGCACGCATCATAGAAGTTCCGCTTGGAGCAAGCGCAATTAGTTTGGCACGTTCTTTATCGGTAGCTCATGAAAGCATGCCAGAGTTTAAACCCCTGGTTTTTGATGCAGATGCCGCTGGATTAACAGAGGGGGACTTGCGCGAAGGTAAGGCACGCTTATATATAAGAGCAGCAAAAAAAGGTGATAGTATTGAGCCTTTGGGCATGCAGGGTACAAAGAAGGTCTTTGATCTTTTGTGTGAAGCGCGTATACCTCTGAGAAAACGCTCTTTGATGCCGGTAGTACTTCAAGCAGATCCTTTAGAGCAAACTGGGGGAGAACTAGCAGAGGGAAAAATTATAGCTATTGCTGGAGTTCGTTTGGATAAAGCATTTGCCTGTGGAAAGAAAAGTTCAAGGCTAGTAGAATTAAGTTTTCAGGCTAATACCCTTAGATAACATTGGGAGGCTTAGACTATGTCAAAACTGCAGGAGCTTTCACCTCGCCAAGACCTTAAATCAGTGCTTTATGATGAGCAATGTATTCAAAGGCGCGTGGCTGAGCTGGGAGCACAGTTGACTCAAGACTATGCTGGTAAAGATCTCTTGCTTATCTGCATTTTACGTGGCTCTCTTATGTTTAGTGCAGATCTTTTAAAAGTAATCGAGCTGCCATGTGAAGTTGATTTTATGGCGGTCTCCAGTTATGGCGATCAAACAAAGTCCTCAGGTGTTGTGCGCATTCTAAAGGATTTAGATACTGATATCAGCGGCAAGGATGTCTTAATTGTTGAAGATATCCTTGACACAGGTCTTACGCTGTCATATTTGCGAGAAAATCTTGCCTCAAGAAAGCCTCAATCTTTAAAGATTGCCACCTTGCTCTTAAAAGAGGGAAAGCAGAAGACAGATATTGAAGCTGATTATGTAGGATTTGTCTGTCCTGATGAATTTGTTGTGGGTTACGGCTTAGATTATGCAGAAAAATATAGGAATCTTCCTTGTATTGGGGTATTAAAACCCGAGGTGTATTTATAGTAGGATCGCAGCTAAAAGATGCGATGAGGAGTATGTGTGAGTAATAATCAAACTAAGAAGAACGGTAAAGGTCCTCAGATAAATAAGCGTATGGCTATTATTTATCTTCTATTAGGCCTTGTGTTATGCGGCATTTTTTACTCTCAGATGGGCAATATCTACGGAAAAGCAGATGAACTGCCCACTTCTGGTTTTGTTGCAGCGGTAAAGCAAAACCGTGTGCTAGAAGCAAATTTTAGCGCCTCTAATGGCACCTTAAAGGGTCGTTATTGGGAAAAAGCTGAAGATGTGGGAGATAATTCAAAGCTCAAGCGCTATACCTCAACATATGTGGGCTCAGATTCCTTGGCAGAGCTTATGGCTGAACATAAGGAAGTTGTCTATAAGGTTGATGTTAAATCAAATGCGCTGTTTATGGGAATTATCAGCACGGTTATCCCCATTTTGCTTATTGCAGGTATCATGGTCTATTTTATGCGTCAGATGGCGGGGCAAAATAGTAAGTCTTTGCAGTTTGGTAAGACTAAGGCTCGCCAAACTGAAGAGAATAGACCAAAAGTTAAATTTTCAGATGTAGCAGGTGTTGATGAGGCGGTTGATGAGCTGCAAGAAATAAAGGATTTCTTATCTAATCCTGCTAAATTCCAAGGAATGGGAGCAAAGATTCCTCGCGGCGTATTGCTAGTGGGCCCTCCGGGTACTGGTAAAACCTTACTAGCTAAAGCAGTTGCTGGTGAAGCAGGAGTTCCTTTCTTCTCCATTTCTGGTTCTGACTTTGTAGAAATGTTTGTTGGTGTGGGTGCCTCCCGCGTACGAGACTTGTTTGCTCAGGCAAAAGAAGCTGCACCGGCTATTATATTTATTGATGAGATTGATGCAGTTGGTCGTCAAAGAGGTGCAGGTTTAGGTGGCGGTCATGACGAGCGTGAACAAACCCTAAACCAGTTGTTGGTTGAGATGGACGGCTTTGAGCCAAATGACTCTGTCATCTTAATTGCAGCTACAAACCGCCCAGATATTTTGGATCCTGCGCTTTTACGTCCAGGGCGTTTTGATCGTCAGGTTACGGTTGATAGGCCAGACGTAAAGGGCCGCGAGAAGATCTTGCGCGTTCATGCTGAGGGTAAACCTCTTGATAAGAGCATTAAGTTTGAGACCATAGCCCAGCTTACTCCTGGATTTACCGGTGCGGATTTAGCAAACCTTATGAATGAGTCAGCCCTGCTTACTGCTCGTAGAAATAAGAAAAAAATAAGCATGGATGAGATTACTGAGGCCATGGAGCGTGTTATTGCTGGTCCAGAACGTAAGAGCCGTGTCATTTCAGAAAAAGAGAAAAATACTATTGCTTACCATGAGGCAGGACATGCTTTGGTAGGCCATGTATTAGAGCATTCAGATCCTGTGCATAAAATCTCAATTATTGCTCGTGGACAGGCTTTAGGTTATACACTTTCTATGCCAGCTGAGGATAGATTCCTAGTCTCTAAAAAGGAGATCTTGGATGACCTGGCAGTATTTTTGGCTGGACGCGTAGCAGAAGAAATAGCCTGTGATGATATCACTACAGGCGCTTCAAATGATCTTGAGCGTGCAACTAAGATGGCGCGTGAATTAGTTACGCGTTATGGTATGAGCGACAATTTGGGCACTCAAGCCTTTGGACAGCCAAATCATGAGGTTTTCTTGGGCAGGGATTATGGTGCACACCAAGACTATAGCCCCAAAACAGCAGAGCGCATTGATGATGAGGTTTCTCGCATTATGAAAGAAGCTCATGATCGCGCACATGAGATCTTAGAGGAGCGCCGTCCTCAGCTTGATCTTATGGTTTCAGTTTTGCTTGAGCGTGAGACCATTGAAGGAGAGGCTGTAAAAGCACTTCTTGATAATAAATGGGATGAGTATCTAAGCAAAGAGAAAGAACTAGAAGATCAAAAGCAGGATCAGGAAGAAGAACTTGAAGCTGCCGATAAGTCAGAGCATGAAGCTCCAGAAGATGAATCAGTAAATGAGTCAAAAGAGGCGGTAGTTATCTGTGAGCATGTGGTAAATTCTGAGGGTCTCATTATCAATGAGAAGTCAGATGGCAGTGTTGAGATCTTGCATGGCGATAAAAAACTAGTAGAATTGCCTTCAGACAAGACTGAGGAGCTTGAAACAGAGACCCCTAAGCAAGGAGCCCCCAAGCGCCCTGAATAGCTCTGTGCTTTTAAGCTTTAAGGCTGCTGGCCTGTATAAGCACAAGTAGCCTAGCCAAGAGTTTTTAGCAATAGGGGCTTATAGGCTAAAGCAATATAAGCCCAAGCCCAATACAAAGACCCCCAGTCCATGAGTAATCATGCACAGGGGGTCTTCTTGTACCGCCATACTTTTAGGCTGCTAGCTACTAGAGTTGCTAGAGCTGCATAGGAGGTGCATAGGAGGCACATAAGCTATGTTCAAAGGCTTTTTTGTTGCTGCTAGAGCATAAGAACTTAAGCTCTTCTCGCACTCTTTGAATAGAGATACATACCTGCAATAAATACAACGGCGCAAATGGCAATATCTAAGCCAACATAGAAGGGGCTTGAGATAAGGCCACCAACAAACATAATCAGCGAACCTATGCTTGCAAAAATAGGACAGATAATACCTGTAAATACGCTAGTGACCTGCTTATTCTTATACATCATGATCAGCTTTACATAAAGGATGATATAGCATAGATAGCTAAAAATAATAGCAATTTCAGTAATGTCTCTTCCGTTTAAAATGCCGCTGTTTTGCAGTAAATAGTGAGCTGCCAGCCAGAAAAGCGTGATGGCAAGGTAGAGCAGGGCAGAAGGAAGTGAAATATCATAGCGCTCATGTCGTTTAGCAAAATTATTAGGTAAAATACCAGCTTTTTCTGCAAGAGCTTGAGGCATTCTAATACCTGCAATAAGCAGACCATTGCATACACCTAAGATTGCGATAACAATAAAAACTAGCATGAGCTTAGCGGCAAAGGGGCCAAAAAGATAGCCAAGAGCACTATCAAGCGAGGCGTCACCCAGGGTCATAATGGCCTCAGCTCCCAAAATTTTGGTAAGACCGCTTAGATAGAGCAGATAGGCAGCTAAAACAATCAGTGGACCCAAGACCAAGGCTCGAGGCATGGTCTTTTTTGCATTTTTAACTTCAGGGCTTATCGTCAAAGAGAGTGTCCACCCATCAAAAGAAAAAGCAATGGGAGCAAGTGAAGCCAGCCAAGCCAATCCCACATCATGAACAGGTATAAGCTGGGCTCCAGGATCTAAAACAGAAGCACCAATAGCTTCTCCTTGATAGCTCAGACCTAAAACTGCAATAACAAGAAGTGGAATAAGCTTAAGTATTGTGGCGGCGGTTTGACAAAAAGCACCAAGTTTTCTGGAAAGCACATTGATAAGCAGCAGAGCAAAAATAAGAACTACAGCTCCAAAGCACTGCTGAGCTAGATTTAAATCCAAAGAAAAGAGTCGTGCAATGAAGATAACATTAATCCAGGCAACCACAGCCATGAGCGTGGGTAAATATACAAAACTTTGGAAAAACCCAAACCCAGCTCCCACCTTAGGACTGATAAATTCGTCATAGTAACTTAAGAGGCCACCTTCACCACTTGAGCGAAGTGCATATTCGGTAAAAGAAAGTGCACCAAATATAATGGCGGCAGCTCCCAGGCCCAAAAGCATAAGGCCAATGCTAATATTGCCACCCGTGGCTAGTAAGATATCATCGGCTTTAAAGAAGATGCCTGAGCCAATTACGATACCTACGATCATAGATATAGCAGTGGCTAAGCCAAAGACGCGGTGTTGGGTCATCTGCTCCTCCTCTCTTGTTCGCTTAAAACACTTAGAACATATTTGCTATAGAGTGCAAGCGCTGCTGGTTCTAGAGTTTTACTTGTAACTCTACAGGACAGTGGTCAGAACCATAAATATCATTGCGTATACTGGCGTTTACCAATTTATCTTTTAGATCATTGCTGCTAAGAAAATAGTCAATACGCCAGCCTGTATTATTTTCACGCGCACGAGCTCTATAGGACCACCAAGAATAAATTTGCTCCATATCTGGATAAAAGTGTCTAAAGGTATCAGTAAAACCGGCATCCAAAAGCTCAGTGAATTTTGAGCGCTCTTCATCGGTAAAACCAGCATTCCTTCTATTGGACTTTGGATTTTTAAGGTCTATCTCTTTGTGAGCTACATTGAAATCACCGCAGGTGATCAAAGGCTTATCGCTTGCAAGCTCACTTATAAAGTTTCTAAAGGCATCATCCCAAGTCATGCGATAATCTAAACGTTTAAGCTCATTTTGGGAATTTGGAGTATAAACATCAACAAACCAAAAGGAGTCAAACTCTAGAGCGCAGATTCTTCCTTCATGGTCGTGTTCATCAATACCAAAGCCATATTTAACCTGCCTAGGCTCTTCTTTGCTAAATACGGCAGTTCCAGAGTAGCCTTTTTTATCGGCATAGTTCCAAACCTGATGATAGCCAGGGGTTTCTAGTTCAAGCTGCCCAGCTGATAGCTTGGATTCTTGGATGGCAAAAATATCTGCATCTACAGCTGTAAAGTAATCCATAAAACCTTTGTTTAAGGCTGCTCTAATACCATTCACATTCCATGAAACAAGTTTTAGCTCTCTCATAAGGGTCCTTTCCATACAGGGCATAGTAGAGCTGTTCATAAAGAGTTAAAGATAAATTTTAGAGGGAATAAGGCTAAAAGTGAAGAAAAATTCTCTTCTTAGACGCAAAACATGGAGTTGAAGCTGCATGAAGAGGCTTATTTATGATGTGCTTGAAGCGCGAGAATTCCTCTCAAATCTTATCTCTCAAGTAGAGACAGCATCTGACCTGGTGTTTTTTGGTGGGGCGGGCGTTTCAACAGCCTCAGGTATCCCAGATTTTAGGGGCAGCGGAGGTTTATATGCTACTCAAGATGCTTATGCCGATAAGAACTATAGCGCATATCCAGCAGAATATCTTTTATCGCACAGCTGCTTAGTGAACGAGCCTCAATATTTTTACGAGTTTTATATAGACTCAGTTGTATACCCTGAGGCTAAGCCCAATGCGGCTCATTATGCCCTTGCACAGCTTGAAGGTGAGGGAAAACTGGGGACGCTTATTACCCAAAATATAGATGGGCTACATCAGAAGGCTGGTTCAAAAAGAGTTATAGAGCTGCATGGTTCATGCTCTAATAATTATTGTATGTCATGTGGCAAAAACTACAGCCAAGA
>JAEZZM010000006.1 GCA_023418575.1 Actinomycetes bacterium | reverse complement strand
GGCTCGCGTATACATACAAGGGTAAAACAGAAATATTTATCTTAATAGAGCGGTTTTAAGAAGATAATGGTCTTATTTTTATCCATTATGGATAAAAATAACTAAGATAAGACGTTCTTAAGCAGCTCATCTGGGCATCACACAGAAAAGGATACAATTTGAAACTTAAAGAATTTCTTGACCTGGAGGTATTTAAAGAAGCACAACTCTTATCTAAACCCCTTGAAGATACTTGCTCCCTATCTCAGGAAATAGAAAACATCAATGTACTTGAAGCCCCAGATTTAGCTCAATGGATAAGCCCTCATACCGTGCTTCTCAGTTCATACTACGCCTTAAATAACTTAAGTAGACAGGAACTAAGAGACTTTGTAATGCAAGCAAAGCTAGCTCAGGTAAGCTGTATAGTTATTAAACGCGGGCGTCTTATCGATAAAACACCTCAAGTTTTTATTGATTTATGCAAAAGAGAAGCGCTTTATCTTATCGAAATAGGACCAGAGGTCTTATATAGTCAGATTATTATGAGCACCATGCTTCCTCTTATTAACAAAAAAGCCTCTCTTCTTGATCATTACTACCAAGCTCAACTTAAGCTAAAGGAATTAAAAGATAAAACCAATACCCATATGCTCCCTCGTGAGCAGCATACTATTTATCAGCTTGATAAGCTCCTTGATGACATAGAGCAGCGTTTTAAGATTGCGCTTCATCTAAAAAGAACCAGTAAAAAGGGGCTACAGAACCATTATTCATCTGGCTTCCTTCGGCTTATTAAAGAGCAGGGTGCAAAAGGAGCCCAAGATCTTGGTATTCATGGTGTCTTAGAATTTGCAGCGGAACAAGAATTTAATAGCAAACTTGATATGGACATACAAAGTATTGCTAATTTTCTTGAGCTTGAACTTGTACATCTTGAACATCTTGAAACCTTAATCTCTTTTAACAAGCATAATCTAGTTCATGAGCTCTTAATGAACACCCAGCTCTCCAAACAAAGTATCCAAAGCATGTTGGCAAGTATTCAATTTAAGCTTCAAGATAGCTTTATGGTATTAGAGCTCACCATACTTGATGCAAATGACGATAAGGACTCCCGCTTACATAGTGCAGAGCAACAAGAACTTTTACATAAACTGGCTCATAAAATTAAAAATCTCTGTAGCTTAAGTGCTTACTCTATGAGTTCGCAGCGTTTATCTATCATTATGAGTTTTAGCTCTGATGATGAAGCTCTTAAACATTTAAATGATTTTAAAGTATGCTGTTCTCAAGTCTTAGACCATCATGGAAATTGGATTGCGGGGCTTTCCTCCTGCGGTAAAGCTTTTGATCTTAATAGACTTGAAAGAGAAGCTCAACAAGTAAAAGATGTACTGCGGAGCTTAAAAAGAAGTCGCATGCTTATGAACTTTGATGAGCTGGGAATTTATAAACTCTTTGGAAAAGCTGAACTTATCAATATGGTTGAAGACTTTATCCCCAAGCAAATCAAACAACTAGCACAAGAAGAACCCCTGCTGTTTGAAACACTTTGCTGCTATGTACAACAAGGACAATCTATTCAAAAAACAGCTGATCACTTGTTTGTTCACCCTAAGACTGTGTCTTATCGGCTTAATAAGATACACAAAAACTATGATTTTGATTTGAGTGATAGCAGCTTTATCCTGCAAATACAATTAAGCTCTCAACTCTTATTAACACAAGCTTAGGCAGCTGATAGCCTCTAAGCGCCTATCAGCTCTATAAACCGCATAAGCGATGCGCAGGTATACCGCACAATAAAAGAGCGATAAAAAAAGAAATCCCTTGGTAGAGGAAACTACCAAGGGAAGGAGTGTTAAAATCTGGTGGAGGCTAGGGGGATCGAACCCCTGACCTCAGGCTTGCAAAGCCCGCGCTCTCCCAGCTGAGCTAAGCCCCCACGCTGTAACCTCAAGTATTATATCATACTTTTGGCTTCTGCATGTTTTCTCTATAAATACCCCACCGGCGACTCGGCTTGCGGTGGGGTATTTATAACCCATTTATGGTGGGCCCAACTGGATTCGAACCAGTGACCTCACGGTTATCAGCCGTGCGCTCTAGCCAACTGAGCTATGGGCCCGAAAAAAACTGCTTATCCAGACTACCGCTCAAAAGAGCCTGAGTCAACAAAAAAACTCTTACTTGGGCTTAGTTCCCCTAGATAGAGCACAGAACACATAATTTATACACATATAAGAAGCTCTAGTCCTCTGTTTGGAGGTATAAGATTAAGATCATAGGCATATGCTAGGCATACCATATGACAAGCATATGCATTGTAAAAAACAAAAGCTCATCCAGGCACTAAGCTTATAGTCTTTTGAATAAAGGCTACATTAAGGAATGGTGGACATGATCCCTCTCATAATTGAAAGCCTTATAATTGGCAGCAAAGAATTTCCTAGTATCATGATTTTACGCCCTTATCGTGAGCTTAAATCTGATGGTAAAGCTCTTGTTGCCAGCTTAAACTATGATGAGGCCTACCTTATCGCCAATAGCATGAACCCCACCAAGGAAGCAAAAGATACGCTTGAGACCCTGAAAAAGCGCTATCTTTGTGATGATATTAAAAAGGCTCACTACAGCTGTGATTTTATTGAAATATATGATTATAAAGATGGCCTCTACCTCACAAAGCTGCATCGCGGTATAGCTAAAGAGCAGCTCATGAATCCAGATTATCTCAATGTAGAGGATGATCTTCTTGAGCAACTCATGGAAAGCTCTGTTGAGCTACCCCTACATGAAGCCATCATTTTAGCCAACAGTAATAAAGCACCCCTTCTTGTGCAAGAAAAGGTGCTTCACCATGCCTCTTTCCCTTACTTAGTGGGAAAGTATCAACTAAACGATGAGCAAAAACTTGAGGAATTCAAATATCAAATCAAAAACCTCAGTTCTGATGATTTTATCGATTAAAGCCGTCCAGTCATTTGGTGTATTAAGCCGATAAGCTCATCGCTGTGCTCAGCAAATGCGCTTGGTTGTTCTCGTTCTAAGGTTGTTCTTCCAAACATTCCCCAAAGTACGGCAATTGAGAACGCTCCTGCTGCATTTGCTGCTTGCAAGTCAAAGGGGCTATCCCCCACATAAACCACCTGTTGTATAGGTACCTGAAGTTCGTGAGCAGTATGTATCACAGGATAGGGATCCGGTTTAGCTCTTATTACATCATCAGCAGCAACTACTAGATCAAAATAAGGCATAATGCCGGTATCATTAAGATTTTCTAGGGCAGCCTCTCTATGTTTGGAAGTAACAACTGCCAGCTTATAACCTTCTGCCTTAAGTTGATGCAAGCACTCTTCAATCCCTTGATACAAGCTATTAAGTTCCTTGGGGAGCTTAGCCTGATAATCTCTAAAGATCTGTAGAGCTCTTTGAGGGTCTTCTGGGCAATAATGCTCCAGCTGTGTAATAAGAGGGATCCCCACCTCTGACATAAGCTGCTCATCAGAATAGGTCCCACCAAAACATTCATTGATGGTATAGCGCATAGATCTCAATATGACCTCATAGGTATTTACCAAGGTACCATCAAGGTCAAATTGAATAAGACCAGGGCAGCCTTTAGCTACCCCGGTCTGAATTCTATTCATCCTCATACTCTTCAGCTACTAATTCTTCAGCTAATTGTTCATCAGAATCAGCACCCAAATCAACGCTTAGCTCTTCATCTTCTTGTTCAGTATCTAAGAGTAAAGACTCCTGACCTTCAAGCTCTGTTGAAGCCTTTTGCTTCTTTTTAGCCTGTGTCATACGGGCAAGAGCTGTGACTTTATCGGAATCATTAAGATTCATAATCTTAACGCCTTGAGTTGATCTACCTAATTTTGGTGAGTCTAGAGCCTTAACTCTAATTACTACACCCTCCTCAGATATGATCATCAACTCGTGCTGAGGTCCAACAATCTTCATACCAGCTAATTGGCCTTTTTTAGCTGTCATAGCAATGGTGAAGACTCCCTGTCCACCACGTTTTTGTTCAGGATATTCTGACAGGGCTGTGCGCTTGCCGTAACCACGCTCGGTGATTACAAAAAGCTCACCCAGCTCTGTCTTAGAGATCTCCATACCCAAGACCACGTCATCAGACTTGAGGTTGATTCCCTTTACACCCATGGTATCGCGTCCCATAGGTCTTACTTCAGACTCATCCCACTTAATGGCTTTACCAGTACTTGCCACCAAGACAACCTTATCGCCTGTAGCTACACGACGTACATCAATGAGCTCATCTTCGTCTTTAAGGTTGATGGCGATAATACCGTCGCTTCTTGAACGGTTATACAAACTCATCTGGGTCTTTTTAACCATACCCTGCTTGGTTGCAAACATCAAAAACTCATCTTCAGGGAATTCCCTGGTAGTAATAACTGCTGCAATCTTTTCATTTTCTGCAAAAGGCAGAAGGTTTACAACAGCAGTTCCACGAGCTTGTCGTGAACCAACGGGAAGTTCATGCACCTTAAGGCGATAAACCTTTCCTCGAGTTGAGAAGAAGAGTACATAATCATGGGTTGAAGCAATGAAGAGATTCTCTACAAAGTCATTATCTTTGAGATTTACACCTTGTTTTCCTTTACCACCACGTTTTTGCTGGCGATATGTGGCAACGGGGAGACGCTTTACATAACCGGCATGAGTAATGGTAACAACCATATCCTCTTCTGCGATAAGATCTTCTACGTCTATCTCACGTGCGGCATTAGTGATTTCAGTACGGCGTTTATCCGCGTATTTATCGGAAAGCTCAGTGAGCTCATCCTTAATAACGCCATCCATCAACTTTTGATCAGCAAGAAGACTTCTATAGTAGCTAATACGCTGGGAAATATCTTCTAACTCTGCTTCAATCTTACTGCGCTCTAAGCCGGTTAAACGACGCAGGCGCATCTCAAGAATAGCGTCTGCTTGGATCTGTGAAAGCTTAAAGCGGCTCATTAAGCGCTCTCGGGCCTCATTATCATCGCCTGAAGAACGGATGATATGAATTACTTCATCAATATTATCAAGCGCGATGATGTAGCCCTCTAAGATATGAGCGCGCTCTTCTGCCTTTTTAAGTTCATAGCGGGTACGCCTATCAAGAACTTCACGCTGATGCTCAATATAATAGTGAAGCATTTCTTTAAGCGATAAGGTCAAAGGCACACCGTCAACCAGTGCTAAGTTAATAACACCAAAGGTTGACTGCAATTGTGAGTGCTTATAGAGATTATTGAGCACAACCTGTGGAATTGCGTTTTGTTTGATATCAAAAACAAGGCGCATACCCTTACGGTCTGATTCATCACGCATGTCAGCAATGCCGTCAATACGCTTCTCATTTACCAATTGGGCAATTTTTTCTTGTAACTTACCCTTGTTTACCTGATAAGGAATCTCAGTTACAACAACTCGTGACCTACCATTTGAGGCTTGCTCAACATGAGCTTTTGCCCTTACAGTAATTGAACCTCTACCGGTCTCATACGCATCTCTAATTCCTTTGGTCCCCATGATAAGAGCACCTGTAGGGAAATCAGGACCAGGAAGAACTTCCATTAACTCATCAGTAGTAGCCTCAGGATTATCAATCAAAAGCTTAACTGCATCTATGGTTTCCTTGAGATTGTGAGGTGGAATATTGGTAGCCATACCAACAGCAATACCAGAAGAACCATTTACCAAAAGATTAGGAAAACGAGATGGAAGTACACTAGGCTCCTGTAAGGAGTCATCATAGTTGTTGCGCCAATCTACGGTTTCTTTATCAAGATCCCTTAGCATCTCCATGGCTGAACGTGTTAAACGTGCCTCGGTATAACGCTGAGCAGCTGGTGGATCACCATCAATGTTACCAAAGTTACCATGTCCATCAACTAGCTGAACTCTCATAGAAAAGTCTTGAGCAAGGCGTACCATGGTTTCATATACCGCAGCATCACCATGAGGGTGATACTTACCAATTACTTCACCAACAGCCCAAGCAGACTTCTTATGAGGTTTATTAGGGGTAAGACCTGCTGAGTTCATAGCGTATAAAATACGTCTATGAACAGGCTTAAGACCATCTCTTACATCAGGCAGCGCACGAGAAACAATAACTGACATTGAATAGTCGAGAAAAGAGGTGCGCATCTCTTTACTGAGATCTGCTGGTTGCAGTGTGCCTCCATGAATATCAAGAGACAACTTTTCTTCTTGTGACATGTGCCCTCCTTACTAAATATCCAAGAATCGTACGTCTTTTGAATGCTTTTGGATAAACTCTTTACGGCATTCAACCTGACTTCCCATAAGTTCTGAAACTGCACGTTCTGCCATAACGGCATCATTAACATTTACCTGTAAAAGCGTACGATTTTTTGGCTCCATGGTAGTAACCCAAAGTTGCTCAGGATCCATCTCACCCAGACCCTTATAGCGTTGAACTGTATATTTTGTTCCTTCTGGTAATTGAGCTGTAGCCTCTTTAAGAGCCTCATCGTTATAGATATAGTCTGTTTTTCTGCCAACCTTAAGACCATATAAAGGTGGCTGAGCAATATAGATATAACCAAGATCGATAAGAGGTCTCATATACCTAAAGAAGAAGGTTAGCAAAAGACATCTAATATGCGCACCATCAACATCAGCATCAGTCATAATAATGATCTTATGATAGCGGCATTTCTCAGCATCAAATTCCTGTTCAATACCAGTACCAATAGCGGTAATTAAGGATTGTATGGTATCAGATGATAAAGAGCGAGAAAGACCAGCGCGCTCTACGTTCAAAATCTTTCCCCTTAAAGGCAAGATAGCTTGGAATGAACGCTCACGAGCAGATTTTGCTGAACCTCCTGCAGAATCACCCTCTACAATATAAAGCTCTGTCATGGCTGGATCTTTAACAGAACAATCTGCAAGCTTACCAGGTAAGGTTATTGAATTAAGAACGCTCTTTCTGCTGGTTTCACGAGCTTTTCGTGCTGCAATACGAGCCTTAGCAGCGTCAATTGCTTTTTTAATAATATCTTTAGCAGGTTTGGGGTGCTCTTCTAAAAACTCACTCAAACCCTTAATAACTGCTCCATTAACCAAACCTCTCATCTCAGAATTTCCCAGTTTAGTTTTAGTTTGACCTTCAAATTGAGGTTCTGAGAGCTTAACAGAAATAATGGCGGTCATACCTTCTCGGATATCATCACCAGTGAGGTTATCATCTTTTTCTTTAAGCAATTGGTTTTTGCGAGCATAATCATTTATGGTACGCGTTAAAGCATTTCTAAAACCTTCTAAATGAGTACCACCATCTACGGTATGAATATTATTTGCAAAAGAAAAAACCGTCTCTGAATAAGAAGTATTCCATTGGAGTGCAACTTCAACTTCTCCCTCTTTAGCCTCAGCAGCAAAATAAATGGGGTCAGTATGAGAATCCATTAAGGTTTTACTTTCATTAAGGTAGCGTACAAAGTCTGAAACACCACCCTCATAGCAAAAGTCTTCACGCCTTGGCTCAAGTTCACGCTCATCAGTAAAGGTAATACGTAGATTCCTATTTAAGAAAGCCATCTCCTGCAAGCGACGAGAAAGCGTATCGAAATCAAAAATGGTGGTTTCAAAAATCTCTGGATCAGGCCAGAATGTGACAGTAGTTCCTGTATGAGTGGAATCTCCTGTGCGCTGCATTTCTTGTGTTGTATGACCACGCTTAAACTCCATCTCATATATACCGCCATCACGGCATACACTTACATGAAGCTTACTTGATAATGCATTTACAACTGAAACACCAACGCCATGAAGACCGCCAGATACTTTATATCCGCCGCCACCAAATTTACCACCTGCATGTAGTACCGTTAATACCACCTCAAGTGCTGGTTTTTGATATTTTGGCTGCAAATCAACAGGAATACCACGACCATTATCTACAACGGTACATGAATTATCAGGATGAATAGTTACATCAATCTGTGTACAATAGCCTGCTAAAGCCTCATCTACAGAGTTATCAACAATCTCATACACTAAGTGATGTAAACCCGCGATACTGGTTGAACCAATGTACATACCAGGACGCTTGCGCACTGCTTCTAGGCCCTCTAAGACCTGAATATCAGAGCCACTATAATGGGCTTGTTCTTCAGCCACGTGTAACTCCTTATCCTATATTGCTCTTACTTTTACCTATGAATTCTATCTTTGGTTTTACCTGTGAACTAAGCTCTTGTTCTCAACTAAGCCTAAAACAAGTTCTAAAGTTCAAATATCATAATAAAAAGCGCAGATAGCTAATCTAATTGTATCAAAATTTGTAGCATAATTATAGCCATGCACAGTAATACTATTTTTTATATGCTTAATAAGCTACAGATCAATTTCTAAGAGCTTCTAAGTATTAAATCTAAGTAAATTTTCAAACTAGTAAGACTTGTTCAAAATATCACGTTTATATTGAGCCATCATTGCTCTCTTAGCAGCCTCATACATCTCAATAGATTCTAGGCGCAAAGGATCTAAGATAAGATCTATCTCTCGCTCAAGATCTTCGCTTAACTGCACAGTGGCGATAGAAGGGTGCAGCTGCTGCTTAGACACGAGCTCTGCTTTTTGCTTAATCTTTTGAGCTTTTGCCTGAGGAGAATATTTAAACTGTATATCATCAATCCAACCTGGAAAATAATATTGAGCCTTTGATAAGTAGAAGATCTTACTCATATTAAGTTGAGAACTTAAACTTCTTGAATCCAAGTACACTATTAAGAGCTTAATATCTCCGTTTCGCTTCAACCAAACTGAGTAACTATGCTCAACAATTTCATCAGACTGTGCAAGGCGTGCCCATTTAATCTGATCTTCAAAATAAGTTTCAGGTAGAGCATTCTTTTCCTTATCGGAATCAAAACCAAGTAAGATAGTTTTGTTCAAGCAGTATGACGATAAGGTAGACGCATATATATCAGATAAATTACCTGACCAGGCCTCATTTTTATCTCTCTTACGCATAGTTAAGCTCCACTAAGTTCGCTGATGAAATTACATCCTGCGAAAAATACGAAAGATGCGTTGTACTCACAACAGTCTGAATACCTAAGTTTAATAAGGATAGCAGTGAGCTGCGTCTTTGCTCATCAAGTTCTGACATTACATCATCCAAAAGAAGTAAAGGATAATATCCAATAAGCTCATAAATCAAACTAAGTTCAGCCTGTTTAAGAGCCAAAACAATACTTCTTTGCTGTCCTTGAGATGCATATGAGCGCGCAGATCTTCCATTTATTTCAACTGTAAAATCATCCCTATGAGGGCCCACTAAACTTCGCTTTCTGATGCGCTCTTCTAATTCAAGCTCCTTCATTTTCTGTAGCAATGTTTCACGTAAAACATTGCTATCCATTGTTGAGCTTGAGGTAAATGATGGAATGTAATGTATGTCAATATTCTCATGTGGGGCTATCTTTGAATAATGACGTATAAACCAAGGCTTAAGACGTTCAAACAAACTTCGCCTATAACGATAATACAGAAGACCATACGAACAAAGACTTTCAGTCCAAGCTGCTAACATATTTTCGTCTACACGCTCTTCTCTAAGAAGCTTGTTTCTTTGCTGTAAGCTTTTTTCATAATTTAGCTTAATATCCCCATATTTCTCATTTAACTGAATCCCCAGTTGATCTAATGCGTCCCTCCTATATTGCGGAGCATCCTTAACTAAGCGCAGGTCATCAGGGTTGAATAAAACAGAGGGAAGCAGTCCTCTCACCTGACTAAAACTACAAGTCTTAGAATTAAGTAGGTAGCTTTTCTTTTTTAATGAGATCTCAAGAGCAAGCTTATGTTTCCTACCCTCTCCTTCTAAGTTATAAGAAATATGAGCCCTCTCTTGACCATCAAGAATTAATTCCGATAAAAGCGGGTGCTTAAATGAGTATCCAGCACTTAAGAGTTGCAGCGCTTCAATGCAGTTGGTCTTACCTACTGCATTGGGTCCCACTAAAATAGTGAGACCCTCTGATAAATCAAAACTATAATCTTGATAATTTCTAAAATTCTTAAGTCTAAGCTGAGAAGCGCGCATAATAAGAGGCACCTTTAGCTAATGCGAACAGGCATAATGAGATACAGATAATTTATCTTACCGTAAGACTTAAATACACCTGGTCTCAGTGGGTTTTGGAGCTCTAAAAAGAGTTCCTCTTCTTCATCTTTAGGATTACCTAAACCGTCTAATACATAGTGATAATTAAAGGCAATATCCATAGCCTCACCACTTACCTCAGATGGCAAGCTTTCCTCTGCACCACCTTGTTCTGGAGTAGTAGTTATTAAAGACACAGCTTGTGCTTCTGGGTCAACGCTTACCTTAACTGGTGTGGTACTTGCAGCCATAACTGAAACTCTGCGCAAAGCTGCAGCTAATTCTGAAGCATTCATCTTAATAGTACTTGCAGCCTCTGAGGGAAGCAGTGATTTATAATTAGGGAAATTACCTTCAATTTTGCGACTAACATATACGGTATTACCAAAGGTGAAGACCAGTTGATTAGCAGCCTCACCTATCATAAGATTTTCACCTTCTGCCACTAAAGACAAAACATCATAAAATACAGCAGAAGGAACAATAAGCTCAAATAAGTCTGAAATTGATGAGGTTGCAACAGTTGTATCAGCAATAGCTAATCTATATGAATCAGTGGCCACTAATCTTACTGTATTATTTTCAACACTCATTAAAATACCGTTCAAAATAGCACGGTTTTTATCGGAAGACGCAGCTTTACGTACCCTATTAACCATAGTAAGCAAAATATCAGCTGGAAGCTCAATAAAGCGTTCAAGTTCGTATTTAGGAAAGTCCTCAAAATCCTGGGGACTCATAGTATTAAGTTTAAAATGAGATCTTTCACATTTTATTTCTAAACTCGTGCCATTTAAATTACAGTTAACAGCAGCATCAGGGAGGTTTTTAATAATTTGAGCAAACACCTTTGCAGGAACTACTATTTGTCCTGGTTCTTCAATAAGAGCAGGAATCTTATGTTGCACTGATAATTCTAGATTAGTGCTTTGAAACTCTAACTTTCCATCTTGTGCTGTTAAAAGTATGCCAGAGAGTATGGGTAATCTTGAAGAAGCTGCAATACCTTTTAAAGCTACGGTTACCGCATTATTTAAACTTTCTTTATTTGCTGTAAACCTCATGTGTGTAAGTCCTTATCTTCTCACTTTTTTGTATATATCTAAATGATAGTAATAATAAGACCTGTTGAAATGTGTATAACTTAAGTTTACAAGCGTATAAGGCTTAAACTATTCCTTCAGGTCTGGTGCAAAAGTTCTTAACTTTACACCGCAGAGTTTTCCACCAAAAAATTTTGCACGGTAAAACCAAGGTTTTAAACTCTTACTCCCCAGGTTTCCACTAGTTTTATACACCTAGCCTAAGCTGGTATCTTATCTAGTGAAGACCAGTTTTTGTAATCTTACGACATCTGTCTAATCAAATCCTTAAGCTTTTCTAAGTCATCAAAAAAGTTTCTATCCTTTTTCACCAACTGTTCAATGTTTTGTACACCATTCATAATGGTAGTATGATCTCGTCCTCCAAATGATTTACCAACTGAAGCAAAACTTGCATCTGTTAGTTCCCTAGAAAGATACATAGCTACCTGTCGCGCGTGATTGATATTTTTATGTCTATCAGGTCCAATAATGTCATCACGGCTAAGTTGGTAATATTTAGCTACTTCACGTTGAATAGTGCTAATCTCTATTACTTTGCGGGCAAGGTTGAAGGATTCAGCAGCTAAGGCATTGATGTCTTGCTTACTTATCGGGCTGCCATTTTTATTAAGGCCAGATGCTTTAACCATTACATTAGTAAGAAATCCTTCAATTTCTCGTATGTTTGAGCTGCTTACTTCAGCAATATAGCGCAAGAGTTCATCGGATAAATCCGCCTGAAACCAGGGTTGTAATTGTAGATTTCTTTTATAAAAGGTTTTAAGAATAGCAAGCTTAAGTTCATAACTAGGTGGTTGGATACTTTGACACAAACCCGACTGAAAACGACTGGTCATGCGTTCATCCATGCGCAGATCTTTAGGTGATCTATCTGCAGAGAGGACAATTTGAGCCCCTCTCCTAGTTAATTCTTCAAAGGTTGCAAAGAAGTATTCTTGAGATTCATTTTTACCCTCAAAGAACTGAATATCATCAACTAGTAACACATCAACCGAACGATATTCAGTCATGATAGGCTGTCCTGTTTGCTTCTTCTTTGATTCTGCTAGTTCCTTAATATAATCTTGCAAGAATTGCTCTGAAGTTACATAGAGGACTCGTTTTGAGGGATAGTATTCTTCTACATAGTTTTTTATTGCCATAAGTAGATGCGTTTTACCTAAGCCGCTTTTGCTATATAAGAAAAAAGGATTAAAGACGCGACCAGGCATTTCTGCTACACGCTGAGCAGATACCATAGCAGCATTATTAGAGTCACCCGCAACAAAAGTCTCAAAGGTTCTTTTATTAAGGTCGGCAGGATAATTTATTTGTGGCTCCATAGTAGATTCTGCTTGAGTAGATCCCTGCGGTACATGTTGAATCTTTTGAGGTTGCTCAAGTGGTTCATTGGTTTGAGCGTTGATATACTGCCCTCTTTCAGGATCAAAGTAAACAGATATAGCTTGACTTTGCGCTGCTTGAGCCTTGCCCTTATCGGATTCAGGTTTAAGATTAAGTGTATCTGCGCTTTTATCAGAATCTAACTTATCGGAATCTACATTTAGCTCATGATTTGTATTGCTCTCAGCGTTAGAACTTAATCCAGTGTGAGTGTTGGATTTAAGATCTTGCTCCATTATGTTTTCTGTAAATGATATAGGGGCCTCAGGATCTTCTTCAATTACAAGCTCAAGAGACTCCATGCTGATCTGCTCTAAGATCTCTTCAGCTAAGGTCTTATATCTTTGATTGAAGGCTCTAATAGTAAAGCTTAATTGTGTTTTGCAATATAAGTGCGTATCATCAAGTTTTACGGGAATAAGGCGATCAAACCAAGGGAGAGTTTTCCCGTCATCGTAATTCAATTTTATAACTTTTAAGACATCATTCCAGATGATTTGTGCTTCTGTCTGCATTGTATCTTACCTAATCTATAAGCTCTTAAGGTAGTTAAAGCCTTGCTCTGTTAAGGAGCGCTTTTTATTACCGGTATCATCAGCGTTGATATAACCAAGTTGCTCTAAGTATTTAAGATCCCTATGTGCTGTAGCATCACTAATGTTGAGTATTTCTTTAAGTTCTGTTGGACCTACCTTACCTAAATGTAGTGTAGTTTTAAGGACTTTTACTTGTCTACTGGTAAGCGTGATTTCTTGTTTCCCTTGCTTTGTATGGCCTTCACCATATTGCCCTGCGATAAAAGCTTGGTATTCCTCAAAGCTCATAGCATTGAATATCTCGTCAACTTGAGTGCTGTTGAGCTCTTTTCGCTCTTGGGGCTCTTGAGTTTGAATTTGCTCTTGTAATTGTGTTGCTAATACTGCGTTAATGCTTGGCTGTATTGCTTCTTGTGCTTGTGCGTATGTTTGCGCTTGCGTTTGTATGTGCGCTTGCGTTTGTATGTGCGCTTGTGTTTGTGTTTGATTAGCTTCTTCTATAGCTTCTGTTTGACTGTGATCCTTTGCAGACTTTATAGAGATGGTTACTACACAACCTGAATGGATGTTATTTTCAATTTGCAAGCTTCCGCCTTGGGTGCTTAGATATTCATTAACAGTTGGTAGACCAGATCCAACACCCCTGATATAGCGCTTCATTTTAAAGTTTGCTGATGTTACACCTGGCTTTTTTGCCTGTTCTATATCGCTTATGCCAGGGCCTTGATCAGTGAAACGTATAGTTGAGCCATTATCTAAAATAGATACAGTGGGCTCAATAAAGTATGCATGAATAAAGTTTTCTACCAGCTCTCTAATCACCGTATAAGGGATAGTGCTTCCTTGTTGATGAGCAAAATCATAACTTGCGGTGCTTATTTTATTAAGGTATTCAGAAACCTCACAAGGTTCTACCACTAAAACCCTGGGCGATGAAAGAAGGTCATCATAGACAGCTATACGCGCAGGGTATTTGATCTCAGTAAAATCTATATGAGAATAGTCTTTAATGGGGGTTTGAGAAACCTGGGTATTAGAATTGTTTTGTTGTTCATCTACAGCTGCTTTGTAAGCAGATGGAGTGTAGGCGCTTACACCGCTTGGGTAGATTGGAGAATCCTTCAGGTTTTCCATTGCAATTTCTTTCTTTTATTCTCATTTTTCTTATATTTCATATCATTGAGAGATTTCAATATCATACAGCATACCTTATTTTACTCTATCTGTGCTGCTGAATGTGGAAAACTTTAATTCATATTTTTCTAGCATTTATCTCCGTTTTTCTAAATGTTTTCCATAATTTCCACCGTAGTTTTTATATTTTTACAGGTAGTTTTCAACAATTACACCATGTTTTCCATATAGGTGGAAAAGATGAAAGAAGCAAAGCTTTGTTGATTTTATGGAAGATGACATAAATCTAGCTAAAAAATGATTAAAGAACTGAATAAAGTCCAGCTTAAGTTGACAGTTAGGGTCTATGCTCGGTAAAATATCAAAGCTTATGTAATTAATCATGCAGTTTATTCAACCTGATGACGGTGGTAATACTCTGTTATCAGGTTTTTACATTGTCAGGAGGAAATGAACATGAAACGTACTTATCAACCTAATAAGCGCAAGCGTGCTAAGTGCCACGGTTTTCGCTCTCGTATGGCAACCAAAGGTGGCCGTCAGGTTTTAGCTCGTCGTCGTGCTAAGGGTCGCAAGCGTCTTTGCGTCTAATGCATAGCTAGAGACTTGCTTTAACATGGATCGAATCAAATCAAAAAAAGATATCGACACCATTTTTAAGACAGGCTCCTGGCAACATCATGGCTTATTGAAACTTTTAATATGTCCTTGTGAGCAACGCGATCAGTCTGGTCGCGTTGCTTTCATAGCAGGTAAAAAAACGGGTGGAGCAGTCATGCGTAATAAAGCTAAGCGTATGATGCGTGAAGCCTTTCGCCTGAGTGAGAGACAGCCTAGCGCACAGTGTGTATTTATCGCAACCTCTAAAACAAAGGATGCTCAGCTTAATCAACTAATTACTGCTATTAATAAGCTCCTAGATTCAGCTGGTGTTTAAACGTGCAGAATAATAGATTTAAAGCTTAGCTCATGTGTGATATGAGAGATCTAAGATAAGGAAGACGTATGGTATATCTAAGTAAATCTCTTAAGTTCTTACTGCGACTGCCTCGTTTAGCTCTTCGTCTTCTTGTACGCATATATCAAATTTGTATTTCTCCGCTATTGCCAAAAAGCTGTATTTATACACCAACTTGTTCTCAGTATGCAATTGAGGCTTTAGAGAAATATGGCGCTATAAAAGGATCATGGCTTGCAATTAAAAGGATTTTACGTTGTCACCCTTGGCATGAGGGTGGATATGATCCAGTACCATAAGAAGAATAAGAAGTATATACAGTAAGAAGGTGTAAAAACAGAGATGTGGACATGGTTTAAAGACTTCATCTTTATGGTCTTGCAGTTTTTTGCAGACCATTTGGGAGACTGGGGTCTTTCTATTATCGTTGTTACCATTATTTTACGTATTATCTTGATGCCATTAACGCTGAAACAGCAGAAATCTATGGCTCATATGCAGCAGCTCCAGCCTAAGTTAAAAGCTCTGCAGGAGCGCTATAAGGATGATCCGCAGCGCTTAAATCAGGAAATGATGAAGTTTTATTCTGAGAATAAATTCAATCCTGCAGCTGGATGTCTTCCTATCTTGATTCAGATGCCCGTATTTATCGCCTTATTCCAAGTATTAAGTAGTCATATTCAAAGTGGAGCAACCCTTTTAAATATGATTAACTTGACTGCTACTCCACAGCAGATGTTTACTAATCAAGGTCTTATTGCTGCACTGCCTTACATTATTATGGTGCTTCTCTTTGGTACTTTAACCTTGATTCCTATGTATATGCAGCAAAATGTCGATAAGAACATTAAGATAATGTCTGTTGTTATGGGTGTTATGATGCTTTGGTTTGGTTGGTTAGCGCCAACCGGTGTTCTGCTTTATTGGGATACCTCAGCATTCTGGGGGCTTATACAGCAATTTATTATTACTAAAAAGGTTAAACATCAGGCCGCAGTTGAAGAGGCTGCCAAAAAGGTCTATGAACCTATTGAAGTTAACGTAGTACGCCAAGATAAAAAAGCTCGTCCTAAAAAGAAAAAATAGAGGTAATATATGTCAGAAGTACATAATGAGGATATCTTTTCTACAGAGGATGATTCGTTTGAGATCTTAGGAATAGATTCTCAAGCTGAAGATTTTGAATATGAAGAAGACGAACAGGAGTTCGATAATTCTGAAGCTGAAGAGGAACTTGAGCAACTTAGTTTTGATCATCTCCCCTACCCAGAATTGGCTCGCCGCTATAAAATCGGCGAGGGACTCACTGATGAAGATATAGATTTCATTGCAAATATAAGCTTGGAAACTCTTAAACAAGTTTTGGAATTCTTTGACGCAGAAGATTCAGTTATTGATGAATATGAAGGTGGTCGAGGAGAGCTTATCTTTGACATTATGAATCCAGATTTAGCGGTTCTTATAGGTCGACACGGTAAGACCCTGGAAGCTCTTCAGCTTATGGTTTCAAGTATTGTAAATAAGCGTATTGGTTTTAGATTCCCTATCATTATTGATATTGAGTCATATAAAAATAGACGCCAGCGCAAGCTTGAAGATATAGCTTTTAATGCTGCTGAGAGAGCTGTGCGCACGCGCAGGCCTGTAAAACTTCACCCCATGAGCTCTTACGATAGACGTGTAATCCACATGACTCTTCGTTCTAATAAAAAGGTGAGCACTTATTCTGAAGGTGAAGAACCTGAACGTAGAGTTGTTATTCAGTTAAGGCAAGAGCGTTAAGTCTAGTTCTGAAATTCATTTTTGTTTTTATATCTCTAGTGAATCTAAGCTCCTATCCTTGAGGTAGGAGCTTTTGTTATTAGATGAAGCTTTAACTTTGATTTAGCCGGATTATTAAGCTTTAACTTTATCCCACTTGATAGTTATGACAAATATTCTCTATTCAAAAACTTTTGTCATAATATGGACTTAGAATCTCAAGGTGTTAAGAGTTTCAATTATATTTTTCTCTGGTTCCTATAAATCATTAAGGTATTTATTGTATTGGAACGAGCTCTTCTTAAGATATTTACTATATTTTTTCTGATGATATACCTATACTTAGTTTTACAGTTAGGTCTCAAAAGGAGTGAGATGTTTTTAGAAAAAAAGGATCATAGCTTGAACTTACTTAAAGACTTCTTAGGTGCTTATGATTTAGATATTTCAGAAGAAACATTTATACAAGTCTTGAAGTTTGGCGATCTCATATATAAAGAGAATGAGGATATTAATCTCACTGCTATTAGAGAGTATAAGGACGCCTTAGTTTTAAATATTGCAGATTCTCTTTCTTATCAGATTGTTATTAGTAAGATTATTGAAAACCTCATTGAGACAAAGCAAGCTGCGGGTGAAAATAAGAAGATTAACTATGTAGATATAGGTTGTGGAGGAGGCTTTCCCCTCTTCCCTATCGGCATAACTAATGACTTTAGTACTTTTGGTATTGAATCAGTTAAGAAAAAAGCTCAGATCCTCTCTAAAGTAAATAAAGAGATGGGGCTTGATATTACGATAATTGATTTAAGATGTGAAGAAGCTTGTTTGTTACCTGATTTGTATAAGAGTTTTGATCTTCTGACCGCTCGAGCTATGGATTCCTTACCATCTCTTCTTGAGTATGCAGCTCCCTTACTTAGATTGGGATCTTATGCTTTATTCTCAAAAGGGCCTGATTGTGATGATGAAATTAAAAGGGCTGATAAGCTAAGTGATGTTTTAGGTTTAAAACTATGTGATTCTTTTGACCTTAATTTACCACTTGGCTATGGTTCTCGAAAGCTGTTGCTATACTTTAAAGAGCATGAAGAGACTATTAAACTACCAAGAAGAGTGGGTAAAGCACATAAGTCTCCCCTAGCTTAAGATATTTTTGTTTGCTAGGGATGGTAAATAGAATGTTTCACGTGAAACATTTTAATAAAATTGCAGGTATTACTAGGAGGATCCTTGAATTTTAAGGACTATAAACGCAAGACTAATGAACCAACAAAAATGATTGCTATACTCAACCAGAAAGGTGGAGTTGGCAAATCAACGACTGCTATAAATCTATCAGCAGCGCTTGCGGAAAAGAAGCAGAAAGTTCTTATCGTTGATTTTGATCCACAAGGTAATACCAGCTCTGGCTTAGGTATAGAAAAAAATGAGTTAGAGTATTGTGTATATGATTGTTTATTGCAAGGGGTAAAAGCTGAAACTTGTATTTTTGATACTTCAGCCAAGGGAGTTTTTGTTCTTCCAGCGACCATTCAGTTGGCAGGAGCGGAAATTGAACTTGTCTCTGCGATGGCAAGAGAAATGAGATTAAAAGAGTTACTAGCGCCTGTTATTGATGAGTTTGATTATATATTTATTGATTGTCCTCCATCCCTAGGTCTTTTAACGATCAATGCTTTAGCTGCAGCCAAGTCAGTGCTTATTCCAATTCAGTGCGAGTATTACGCTTTAGAGGGAGTCTCCAAACTCCTTGAATCGATAAAAATGGTTTCCTCGAGACTTAATGCAGAACTTGAGATATTTGGCATTGTGATGACTATGTATGATAAGCGTACCTCCTTATCAAAACAGGTTGTTGATGAGGTTAAAAATTACTTTGGCGATAAAATGTTTAAGACACTTATCCCAAGAACAGTTAAATTATCAGAAGCTCCGTCCTATGGAGAATCAATTATTCAATATGCACCAATGAATAAGGGTGCAAACGCATACCGCGATTTGGCAAAAGAGGTGTTAAAACGTGGCTAAGAAATCTGGACTTGGAAAAGGTTTATCCATTCTTATAAGTGATACCAGTGCAGAGGCGGGTTTAAATAATAGCAAGGATAGCCTTCAAGAGATTGATATTAAGAAAATTCAGGCTAATCCTGATCAACCAAGAACCTATTTTAATCAAACGGAGCTAGCAGAACTTTCTGATTCGATAGCCTCTGTAGGTATTTTGCAACCATTATTGTTACAAAAAAAGGGTGATAAATATCAAATCATTGCTGGAGAGAGAAGGTATCAGGCAGCTCTACTTGCTGGTTTAGAGACGGTTCCAGCACAGATTAAAGATCTTGATGAGTCAGAGAAATTTAAAATTGCCCTTATAGAAAATTTGCAGCGTGTAGATCTTAATCCTATCGAAGAAGCTAGAGGTTATAAACGTCTTATTGATCTTGAATCTTTAACACAAGAGCAGCTTTCACAGGCTGTATCTAAATCACGCTCTACAATAGCTAATGCTTTAAGGTTACTGGATTTACCTGAAGAGGTTCAGAATCTTTTGTACGAAATGAAGCTAAGTGCCGGACATGCACGAGCTATTCTCGCAATTCCTGATGATGAATTAAGGATTAAATTAGCGCATAAGGTAGTAGCTGATAAATTAAGTGTGCGTGAGACAGAAAAGCTTGCTCCCCTATTTTCATTAAGCTCTACTCCTAAGGCAAAACGCACAAGTGCACCAAAAAGTTTTAAACTTGCAGCCCGTCAATTGCGTCAAAAACTGGGTACAAATGTAAAGGTGAAAACTGTAGGTGGAAAAAACAAGATAGAAATCGAATTCAAGGACGAGGAAGAATTATCCAGAATATTAGGAGAGATTAGTTAGGGGTTAAGATGAAGCCAGGAACACTTATTAGTATTGCGGGAGTAGGACTCATTGCTGCTGGTGTAGCATACGGTGCCTACACTTATTTAAATGATAAAAAGGTTCAAAAAAAGACAGATTCTGCAATTAGTGACTTAGTAGCCGCTGTTTCAAAAATCGCTGAGCGTGTAAAAGTAAATGCTGAAGAAGCTGCAGAGAAAGCTCAGGAAGTAGCAGAAGAAAATTTAAAATGGTCTAAAAAGCAGTGGGATAAACTTACCAATAACTAGTTTTTACTAAATATTGTATTTAAGGGAGTAAGGCATAGTCTATTACTCCCTTTTTTATTCTTTATGCGTTGGTGTCCTTTGAAGCTATGGCAAGGTGAGAAGAATATGCAAGTTTTCTATTATGATAACTTCTGCGGTTCAGACGACAGAGTTTCAAATATTGTAGGCGCTATAAATGCTATATGTGATCAGCATCTAATAAAAGGCGATAGAGATATTTACCTTATTAGTGACAATAATCAGCTGAACAAGAAGATTAGGCAGAAACTGCAAGGTTCTTTTATTTTCCCGCCGCAAGTTATGGACCCTCGGCAGTATATTGAGCAAAAATTTGAGTTTTTAAGTCCTCTCTCCCCTATCAGAAATCAAAACTTATTTAATTTGTTGCTAGATAGTTTTGCTAAGGGTGAGGATAAAGAGAGAATTAAGTATTTGATCCAGAATTTTGTTTCATTATATTCATCAAACTATTTAACTGATAAGAACATTAAGAATAGTGACTTAGCGTCTTATAAAGCTTTTATTAGCTATTGTGAAGACAGAGGTTTCTTTCTCCCCTTTGAGGCTCTGGATAAAATAGAGATATTTGATAACGAGATTCTTATTTATCTTCCAAACATTACAAGTTCATCTTGCTTTATAGACTATTTAAGTTCTATTAAAGAAAAAGAGAACATATGTTTGTTACTCCCTCTACCCTATGATCAGTCCTCAAGCCCGATTAAGAATCAGATGATTGATCAAAGTTATGATTCATTGAGAAAAAACTTTGAAAAAATAACTCCCCTATCTATGGGGCTCTGTAATCAATTCTCAGGGCATGAAGATTTAAATATGAGTTTAGATATACAAGAGATCTTAAAAGAGCTTTATACGGGAAATTGTAAGCCCGTTTCGAAGAATGAGCAAAATATTTTCTTTTATTTCTCGCACGGCCCTGAAGCATACAGCTCAGTAGTTCCCAGGATCATTTCTCAAATAATAGATAACAGTAAGGAAGAAACTAATACTGTTAACTTAATTACAAACAATTATTATTTAGCTCAGCGCATTACTGAAGAAATCGAGATTTTGAAGCAAATTAATAAATCAACATATTTTGATTTAGAAAACATGTTTGAGGATTCTGCACAGCGTTCTTATCTTAAAAAATTTATATATGCGTTAAGCGATTACTGTGCACATGAAAATTCAAGCTCCTTATTAGACCTTTTGTTTATACATAGTAGCTTTGCTCAAGAAAACAGGGCGCAAGCATACAAAATTCTTAAACACTATAAGTATTTAGATAAGTTTGCTAATTCAGATGTAGAGTCTGCGATAAAAGAAGAGCTTCCTAATTTATATACTTATATTTCAAACTACCGAGATTTATCAATAGCTAAGGTTTCACGTGAAACATGCTTGGGATTTATTAATCTTCTTGATCTTTTGCATTCTGAATATAGTAGAAGTTTAATAGATTCAATGCTAGTAAGCTTATATGCAAGAGAATTTGAAGCCTTAGGAAATGCGCTTCCTCCAGATACTGATTTATATTTTAATGAGCGTTTTGTATATGATCTTTTTAGATCTAGTACCTTAGCTCTAAAGACAGATGAGCAATCTTTGCAAGATTTTGATCCTAGCACCTTTAACAGAAAAATACATATACGAATCTGCAGTCCCTATCAGGCAAAAGACTTGAGTGCAGATCTCGTAGTTATGTTTGATCTTAATAGCCAAGAGTACCCTGCGTTCAAGGCGGAAACTGCTTTTGAATTATATAAACAAGCTTATGCATTAAGGCAGGGAGCGCCATTTTATGAATCTAGGCGAGAAGAGTTTTATCAAATAATTGCAAGCGCGCAGAAAAGCTTTGCAGCAGTTAAGCTTTCGCAAGATAGAAATGGGGGAGAGCTTCAAAATTCTCCGCTTTTATCGGAATTATTAGACTTATTTAGCAGTGAAGATAAAGATGAAGATATACCTAAAGCACTCCTAGAATTAAATGAGGGGACATCAGCCTTTGATAACCCTGAGGATAGCTGCACATCTGAGCTTGGTGGAGAAAATTGGATAAAAGATGGCTACATTAATTTCATTTACGAGGATCATATAGAAGATTTTGCTCCATCCTTATCTTTTGAAGCCAGAAATAGACGTGTTAATGCATGTTTAGAAGGAGGAGCTGAGATTAATGCAAATTAAAGAAAACTTATCTCTTCTAGGAATTAAGGATAAGGTCTTAAGTGCATCAAGTATTGAAACCTATGCATATTGCCCTTATCGCTGGCTTATGGAATATGGTCTGAGGCCACATGACCCTTCACTTGCATTTGATGCGCGTATTACAGGTATTCTTGCGCATAGATGTTTACAAATCTTATATGCACGCATTATGGAAGAGGATCCCAAAGGGCGTATAGACCAAGAGAATTTAGCTTATTGGTTGCTAGAGCTTGATGAGCTTATTGCTAAAAATTTAAAAAAATGGCTTGAAGAAGAGCTTGAATCTAGGGCCTTTGATGAGGAGGACCAGGAGAATTTGGATCGTATTGCTCGCAATCTTCGTGCCTTCTTGAGACATGATGCTAATTTACTGCCTGGATTTAAACCTTATGCTCTTGAATACAGGATTGAAGGGGAGTATGCAGGTAGAAGATTTAAAGGTTTTATCGACCGCATAGACGTTAAAGATAATCTGTATGTGATTAGAGATTATAAACTGGGCAGCGCTGATTGTGTTTCACTTAACCAAAAGGATGGCAAAGGAGAACATAAAATTCAAGCTGCTTTATATGCCCAACTGTTCCAGAGAAACAAGCAAGAAGCTTTGAAAGCACAGCTTAAGGATTCTGATAACCGTATATCGGATGCCCGTGTTTGTGCCTGCCTATATCAATCGCTCAATAATCCAAAGGCCCTAGGCGGCTGTTTTGATGCAGATATTTTGGATTATAGTGCCTTAGGGATTTCTAACATCAAGGCAAAGAACTGTGGTTTGCCTATGGAACAAAAATGGGATCCAAAGTATTTAAAAAGGCAACCGGATGATTTTCAAGATTATTTACAGCTTGTTGAGGATTTTGTAGGAGAGCAAATAGCGCATTTAGAGCAAGGTAAATTCCCCAAAATTAAAAACGATAAAGGTGCATATTGCACCATACAGCCTGTTTGCGGAATATGTGATGAGGGGGGATTTTAATGTCTCAGTCTGCTAATCCAATGCAGGAAAAAGTAATACATACCCTAGATAAGCCCGTTCAGGTATCTGCAGGCGCAGGTGCAGGTAAGACCTGGACGCTTTCTAAGAGGCTGGTACAGGCGTTTAAGCACAAAACCGAAGAGGGTGAAGCCTTTATTACCGAGCCATCGCAGCTCATGGGCATAACCTTTACCAATAAGGCAGCAGCTGAACTTGCTCATAGGGTAAGAAGAATGCTTAAACAGGAGAAACTTTATGAGCAGGCTAGGAAAATTGACGAGGCATGGATCTGCACCATTGATGCCATGTGTAAGCGTATTCTAAGCAGCCATGCTCTTGAAATTAATTTAAATCCTTTGTTTGAGTTACGCGATGAGACAGAATCTAAAGAACTACTCTCTTCTCTGATTCAAGATAGAATTCAGCAGATGGGGGAGGATGCAGAGGAATCTGTCTTACTGAAATTATATGGTCGGCAGAAGCTTGAGGAGATTCTTGCCTCATTAATTGAAAAGCTCTCGCTTATAGAACGATCTCAGAAGCCTATTGCAGTTTATAGCACAACTAATGCTCTCCAAAACCTAAATTTAGAGCAGTATAAAAAAGAATTTAGGGCTTATTTTTCTCAAATCCCAGATACGGTGTATGCACTTAAAGAAGCTTATATTTCTTCTGCTTCCGATAAGGAAAAAAAGGAACAGTACGCACAGTATTATGATCTTATAGTTCAAGAAGTCTCCCAACTTGAAGATCGGCTCTTTTTGCAGCAAGAGCTTTCCTTAAGCGAGTCCTGTATTTTGGTTTTAGAGGCTTTGCTTGTATCAGAATCTAGGCCGCGTGCATCTAAAAAAGTAGCTGAAGAACTTAACTCATTTCATCTCTTAGTTGGGGATTTCATTGGTCTTTTAATGGCCTTTCTTTCCACTAAAGTATTGTCAATAGCACGTGAATTGCGAGCTCATTATGACAGCATTTCCTTACAAGAGGCAAAGTTTGATTTTACGCAGATAGAGAACTTCTGTTTGGATATCTTAGAGCAAAATCAGGAATTGAGAGAGGGATATCAAAAGCAGTTCAAAGTGCTTATGGTGGATGAGTTTCAAGACACAAATCCCTTACAAAATAAAATAATTTCTCTTTTGGCGGGCGATAAGCTCCAGAGTTTATGTACGGTGGGCGATGAGCAGCAGTCAATTTATGCTTTCAGGGGCGCGGATTTAGCAGTATATCAGCGTCATAAGGAAGAGATGCAAGAATTAGAAGCCGAGCTTATCGAAATGGACACCAATTATCGCTCTCATGATCACATTCTGCGTTATGTAGATGCTATTTTTGGTCAGCAAGAATTGTTTGGCGATAAGCTCTTACCCTTAAAGGCAGGAAGAAAAGAAAAGGATACGCCTTATATACCTGAAGATAAAAGCAGGATTACTGAAATTATTTCTGGTGAGCAGGCTAAAACAGATGAGCAAGCTCAAACCTTGGCAAGTAAACTGCGGATGTTAAGGGATGAAGGTTATAAACCTGCTGACATGGCGATTCTACTGGAGACAATGAAGTCTAAAGCTTCAGTGTATAAAGATTATTTACAAAAAGAAGGTTTTAAGGTGCTTATTCAGGGGGGATCTGCTTATTATGAGACTCCTGAATTGAGCCTTTTAAGCTGCTTGAGAAAGTTTTTGCTTTATCCAGAAAATGATAGTTTGCTTTTGCAGCTTCTCATTTCTGAGCTTTTTGCAATTAGTGAAGAAGATTTGCTCTTAATGCAGGCATCTCAAAGGGACAAAGAAAAGCGCTATCAAGAGAGTATGTGGCAAAACTTAAAGACATATGCTCAAGCGTGCTTACAGACTCAAGCGCAAGAAGAGCTGCAAGCTGAGCTACTGACTGAAGCGCAAGCTGATCTACAAGTTGAGTTGCAGAAGCCAGCCAATGTTCAGCTTCCCAAGCTGTCAGGAGCCTATGAAATTCTTAATACGGCAATAAAGGCAGTGGCTTATCGTCCCTTATCAGAGATTATTCAATATGTGATTGAAAGCTGTTCTTATGAGCAACATCTCTTGCAGTCAGGTTTAGATGGCTTAAGTCGTTATCTTAATATCTTGAAGTACCTTGAGATCCTCAAGAATCTTGAGCTTAGTGAGGGTTTAGCCCCTTATAGTTTTGATCAGTATCTGGATGAGCTAAGCGCCTTAAATGATAGCCCTGCAGCTCTGAGCGCCTCTGATGCTGTGAAGATTATGACAATACATGCCTCAAAGGGTTTGGAATTTCCGCTGGTTGGAGTACCAGAAGTTCCTAGTGATCAACCTAGAAGCAGGGGAGAGTTTTATTTGAGTAGGTATGATGATAATACCTATGCCTTCTCTCTTAAGATGCCAAGTGCAGATACTATCAATAAGAGTTTTGAATTTAATCTTAATGGAACAGCTTATAGTAGTTATGAAAAACTCTTTGATGAGTATGCTCAGTCTGCTAGGCCGGCATATAAGGAGCCTTATCTAGCATTTTATGCCCTTCACCTTAAAGAGATGGAAAAACTTGAGTCTTTGCGTGAGCAGTATAGAAAGTATTACGTTGCCTTTACCAGGGCTCGAGAAGGGCTGATTGTTGTTCACAATGATATGGGAGAAAAGAAAATGCAGTCAGCTACTCTCCCTAGTATGGCTGCAGCACTTATTAAAAATGCCCAGTTAGATCAAGAAATGCAGAACAAAACTGCAGACCAAAATGAGAATAAGCAGGAAAATGGAGGAGAGAACCAGGGAGCAGCAGCTTTTAAGAGGAGCTATAGTATCTCTCGTTTGAGCGCAGAAGAAGTCTTGATGCAGTATGAGCAAGCCAATGAGGCCGATAAGTGCGATCAGGGCGATGAAGTTGATAAAGCCGATAAGTGCGATCAAAACGATCAGATAGATCAAAATACACAAAACAGTCAGCTAGAGCAGGTTGATCAACAAGAAGCTCACTCAGTCCTAATAGCAGATGAGTATAGGCGATTGCATATCCAACTTAACCCTACGTTCTCAAAGTTTAGGGAGAGCTCATATTTTGAGCAAGCTCCAAAGGACAGACAGCTTTCAGAGAAATTAGGCCTCAGCCTTAAGCGTTCTCAGTTTGCTACAGATTTTGGTACGCATTTTCATAGATTGGCCCAGCAGCTTGTCATTAAGGCTTATCAAGAGCAAGCTCGTTTAAAACTGGGTGACAAGTTAAACGCACTATCACTTGATGAACACGGCCAGCTAATGATAGATAAGGCTTGGATCCAAGATAGGGCAAACGCCTATCTTAAAGCCTTTGATAAGCTACATAGTTTCTCTGCTCAGGACAATGAACGCTTGATGCAGTTACTAAATAATTGGTTTAACTCAGCACTCTGGAAGGATGCCTTTAAGAGGTATAGGTATGCTTTTGTTGAAAAGGCTCTGATGATCCCACTTGATCTACAGGATGGAACTAAGCGCTTAAAAGGCGCCATTGACCTTTTGTTTATGGGTGATACGAGCAAAGGCAATGAGACTAACGAAGTAAACACCGCTCTTATCGTAGACTTCAAGACAGGTTATGTTTGGGCAGATGATGCACAGTTTGAAGAAATCATTGAGCTCCAAGCTAAAAAATATGCTTATAGCTGTCTTAAAGCGCAGTTAGCTCAAAGAGTTGAGCTTGCTTTTTATCGTGCAGATACTGATGCTGTAACTAAGATGAGCTTTAACTATGAAGATCTTGATGAGTTAAAAGCTAGGGTAGAAGAACTTTATACTCAAGAAAGCCTACAGCTCATGAGTGAGGATCTAGATAAGCAAGCTGAAGATGAACAGCGTGAAGATGAACAGCGTGAAAATGAGCTGCCTAAAGACGCTGATCTGCCTTAACATGTTTTGAGGCAAGCTGTCCGCAGGCAGCATCAATATCTTGACCGCGGGAGCATCTGATTGAGCACTCAACACCGTGTTGCTGTAGGGCCGCCTTAAACTCTTCTGCGCGCTTCATGCTTACCGGTTTAAACTCAGAGTCCTCAATTTCGTTGAGCTGTATAAGATTTACATGGCACAAGCTACCCTCTGTAAATTTTATCAGCGCTTCCAGCTGCTCATGCGAATCATTTACCCCCTTCATCAAAGCGTATTCATAAGAAGGTCGCCTACCGCTGAGCTCTGCATAAGTTACAACAGCCTCTTTTAGCTTTTCTAGCCGATAAGAACGCACGCCTGGCATAAGAAGATCGCGTGTGGATTGTACAGCTGAGTGCAGGGAAATTGCCAAGGTAAATTGCTCGGGCTCCTCAGCAAAACGCTTGATCATGGGGATAATTCCACAGGTAGATACTGTAATGTGGCGTGCTCCTATGGCTAAGCCCTTATCGGAATTCATAATACGTAAAGCCTTCATAAGCTCAGTGTAATTTGCAAAAGGCTCACCTTGACCCATGACTACCACATGGCTAATACGACGGTCAAAATCCTTGCTAACCAGGTAAAGCTGGTCGATAAGTTCGGCCGCGCTGAGGGAACGCATGAGCCCCAGTTTTCCTGTGGCGCAAAAAGCACAGCCCATGGCACATCCAGCTTGGCTAGAAATGCACACACTCAATTTATGCTCAGAACTCAGCGAAGGCATGCCAACCGTCTCGCACAAAAGACCGTCTTTTAAGCGACATAAATACTTGCAGGAACCATCTTTAGATTCCATGCGTGTAAGAAGCTCAGGTTCCTTAAGTTCAAAGTTTTGCGCTAGTTTTTCTCGCAAGGACTTGGATAGGTTAGTCATTTGAGAATAGTCTCTCACCATTTTTTGATGAAGCCATTCAAAGAGCTGAGCTGCTCTAAAGGGCTTTTCTCCCA